>JBGTSD010000036.1:0-26279 GCA_041940385.1 Phycisphaerales bacterium | reverse complement strand
GATCCTCAACGAGGCCGGCCAGCCCGCCTGACGAACTACAGGCCGTACTGGTTCAGCAGGATGTTCAGATCGGCGAAGTCCACGTCGCCGTCTACATCCACATCGCCCGGCAGCGCGCTGCCGCCGGCCGTGCTGAGCCCGAACGACCCGAGCACACGGTTCAAGTCGGAGAACCCGACGACGCCGTCGTTGTCAAGATCCGCCGGACGCGCGACGAACCACCGCCGCGTCGTCAGGTCGTGCGCGAAGAAGTTCAGCAGCATCGACGCGACCTTCTGACGCGCCGGGATCCCCGGATGCACGCCGTCCGGCGCGAAGTCCGAGCACTGCCACACCAGTCCATCCGATCGCGGCGTCAGCCCGTCCGCCCACAGATACGGCCCCCACGCGATCCACGGCGCCTCGACCACGCCCTGGCTCGGCCGGAAGTTCAGCGCCGCGTCGCCCGCGAGCTGATCCTCGATCAGCCACTTCACCGCAAACCCCGACTCGTACGCGTACGGCTCCGGATTGAGCCCCGTCGCCGCGTACCCGCCGTAGATGCGCGACGACAAATACAGCACGCGGCAATTCGGGAAGTGATCCTTCGTGATCTGCACGATCGACGTCATCAGGTCGCGCAGATGATCCGGATGATCGGGAAACGAACTCCCCGGCGGGAACAGATTGCCCGGCCCGCTCATCGCCGTCTTCATCCACACCACCTGCACCTGCGCATTCGTGAAGCCCGCCTGCGCGATGCGGTTGTCCACGAACATCCAGTAGTCGTCGTCCGGATTCGCAACCTCCTGCGCCGCCTGCCCGCCCTGCGCCGTGTCCACGATGCGCAGGCGCGGGTGCAGATTCGCGAACCCGTTCGTCGCCTGGATGAACGTCGAGAACTCCTGCGTAGTGTTGCTCATCCCGATCGACGCCATCACCACCACGCCGCTCGCGAGGTCCACCTGCCCCTGCGCGTTCAGCGGTCGGATGTTCGACGCCAGGTTGCGCCCCGCGAGATCGTGGTTCAAGGGCCGCAGGTTCGACCCGCCCGGATACAGCCCGCCAACCTCGCCCAAGTGCAGGCCCGGGCCGAGATCATTCAGCGGCGTGAGTCCGACGGACGTGTTGGCGCAGTTCTGCGCCGAGGCGGCTGCGCCGAGCATGGCCGAGGCGAACACGATGGGCATGGTGAACCGCATGGGCTGGTCTCCTTTGCAGCAAGGGAACGAACGCAGGGTCGCGGTCAGAAGGCCGAACGACGAGCCGATGCTTCGATTGCACCGATCCCGCAGGAGTCGGGTACTGTTCGCCTCGCGCATGGGCGTGGTGATTCTCCACAACCCGAGATCAGGCCGCGGCCGCTCCGCGTCGATCGTCGACGCGCTCGACGCCGCCCTCCGCGCTTCGGGCCGTGACCTCGACATCGTGGAAGTGGGGGCCCCGAGCCTCGGCCACCTGCTGCGCAGGGCCGACGCCATCGTCATCGTCGGCGGCGACGGCACCGTGCACCACGCGCTGGTCGACCTCGTCGCCGCGAATCGCCCGCTCTGCATCGCGCCGATGGGGACCGAGAACCTGCTGGCGCGCGAGCTCTCGATGCGCCCCGACGCCGCGCTCATCGCACGGACGCTCGGCGAGGCGCACATCCGCCCATTCGACGTTGGCGCCGCCCGTGGCGCCCGCGCCACGCGCCGCTTCGCTGTCATGCTCAGCGTCGGGCCCGACGCCTCCGTCATCCACCGCCTCGCGCGCGCCCGCCGCGGCTCGATCTCCCACACCTCATACATCCGCCCGATTGTTCAGGAAGCGCTCAGACCGCAACTCCCCGCGCTCACCATCGACGCCGACGGACGACGCATCGTCGAGAATCGAACCGGCCTGCTCGTCGTCGCCAACAGCCGCCAGTACGCGCTCCGCGTCGATCCCGCCGCCGACGCCGACCCGGCCGATGGCCTCCTCGACATCGTCTTCTTCCCCTGCTCGACCGCGCTCGGCGCCGTCCTCTGGCTCGTGCGCTCGCGATGCCGGCGTGCGCTCCGCCGCCGCGGCTGCATCGCCGCCCGCGCCAAGCGCATCCGCATCGAGCCCGGCGCCGACTGGCCCGCCGGCGCATCGCTCCCGCTCCAGTTGGACGGCGAGGCCGTCGAACTCGGCGCCGGCCCGATCGACGTGACCATCGAGCCCGGCGCGCTGCCCGTCTTCGCCGTCAGCCCCGCCCCCTGAAACCGGCCCCGTATACTCGCTCCATGCGAGCCATCGTCACGGGCCAGGTCGGTATGGACAAGAAGCCGTTCCTCGAGGCGCTGCGCCAGTTCGCGGGCCAGCAGGGCGAGCCGGTCGAGATGTTCCATGTCGGCGACATGATGTACAAGGAAGCGCCGGACGTGCGCCCGGGGCGGATCCTCGATCTGCCCCTCAGCCGCCTCAACGCGCTCCGACGCGCCGTCTTCAAGGACATCATCGCCCAGTCGCGCGACAAGGCCAACGTCATCGTCAACACCCACGCGACCTTCCGCTGGCGCCACGGCCTCTTCAGCGCGTTCGATTTCGACCAGATTCGCGCCTTCGAGCCGGACCTCTTCATCTGCCTCGTCGACAACATCGAAGTCGTCCACGCGCGCCTCCACCGCGAGCACGTCATCGACGCGACGCTCAAGGACTGCATGGTCTGGCGCGAAGAAGAGATCCTCGCCACCGAACTCATGTCCCAGGCCGCGGGCGGCAAGTTCTACATCTTCAGCCGGGGCCGCCAGAGCGACAACGTCCGCTCGCTCTTCCGCCTCGTCTGCCGCCCCGAGATGCGCAAGGTCTACCCCTCGTTCCCCATGAGCCACGTCGTGGACATGCCCGACGTCCTGCGCGAGATCGACGCCTTCCGCGCCGCGATCGGCGAGCAGTTCGTCGCCTTCGATCCCGGCGATGTCGACGAGAAACTCCTCCTCGAGCGCGCCATCGCCGCCAGCCGCGACGGCAAGGACTTCGTCGAGGTCACGCCGCACTCCTTCGGCGGGCGCCAGGGCGGCCAGACCATCCGTCTGCCCGTGCGCGAAGTCCTCGACATCGCCGGCGACATCGACGGCCAGATCTACATGCGCGACTTCAAGCTCGTCGACCAGTCCGACATGATCGTCTCGTACATCCCCGAGCTGCCCAACGGCTCCCCGGGCCTCTCCAGCGGCGTCGAGCGCGAGCTCCACCACGCCTTCGAGCACACCAAAGAGGTCTACGTCGTCTGGAAGCCGAAGAAGACCCCCTCGCCCTTCATCACCGAGACGGCGACCAAGATCTTCGCGAGCGTGGACGAGGCCATGAGCCACTTCGAACGCAGCGGCATGTTCGCCACCACGAATCTCTTCGGGCACTAAACCGACGGGCAGTGGGCCGACGCGCTCCGCACAAAAAACATGAGCCCCGCCCGGCCCGGCGCTGGTCGGATCGCCGGATCGAGCGGGGCCCCTTTCACCCCAAATCGTCTCGAAGCGCACCGTGGCGACCCTGCCGAGTATGCCTACGCAAGCACGCCTGGATTCGAGCGGGGTTTTCTCTCCCTGCCTATCCATTCGCATCCTCTTCGGAACGGTTCCAGACACCGATGACTTTCCGAGGGCCCGAAAACAGGGCGCCCCGCGCCGTTTATCCCGCGTAAGGTGGTGCGCGTGCGCCGCTACGCCCTGACCATCGCGTACGACGGAACCGACTTCAACGGCTGGCAGAAGCAGGCCGGCGAATCCGCATCGACGCTGCGCACCGTGCAGGCGATCGTCGAACGCGCCGTCGTCGAGTCCGTGCGCGAACCGATCGAACTCATCGGCGCCAGCCGCACCGATTCCGGTGTCCACGCGCTCGCGCAGATCGCCACCTTCTCCACCACCGACGACCGCCGCGGCCCGCCCGACGAGCGCCTCGCGCTCGCCATCAACAGCCGTCTCCCCGAAGACGTCCTCGTCACCTCCTGCCGACCCGCGCACGAATCCTTCCACCCGATGCGCCACTGCATCGCCAAGGGCTACCGCTACACCGTCTTCGCCTCGCCCGATCGCCCCCTCTGGAACCGTCGCTACGTCCACCACGTCTACGTGCCCCTCGACGCGAGCGCCATGACCGACGCCGCACGCGAGCTCGTCGGCGAGCATGATTTCGCCGCCTTCGCCGCCGCGGGCCACGGCCGCGCCTCCACCATCCGCACCGTCCACGACTGCGCCGTGCGCTCCCTCGACGAGCACACCATCGCCATCGACGTCAGCGGCGACGGCTTCCTCTACAACATGGTCCGCATCATCGCCGGCACGCTCGTCGAAGTCGGCAAGGGACGCATGACCAGCGCCGAGGTCGCCGCCGCGCTCGAGTCACGCGACCGCCGCAACGCCGGCCCCACGCTGCCGCCCGAAGGACTCCGCCTCGAATGGATCCGCTACCCGCAGGAGGCCTTCGACCCCGCTGGCCCCGCGCCGGCGATCCAGTCCAAAGCATGGCAGCGCGCCCTCGACGCCGCCATCGAGCAGGAGGACCCGGCATGAGACGATCACTCCCCGGCGCGCTGCTCGCCCTCGCCGTCCTCGCCGCACCTTCCACGCACGCCCAGTGGCTGAACCTCGATCCCCCCGCCGCGCCGCGCGTCGACGAACTCGACGGCCCCATCGAAACCCTCGCGCGCGAGCTCGACGAATCCATCGCCGCGCTCATGCGCGAACGCCGCAGTCTGGACGGCGCCGCGCGCGAATCGATCGACGCCCGCATCGCGGCCCGTCGCATCGCCGGCGCGCTCCTCCGCGCCGGTACCGGCCGTGCCGGCGTCGGCGCCGAAGCGCCCATCGTCGCGGGCCTGCGCATCCGGAGCATCCTCGACCGCTTCGACACCGTCGCCGACGCCTCTTTCGCGACCAAGGCCCCGCCCTCCGTCCACGCCTTCGTCCGCGTCCGCCTCCGCGCCTTCACCGAACGCGCCGCGCGCTTCGACGCCCCCAGTCTCCCCGACTGGCCCGCCGTCGACGCCGCGCTCGCGCAGCTCTTCGGCGAACTCGCCGATTCCGAGATCGAACTCCTCGGCCGCACGCTGACCGGCGGCTGGCCCCTCGACCCCCGCGCCGCCGAATCCCCCGACGCCTCCACGCTCCGCGAGCGCTTCGCCGCCGAGCCCTGGTCCGACGCCACGCGCGAGTCCCTCTCCGCCATGCTCGACGCCCTCGCCGGCGCCGATGCGCACGTCACCCTGCAACCCGCCATCGCCGACTCCCTCATCGCCCTCGCCCGCGCAGCCGACGCCGGCGCCAACCTGCCGCAGTCACCCTGGCTCCCGTCGGACCAGCGCACTGCGATCCTCGCGCGACTCGACACCGCCGTCGCCGCATGGGCTCGCCCCGATTCCCGCCGCGACGCCCGCGCCGCGCTCGAGTCCGCCACGCTCCACGCCGAGATCGCCGCGCAGATTGATGTCGCCATGCAATCCGGCGCCGACGACACGTCCATGCGCTCCCTCTTCGAGGGCGCGTCCACCCGCCTGATCTCACCCCGCCTCACCGACGACGACCGCCGCGCCCTCACCGCGCTCCGTCACTACCTCGACGATGTCGCCTGGTCGCGCCCGCGTCTCCGGCGCGACGGATGGAGCCGCGACGAAACCCGACCCGCCTGGGGCGCGCTCGCGCCGCACGTCCGCACCGCCGAGGAATCCGCCGGCGCCGACCTCCTCGAAGCCCTGCGCGACCCGCGCGCCCTCCAGCGCCCCGCCGTCATCAGCGCGCTCGTCAATCACCGCGACACCGTCGAAGCCCTCCGCCGACTCGAACGCTCCAGCGACATCCTCGCCGCGCTCGAGTCCGGCGCCGACGGCGCCTCCAATGCCGCCGCCACCGGCGTCCGCCGCCTCATCGACGCCCACCTCGACGAAGCCCTCCGCGCCTGGGCCGTGCGCCAGCTCGCGCGCTTCGAAGAGCAGTTCCGCGCCTGGTTCGAACTGCCCGACTGCGGCATCGACGCGCTCGACGACGAAGCACGCCGCCTCCGCACCGCCTGGCTCGAGTCCTGGGCCGACGGCGAGCCCGCCGCCGAGCCCGAAGCCCTCGCGCCCTGCGCCGTCATGCTCCGACTCGTGGACAGCGTCCGCTCCGCCGCCGCGCTCGGCGACGACGCGAACATCCACACCTGGTCCGGTCTCGACGCCGCGGCGCCGTTCCTCATCGCCGAGAGCGCCCGCCAGCGCGACGCGCTGAACACCACCGTCCGCGAGTTCCTCGGCGCAACCCCCGAAGCCCGCGCCGCCGTCGCATCCGACGCCGCGCGCGACGCCTCCATACCCATCACCCTCGCCGCCATCGAGCGATCCCTCGCCGCCGTCTGGGACGACAACGCCCGCGCCGGCGCCGTCGCACGCCTCGCCATCCCGCCCTCCGCGCGATCCTGGCTCGCCACCTCGCGCGACGACCTCGGCGCCCTCGCACGCTGGTCGGTCGAGCTCGACGCCGCGGCCACCGCACAAAACATCGGCCGCGCGCAGGACATCCGCGACTACCTCGCCCCCGTCTGCTCGCGCCTCATCGATGCGGCTACCCTCCGCCCATGAACATCCTCGTCGTCGGCCCCCACCCGGATGATCAGGAAGCAGGCATGGGCGGCGCCATCGCGCGCTTCGCCGCGCAAGGCCACCACGTCGTCCTCCTCGACATGACCAACGGCGAGCCCACGCCCCTCGGCGATCCCGTCACCCGCGCGAAGGAAGCGAAGCGCGCCGCCGAGATCCTCTCGACGCCGAAGAACCCCGTGACCCGCGTCATGCTCGGCCTGCCCAACCGCGCCGCCGAGCACTCCCTCGCCGCGCGCCACGCCGTCGCGAAGGTGATCCGCGAGCACCAGATCAACATCATGTTCGTCCCCTTCTTCGAGGACGCTCACCCCGATCACAAGGCCGCGACGCGCATCGCCGAGGATGCGCGCTTCGACGCCAAGCTCCGGCGCATGCACGAGCCCGGCCAATGGCGCGCCGCCGAACTCCTGAACATTCCGGGCGTCGATCGCGACGCCGCGCAGCAGTTCGCCGAGCCCCCCGACGACGATGCCCACCCGCCGATCTACCCCAAGTGGCTCTTCTACTACTACGCCACGCACCTGCGCTGGCCGGCGAATCCGACCTTCTGCATCGACATCACCGGCTTCGAGGACCGCAAGATCGACGCCATCCGCGCCTACGAGACCCAGTTCGTCCGCGCCAACGCGCACGTTGTGGACTGGATCCGCGCCGCCGGCGTCTACTTCGGCAGCCGCATCGGCGCCGGCGACCCGTCGCGCAACATCACCGGCGCCGCAGAGCCCTTCTTCAGCAAGGAGCCCCTCGGCCTGACCGATCTCGCCGCGCTCATCTAGCCGCGATCAGCAGTCGAGGTTGTACGCGCCGAGCAGCAGGTTCAGATCCGCAAAGTCCACGTCGCCGTCGAGGTCCAGGTCCTCGAAGAGCACGCCGGGATCGTCCGTGCTGTTGTACGCGCCGAGCAGCAGGTTCAGGTCATCGAAGTCCGTCCGCCCGTCCTCGTTGATGTCCGTCGGGCAGTTCCGCCACGGCGCCACCGAGTTTGGCGTGATGCCCTGCGAGTCCACGATGCTTCCGTTCGGCGTCAGCGAGCCGTCGGGGCCGATCGTCAGCGAGCGCAGCCCGCGCGCGCCGTCGTTGATCGTGTCGCGGTCCGGCGCGAGCACCAGATTGCCGAGCACCGCGATGTCGCCCAGCGACCCCTGGAAACCGATGTCGTACATGAACCCCGTCGACGTCAGCGCGCCCGTCTGCGGATCGATCTCGAACGACCGGATCGTCGCGTCCGTCCCGTGCGCCACCAGCGCGAACTTGCTGTCCGAAGACGTCACGACCTGCTTGGGCGACGCCCCCGGGCTCACGAACGGCGCGCCCGGAATCAGATCCAGCATCCCGTTCGCGTCGATCGACAGCGCGCCGACCTTGTTGCCGCCGCTCGAGATGCCGCCGCCGAAGTACAGGAACCGCCCGTCCGCCGAGACACCCAGCCCCAGCGGGAAAATGCCCGGCCCGAACGTGTTCAGCGGCGTCAGCAGCCCGTTCGCCGCGACCTCGAAGCCGTACACGGTGTTCCCCGACGAAGTCTGCGCATAGATGAACCGACGGTTCGGATGCAGCGCCAGCGACGACGAGAACGAGCCCGTCGGCTCCGCATCAACGAAGAAGATCGCCGGGATCGTCGCGTCGAACCGGTACACGCGGATCTCGTTCGCGCCCGAGAGCGCCGTCTTGGTCGCCGCGAAGTACTCGTTGTTGATCCACTGGATGTCCAGCGGCGAATCGGGAACCTGCGCGATCAGCGCCTCGGTCAGCGTCCCGTCCGCGTGCACCCGCAGGAACGTGATCTGCTCCACCGTCTCGCTCGACGTGCCGTGCGCGGCGAGGACGTACCGCCCGTTCGGCGACAGCGACACCGCCTGCACGTTCGTTCCCGGGTGAAACGTCTGCGTGTTCGGACGCTCGCCCGTGATGTACTTGAAGATCCACGTCAGCGTCCCGTCGTTGTTCACGCGGTACGTCGACACCGATCCCTCGAGGTTCCCGTTGTTCCCCACGAACGCGGCCCGAAAGTTCGCCTGCGCGTGCGCGGCGCCGCCGGCGCACAGAGCCCCGGCGATGACGATGAGCGTCTTGATCTGCATGAACGTGTTCCTTCCGTTGCGGACAGGGCAATGGCCGACGGTCCGCCGCAGACGGCGACCGCCGCGCACCAGCATACTGCCCCTGTCCAGCCCCCCGGAACGCGGCAAATCCCGCCCCGGTTAGCGCGGCTTCATGACCTCCGCCAGCAGGTCCGCCCGGGACTCGTCCCGCGTCAGCCGCGGATACCGCAGCCCGCCGTCGTACGGGATCGCGACCGCGCGCAGCGTGTCGCCCTCCGCAAGGATCAGCGTCACCGCGCCCGTCTCCGTCGTCTCCTGCACCGCCTCGCGCAGCGCCTTGCCCGAGTACAACGTCGCCAGCGGTGCGCTCGTGTTGCCGGTGAGCGGCTCCGGCGTGTGCACGCCGATCGCCATGATCTTCTGTCCGTACGCTAGCTTCGCCCGATCCGCCGGCGAGCCCGGGACGATGCTCGTGATCACGCCCGACGCGTCCACGCGCATGCCGAGACTCGAACGCAGATTCGCGCCCTTGTCGCTCTTCTCCGCCTTCGCCTGCTTCTCCGTCGGCTCCGGCGACCACTCCAGCGTGTAGCCCAGATGGCGCGGCAGCTCGAACGCCGGATCCTCCTGCGGCCGCTCGATCATCCGCCGGATCAATCCATCCCAGTCCTGGCCCGGATACACCGCGCTCAGCCCGCTCACCACGTCCGCGCGCGTGTACGTCCGCTGCGGCACGCCCGGCGTCATGTCGCCCGGCCGCTCCGGCGCAAAGAACGCCACGCAGAAGTCATCCAGCGACTTCTCCCCGTTCGTCCCGCCCCGAATGATCGCGTCCGCGCTCGCCCAGAACAGCGCCCCCTCGCTGTAGTAATCCTGCCGCCGACGCAGATCCTCCCACGAATCGCTCGGCGCCCGCAGGAACCGCATCGCCAGCGCCGTGTCCTCGACGCTCCGCCAGCGACGCCCCGCCTGCAGCTCGTAGTTCGCCATCGTGCCCGTCAGCGAATCGATGAACTCCTCCTCCGTCATCAGCCCGCTGCGCACGCACAGGACCTCGTCGTAGTACGACACCAGCCCCTCGTACACCCACAGCAGCTCCGTCTTGCCCGTCGTGTGATAGTTCTCCGCGAGCAAGCCCTCCGGCGCGAGCAGCTTGCCGCACCACGCATGGATGTACTCGTGCGGCACGACGCTCATCGGATCGCCATCGTCCGTCTCCGCCTTCTCGAACCGGTCGCCGCGCATCGAAATGTACGTGCTTGTGCAGTGCTCGAGCCCGAAGCCCGGCAGCGCATCGTCGAGCAGGATCAGGTAGTGAAACCGCGAGTACGGGAACGGACCGAAGATGTGCTCCGCCTGGCGATGCATCTCGTTGAACTTCTCGAGTCGCGCCCCGGGCAGCTCGACCTGGCTCGCGCTCGCCGCCGCCGCGTGCAGATAGTGCGGCGAGCCCGCCATCGCGTCCATCGTGTACGTCTTCAGATGCCGCCCCATGATCAGCGGCGAGTCCACCAGCTCCGCCAGCGTCACCGGCTTGTACAGCCGGAACCCCGGCAGGCCCTGCAGCCGGTTGTGGAACTCAAGGCCGGACGCGATCTGCCAGTCGCTCGGATGCTTCACCGCCGGCGCGTACATCAGCGTCGCGCGATCGGCCTGCGCCGGGTACACCAGCACCGTGTTCCAGTTGATCCCGCCGAACTCCGCGTGCCCGTACGTATCGCTCGAACGCGAGTTCACCGCCGGCTGATTGGCGATGTACGTGAACGTCACCACCAGGTCGCCCGCCGGCGCGTCCGGCACGATGTGCGCATACACGCTCTCGTCCGACCGCCGCCAGTCGAGGCGCGTCCCGTCCTTCGTCGACACGACGAAGTCCACCACGTTCTGGATCGGACCGCTCGGGTTGTGATTCCCCGGCGTCCACTCGACGTACCGCAGGTCCAGATCCTCACCGTCCGGGATCAGCTCGTCCGGAATCGTGATCGTCGCGTGCACGAGGCGGCGCGCGATGTCCGTCGCGTCCAGCTCCACGGCAATCGCGGGCGACTGCGCCGCGGCCGGAACGGCGCCGATCGAAAGGGTGACTGCCGACAGCACGGTGCAGACAAGAGCGTTCCTGTTCATGCAACCAGCGTAGCCGCAGGATCGCGCAAAGAAAAACGCGGCCGTGTGCGTCGCACGGCCGCGCTGCGTGAGGGACCAGCCCGTCCCTCGGAGAGTTCGCGTGGGGTGTTCGTTGACGCCCGCACGTGAGGAGATTGTCCGCTCTCGGACGCCGCCTTCGACGCCCGGTTCCGATCGTTCTTAGGAAGATCGACCGGATTCTTTCGCCGCCAGTTTCTCGAGCAGCGCCTCGATTCGATCCATGCGCTCCTCGATCTTCTTCAACCGATCGTCGGACGCCCCGGTTGCACCGGCCTCCGGAACAAATCGGTACGTCCCCGCAGGGGGCGCCGGGACGGCCCGGGGCGCCATCGGGGGCTGCGGCACGATCACCGCATCACGCCCGTTGTCACCGCCGAAAATACGAACGCGGGGCAGATCAATCTCGACGTCCAGGTCCTCGAGCTGCTCGCGGACCCGTGCCAGGGCCTCCTCGAGCTTCTCGCGATCCTCGTCCGAGAGCGACAGATCGAGATCGTCCCATTCCTCGGAAAGCCGATCGATGGCGTCTTCCCACGCCTGGCGACCGTGATCCATCTGTTCGCGGAGCTGATCCATGGTGAACGCCAGGCGGTTGCGCTCCTGCTCCGCCATGGCGCGCTCCTGCCACGCCCGCGCCATCTGCTGGTCGCCGAACGCATACGCCGACACCGCCGGCGCTTCGCCGAGCTTGATGCGCACTTTCTGCTCATCGCCGCCCCGCACCACGACCAGCTCGACCTCGTCTCCCGGCTTCTTCTCCGCCAGCTTCTTGCGCAGCGTCGTCGAGTCCGCAGGACCCGAACCGTCGATCTTCACCACGATGTCGTGTCGCTGCAGACCCGCGGCCTCCGCCGGCTGACCCGGCGTCACGCCCGTGATCAGCACGACCTGCGCGCCGTCCAGCCCGAGCTGCGCCGCCGTCGCCTCGCCGACATCGCCCAGCGTCACGCCCATGAACGCGCGAGGCGCCATCTCCGCAAGCGCCACCTTGCGGTCCGCCAGGAAGCCGTCGTCATCCACGGTCCACAAGCCCCCGCCCTCGAGGTCCATCTGGAACTCGCGGACGACCTTGCCGTCCTCGTCCATGATGCGCAGCTTCCCATCCTCCTTGACGATCCGGTCCTCCGGAACGCGCTTCCCGTTCACGAACGCGCTGATCTCTCCGTTCCGAAGAATCAACTGCGTGTTCGTTCCGTCATCGTCGGTGACGACGATGTTCGTCGACCCGTCGCCCCGCGGCGCCCGGGCTCGCTGCACCGACGCCTGCGCCAACGCGCTGCCGCACACGAGCGTGATCGCCGCGGCGCCCAGCATGGTTCGTGTCCAAAGTCGCATGAGTTGCCTCCTGAATACGTATGGGCAGTGGTTTCGTTTCGAAATTCGTGATCGACGCCGTCAGATCGGGTCGCTGTTGTGAATGACGTTCTCGCGCACAGGCGTCGGCGCCGGCCGGCCGAGATCGTCCACGCCCATGCGATAGACGTCGTCGACGCGAACCCGCTCCAGCACCTGCCGCAGATAGATGATCTCGGACCCCTCCCCGTTGATCGCCGGCCGGCTCTCGACCATCACCATCGGCAGCTCCGCCAGCACGCGACCTTCCTGGCGCCCGGTCTCGAGATACCGATCCATCAGCGCGTCCGATCCGAGCTTGATCGGCACGAAGCCGCTCTCCTGCACGTTCCCGCCCGGGCCCGCCGGCAGCAGGTTCAAGCTGCTCGCGCCCGCCCACGCCAGCGCAATCGCCGCCGCCGCCGCCCAGCCCGAGTACGCGCGCCAGCGCACCGTCATGCGCTCGCCCGCGTCCGCGAGGAAGTCCGGCGCCTCGACCAGCTCCGCGACCGTCAGCGCATCATCGACCGCGCGCTCCAATTCCGCATGACGACGCTGCGCCGACGCCAGTCGCGTCCACACCGTCGGGTCCGCCGAAGCAAGCTTCTCCAGCTCGCTCCAGTCCGCCGGCGACGCCTCGCCGTCCGTCACGCGTCCGATCAGGATCTCTTCGCGGTTCGGGTTCATCATCAGGCTCCCATCTCTTCCGGCGGAGTCGCGACGCCCTCGCGCTCCAGCTCTTCACGGAGCATCCGGCGCGCTCGCGCCAGCCGGGTCTCGATCGTCGTCACCGGCACGCCCAGCGTGTCGGCGATCTGG
This sequence comes from Phycisphaerales bacterium, assembly GCA_041940385.1. Lineage (GTDB taxonomy): Bacteria > Planctomycetota > Phycisphaerae > Phycisphaerales > UBA1924 > JACVCK01. The sequence continues at coordinate 13,379 of JBGTSD010000036.1, read as the reverse complement.
CGGTACGACATGCCGCGCACACACTGCAGAATCAGCGGCTCGCGATACTCCGGACGCAGCCGGTGCGCCGCCGCCAGCGCACGCCGTCCTTCCTCGACCGTCGCCAGCGGTGGGGGACCGTCCGCCGCGGCGTTCTCCAGCGTCGCATCGCTCGCCGGGCGCACGATCCGCATCCGCACCTTCTGCCGACGACCCGCCGTGCGAGCCACGTTGATCGCCACGCTGCGCAACCACGGACGGATCACCGCCGGGTCCCGCACTCGATGGATCTGCTTCACCACGCGCATCGCCACGTCCTGCAACAGGTCTTCCAGCTCAGCGTCGCGCGGCATGTGCGCCAGCACGATCGCCGCGACCCAGCGACGATGCGACTCCCACAGCGCCCGGATCGCATCCGAATCGCCGCGGATCGCCCGCTCGGCCTGGGTCATGGGGTCCATCAGAAAGTTCGTTCTCCGCACCACTGAGACGCGCTCCGGCCCCGGTCCTGTCAGGTCCTCCGGGAATTCCAAGGGACGCGACGCCCCAGCCGAAGTTCAACGAGGGCGAACGCTATCCTGACAGCCGGGAACCGCATCCCACACGCCAGGCATGCCCACACCACAGTTCCAGACCATGTCGTTCGGCGATCACCTCGAGGAGTTGCGCCGCCGGCTGATCATCTCGCTGCTGGGCCTCGTTCCCATCCTGATCGTTTGCCTTCTGTTCGGCAAGTCGATCCTCCTCTTCCTCCTCGATCCCCTCGAGGGCCAGCTCCTCCGCGCCGGACAGGCGCCCACCCTCCAGGCGCTCAGCCCCGTCGAAACCTTCGGCGCCTACGTCAAGGTCTCCATGGTCGCGGCCGTGCTCATCGCCGTGCCGTGGCTCCTCTGGCAGCTCTGGCTCTTCGTCGCACCCGGCCTCTACGCCTCCGAGCGCCGCTTCGCCCGCCTCCTCATGCCCATGAGCGTCGCGCTCACCATCGCCGGCGCCGCGTTCCTCTACTACGCGATGCTCCCCGTCGCGCTCTACTTCCTCATCTCCTTCGGCGCCGGCGTCGCGCAGCCCTACGCCCCCGCCGCACCGATACCCGAGGGCGTCGTCCTGCCCACGATCCCCACGCTCGCCGCCGATCCGCTGAACGCCGCGCCCGGCGCCATGTGGGTGCTCTCGCCCACGCACCAGCTCCGCATCCAGGCCGACGCGACCACCATCTGGTCCGTCCCGCTCACCTCCGGCGCGCTCATCGCCCAGCAGTACCGCGTCAAGGACTACGTCGACCTCATCTTCATCCTCGGCGTCGTCTTCGCGCTCGCGTTCCAGACGCCCATCGTCGTGCTCCTGCTCTCCTGGGTCGGCATCATCGAGCCCCGCGACCTCGCGAAGAAACGCCGCCACATCTTCGCGCTCTGCGCCATCCTCGGCGCCGTCCTCACGCCCACCGGCGACCCCGCCTCCATGATGATGATGACCATCCCCCTCTACGCCCTCTTCGAGATGGGCCTCGCCATGGCGCGACTCCTCCCCGCCTCGCGCGTCGCCGGCGTCGCGCCCACCGACGGCGCGATGGACGACGAGCCGTGAGCAACCCGGAGCCCACCGCGCTCGACACCCAGATGATGCGCCGCGCGCTCGACCTCGCGCAGCAAGCCGCATCGATCGGCGAAACCCCCGTCGGCGCCGTCGTCTACGAGACCTCCACCGGCCGCATCCTCGCCGAGGCCCACAACCGACGCGAACTCGACGCCGACCCCTGCGCCCACGCCGAACTCATCGCCATCCGCGCCGCCGCCGACGCCCTGAACAACTGGCGCCTCACCGACTGCACGCTCGTCGTCACCCTCGAGCCCTGCGCCATGTGCGCCGGCGCCATCGTCAACGCCCGCGTCGGACGCCTCGTCTACGCCGCCGCCGACCCCAAGGCCGGCGCCGTCGAATCGCTCTACACGCTCTGCTCCGACCCCCGACTCAACCACCGCATCGAGCCCATCGCCGGACTCATGGCCGACGAGAGCGCCGCGCTCCTGCAATCCTTCTTCCGCGCGCGACGCGCCGCCGACAAACCGTCCAAACCCAAACGCTCCGCGCCGACCGATCAGGCCTGAGCCGGAGACGGGTTCGGCGCCTCCGCGCGGCTCGGCTGCTCCTCGTCGTCCGGACGACGAATCCCGATCGTCGCCAGGTGATCGTGCCACGCGTCCACATGCGCGTTCCAGAAGTGATCGAACGACGCGCCGATGCTGTACCGCGCCATGCGCGTGTGCGCCGCGCGCCCCATCCGCTTCCGGCGATCGCCGTCCGCGATCAGGCCCAGCATCGCCTCCTCCCACGCCGCGCTGTCCTCCGCGCCGAGCACGAAGCCCGTCAATTCATGATCGACGACCTCCTTCGGCCCGCCCTGATCCGTCACGATCACCGGCAAGCCCGACGCCTGGCTCTCCATCACCACCTGACCCAGCGTGTCCGTCGTCGAGGGGAACACGAAGAAGTCGCTCGACGCGTAGATCTTCGAGAGCTCCTCGCCGTGCCGGAATCCGAGGAAGTGCACGCGCGTGCCCTGCAGCTCCTCCAGCATCTTCGCGCGATACGGCCCGTCGCCGACCACGATCAGCTCCGCGTTCAGGCCGCGCTGCTTCGCCGCCGCCGCCACGCGCTTCCACACCCGCGTCAGCGCCGGCAGGTTCTTCTCGACGCTCACTCGACCGACGTACAGCGCCTTCACGCTCGTCGTCGACACCCCCGGGAACTTCGCCCACACGCCCGGGTCCCGGTAGCGCGTGTGGAACGCATTCGTGTCCAGCCCCGGCAAGAGCGGCGCCACGCGCTCCCGCGGCAGCCCGAGATTCGCCAGCGCATCCACGTAGTCCGTCGAACGCGTGAAGATCGCCGTGAACGGCTTGTAGAAGAAGCGCATGTACGCCTCCGCCGTTCGCGTGAACGCGTGATCGTCGAACAGGTGGTCGATGTACGCCGGGAAGTCCGTGTGATACACGCCCAGCACCGGCGCCCGCAGCATCTTCGCCGCGAGATACCCGACCATCCCCACCGGGCCCGGCGTGGAGATGTGGATCACGTCGGGCTGATGCTCGTCCACGTGCCGCAGGATCCGCATCAAGGGCGGCAGCACGAGCTCGAGCTGCTCGTACTTCGGCATCCGCGTCGCGAACACCGGCTTGAAGTTGTGGATGTTCGCCCAGTCCGGCGTGTCGAACGTCGTGCTCGTCACCACGCGCAGGTCGCGCCCCGTCCGGTTCGCCTGCTCCGCCACGTTCTGGATGAACCGGCACACGCCGTTCACGTCGCCCAGCGTGTCCGTAAAGAGACTCACCCGCATCGGGCGCTCCAGTGGACTCTGCCCCGCGCCGGGAGCCGACGCATCGTGCTGCAGCTTCTCGAGCATCTGGCGTTCTTTGTTCTGATGGAAGAGCGAAAGGATGTAGGGAATCCGCGCCGCCTGAACGATCGCGTACGAGAACAGGTGATCGACCATCCCCGCCTTGTCGCGCTCACGCAGCGACTTCATCGCGCCCGACGCCATCGCGCGACCCAGCGCCTCCGACAGATCGTCGGAGAACTCCGCCATGCGCCCGTGCTGCGCGATCGCCGGCCCGTCCGACCACGAGTCCGGGCTCAGCAGCGCCGCCAGCTCCGGATGCTTCTCCAGCAGCGGCTTCAGCTCCTCCCGCAGCGCCTGCACGAGCGGCAAGGACGTGTCCTCGCGCAGCGCCTTGCGCTTCAGCGTGTCCCACGCCAGCGCCGCCTTCCCGGGCCGCGGCATCTCCACACCCGCGAACTTGCCCAGCTTGCTCGCCACCACCTGCTGCCGCGGCTTGGCGCGATGATGCAGGTTCTCCGCGTACCACCGCACCGCCACCGACGACAACTGATGCGCCAGCAGATCCGATCGCCCAGCGCACCCGCCCACCGAGCCCTCGCCCGCCATCACCCGACGCAGAAACTCCGCGCCGTCCGTGATCTTCCGGTCGTTCGCCCCCTCGACCGCCGTCCACGTCCGACCAAGATTCAGCAGCCCGTGATCGTCCGAGCCCGCCGTCGTCACCTTGCTCCAGGCCCGCGGCCACATCGGCTCGATCCCATGCTCGTCCGCCAGCGCGCGAATCCGCGCCTGACTCAATGTCCCCAGGTACTTGTCCAGCGTGTATGAATGCGCCCCGCTGTGCGCGCCGTTCACCAGCTCGAACGCACGGAACAGCAGCGTGCACCGCTCGAGATGCCACGGGCTCATCTTCCCGTTCTGCACGTACAGCGGATGCGCCAGCGAATGCGCCAGCCCGCGCTGCCGCAGCCACGCCGCGAACTGATACACGTCGTCCCGCAGCTTCAGCCGCCCGATCTCCTCGTGCTGATCGGGCGTCAGCCCCCACACCAGCACATGCAGCTTGCAGCGATCCTCCGGGAAGTAGACCGTCACCTCTTCGCCGACGATCACCCCCTCGAACCCGCGCTCCACCAGCTCCATGGCGCCGCGGATCTCGTCGTGATCCGTGATCGTGACCAGGTCCATCCCCCGCGCCCGCGCCTGCTCGTACACCTTCTCCGGCGGCGAGAAGCACTCCGGGCAATCGAACATCCCGAGCGCGGCGATGACCGGCTCGCTGCTCGCCCACGAGTGGCAGTGCAGATCGATGCGCGTCACGCCCGGACGCGTCACGTCCAGCTCGCAGCTCCAGTAATCGCGCTCCGCGTTCAATGGCATGGAGGCCCCTCCTGGACCCGTGCTCCCAGGACACTCCCTCATCCCGAGCAGCGGCTCCCGGATTTCATTCGACCCGAGCGTACTCCACCCGGACACAGTGTAAAGGGCTCGACCCGCTAAGTTTCCGTTAGCCCAAGCGGAACGCGAAAACACGCCGCCAGAGCATTCAGGGATTGAGCCGCCGACGAAATTCGGCGAGTTCCGCCCCCGAGAGCGCCCGCGTGTCCGGCTCCCCAGATGGCCCACCCCAGAATGCCAGGATGGGCTGCGCGGAGTCCCATCGATTGACCTCATGAATGAGGGACTCCCAACCGTCGCACCAAATCCCGGGCGGACCGGTGTTGAAGTTCAGCACCGCGAAGAACTGCCCGCCGCGGTTCCCACGGCCCGCGCAGACCAGCCATTCGCCCTTCATGCCCATCTCGCCGCGGATCGGGGTGAAATTCGCGACTGACCCGGTTTCGTCGGACGTGCCCGCCAACATCGCGATCGGGCCCGGCGACAAATCGTCGCAGGTCGGCGGCCCGAGATGCCATGTGGCGCCAGCCGGGTTCGGGGCAGAATCCGCGTTCAACGCTCCACGCTCGACATGACACCCCGAGAGACCGGCCGCCGTCGCGATCACCGCCAAACAGCCGATCGATGCTGACCGCTCGTAACTAGCCATGGGGCACCCTCCGCTATTCGAGGACTGAGCGCGTCCGGAGTTCCAAACTCCCATGAGTTTGCCCATTCCATACACTCCCCCCATGCCCCGCGGCCAGCACACCGCCGTCTACCCAGGGTCCTTCGACCCCATCACCTACGGCCACCTCGACGTCGTCCGACGAGGACGCCGCCTCTTCGACCGACTCATCGTCGGCGTCGGCCGCAATCCGGGGAAGGCCACCCTTTTCTCCCCCGAAGAGCGCGTCGAGATGGCCCGCCAGCTCATCACCGAGCTCGTCGCCAAGGAACCCGCCGAAGCCGACGTCGACGTCCAGCCCTTCGCCGGCCTCACCGTGGACTTCGCCCGCGACGCCGGAGCCAACGTCATCCTCCGCGGCATCCGCAACCTGAGCGACCTCCAGTACGAGGTCCAGCAGGCCGTCACCAACCGCGAAGTCGCCGGCCTCGAAACCGCCTTCGTCGTCGCCGGACAGTCCTTCGCCTACACCAGCAGCAGTCTCATCAAGCAGATCACCGCCATGGGCGACGACCTCAACGTCCTCTCCTCCATGTGCCCACCGCTCGTCATCGAGCGCCTGCGCCAGAAGAAGACGCAGAACCCCGACATCCTGCGCCGGCTCGGAGAGAACGGCTAAGTGACCGATCTCCGCGTCATCAGCATCGGCGCCCTCGCCGCCAACCCCCTCTGGGGCGAGCGCAACCCCGTCCGCACCGGGCACGCCACCACCACGCTCATCCGCGCCGGCGAGCGCACCATCCTCGTCGATCCCGGACTCCCCGAGGCCGCGCTCATCGCCCGACTGCGCGAACGCGTCAATCTCAACCCGCGCGACATCACCGACGTCTTCCTCACCTCCTTCCGCCCCGACTGCCGGCGCGCGATCTCTTCCTTCTCCGACGCCGACTGGTGGATCGCCGAGTCCGAGCGCGAAGGCGTCGGCATCCCCCTCGTCGACGCCCTCCGCCGCGCCGCCGAAGGCGGCGACGCCGAACTCCAGCAGATGCTCGCGCAGGACATCGCCGTCCTCGAACGATGCAAGGCCGCGCCCGACAAGCTTGCGCCGCACGTGGACCTCTTCCCCCTTCCCGGCGCCACGCCGGGGCTCTGCGGCCTGCTCGTCGCCGATCAGCGCCACACCACGCTCATCTGCGGCGACGCCATCCCCACCCTCGATCACCTCGAGCAGGGCAAGGTCCTCCAGAACAGCGCCGACGCCGAAGCCGCCATGCGCTCCTTTACCGAAGCGATCGAAATCGCCGACCTCCTCGTGCTCGGGCGCGACAACCTCGTCGTCAACCCGACCAAGCGGCCCTTCTAGCGCCGCCGCGCGAACATCGCCAAACCTCGCCAGTACCATGAAGAACATGCCGCGTCTCCACCGCTTCGCCGCTCTTCTCGCCCTTCTCGGACCTGTCTCGCTCGCCGGCGCGCAGGACGCCGCGCCGCCCGCGCAGCCCGAGCCCACGCCCGAGGACCTCGAGAAAGCCGAGCAGGTCGAGCAGGGCAACGACCTCGGCTTCGACTTCGCCTCGCTCCCGCCGCAGATCCGCCTCGGCGTCCGCGTCGCGCTCGTCCGCAAGAACATCCCGACCCATCGCGCCGTCGTCATCGTGCCCGATGCCTCCGTCTTCGTCGAAGCCATCGCCGAGTGGACGACCGACGCGCGCTTCCCCATCCTCATCGACGACGGCTCCGACAGCGCCCGCGAGAACATCGCCCGCTTCGTCCGCGCCTACACGCCCGACGCCGTCCTCCGCTGGCCCGGCACGGGGAACATGTACGCGCAGGCGATCGAGGTCATGCAGCAGCGCATCGACGACGCGCTCGCGCAGTCCTGGGGCGCCGAGAACGCCGAAGGCCTCTGGGCCCGCTGGCAGGAGCTCGAGTTCGCGCCGATGGGCGTGGTCGCGATGTCCATCCACGACCCCGCGTGGGCCGGCGGCCTCGCGCTCGCCGCGGGCCATGGCCAGCCCATCGCCTGGGTCGACGCCGAACCGCAGAAGCTCGGCGGCGAGATCGCTCTCGAACTCGCCGGCGCCATCGAGGGCGCCGTCACCACGCTCTGCCAGGAGAAGGAACTCGCGTTCCTCGGCGTCGGCGACGTGATCGACGCCTACACCATCGCGATGAGCGTGCCGACCAAGGTCGCCTCGCCGAATGGTCCGCTCGCCCTCACCGACTGCCTCGCGCGCACCGAGCAGCGCGTGCGCTGGGGCTGGGTGGGCATGCTCCCCGGCGATGCGCAGGGCAGCGTCTACCGCGCCATGTGCTCGCTCTATCTCGACCCCAGGTCCGCCTGGCTCGTGGACGGCTACGAGTCCAAGCCGGAATTGAACACGTACGACGTGATGCGCGCCGTCGAGATCTTCCGCCGCGCCACGCTGAACGTCGTCACCGACCGCCCGCCCTCCGTCGGCAGGAACGCCTGGCGCACCCGCGCCGCGTCCGGCGTCGACGCCGGCTTCATCAACGTCAACTCCTCCGGCCAGCGCCGCTGGTTCCGACTCCTCAAGGACGATCTCGACGCCGCGGACATCCCCATGCTGCGCGTCCCCGCCGTCGTCCACATGATCCACTCCTTCTCCGCGCAGAATCCCGACGACGCCGGCTCCATCGCCGCGCGCTGGATGGACCGCGGCGCCTACGCCTACATCGGCTCCGTGGACGAGCCCTACCTCAGCGCCTTCCAGGCCCCCGCCGTCCTCGTCCGCCGCTGGTTCCAGAAGGCGCCCCTCGCCATCGCCGCACGCTACGACATGGTCGAGCCCTGGAAGCTCAACTACTTCGGCGACCCGCTGCTGATCTACGGCGACCTGCCCCGCCACAAGCCCGGCGTGCCCGCGCTCGACAACGCCGCGCCCCTCGCCGTCGAACTCCGCGCCGCCATCCAGGAGCGCCGCCTCCCCGACGCCGCGCGCACGCTCGTCCTCATGGGGCGCGACGCCGACGCCGCACGGCTCTTCACCACCGCGCTCGCCGACCCGGCGCACAAGGCCAGCGAAGACCTCGCCGCCGCGTGCTTCTTCGCGCTCATCCGCGCCGGCGACGTCCCCGGCGCTGTCGCGGCCTTCGAATCCCTCCCGAAGAACCTTCGCAACGACGACCTCTACGTCGACACCCTCTGGCTCGCCGCACGCCCACGACTCGCGCTGAACCCCCCCGACACGCGCACCGCGGCTGTCCTCAAGGCCAACGTCCGCAAGCACGCCGCCGCCGACGACGCCGAAACACTCCTCCCCGTCCTCCGCCGCAGCGAATCCAGCCAGCAACTCCGCACCTGGCTCCAATCCCTCGCCGACGAAACCAAGAACCAGCGCGAACGCCAGAAGATCACCGACCTCATGTCGCGCTATTGACGTGCCACCGACGGCGGCTCTGCGCGGTCGGTGCTTCAGCGTCGATTCCTCGTGCCACCGACCGCGGCTCTGAGCGGTCGGTGCTCCGTCTCCTGCGCGGCAACGCCGTCCCGGCGCGCCGGGATAGCCCCGGCCGTAAGGCCGGGGTGCGATGCGCAGAAGTCATATGAGCCGCGGAGCGGCGCCATTCATGCGATCGATCTCTTCAACCGCCCCGCCATCCTCCCCGCCTCCAAAACCAGCGCCCCTTCCAACACCAGCACCACCACCGCGACACCAACCAGCGCCCACTGCTTCGCGCTCCACCACGACGGCGAGTCCGCGTTCCCCACGAACGCCTGCCAGATCATCGCCCACGCCGGCACGATGAGCATGAACACCGCCGCGGGCCAGATCATCCACGTCGGCTTCCGTTTCACGCGCAGCCACGCGACGATCACGATGAACGCCAGCCCGCCGAGCAATTGATTCGTCGCGCCGAACAAGGGCCACAGAATCATCCCGCCCTTGCCCGCGTTCGCGAGCGTCCACGCCTGACCCTGCGCCGGGATCGCCGCGAGGATCGCCGCGGCGACCACCGCGAACAGCGTCGCCCCGTGCACCGTCGCGAGCCACTTGAACGGATTGAGCGCCGACGCCGCGTGCCACGCGCGGTCCGTCGCGTCGTGGTGATACACCTCGTGCTCCGGATGTTCGGCGCCGCACTCCGGGCAGCGCACGATCGCCACCGCCTCCGCGTGCGCCTCCACCCGTTTGCCGTCGATCACCCCCGACAGGTCGTACCCGCACGCCACGCACCCCAGCGCGCCCCGCCGCGGCAGAAACGTCCGTGCCAACTCCTGCACCACGTACCGATTCAGCCGGCACGCCGTGTCCATCGTCGTCCCCGCGAACGACGCAACGAGCACACCCATCAGCGCAATCGCCATCCCCTCCGGCACCCCCAGCGCCTTCACCAGATTCGCCGCGCCGGTGACGAACGCGCCGACCGTCGCGGCCAGCCCGCCCGCAGCGCCCCAGGATTCGTACTGCTTCAGGAATGCGAGACGGCCGGTCAAAGACGTAGAACCGTCGGCCATGCTGACTCTGAGCGTTCCATACTCGACATGAACTGGCTCTCCTGCGGCCAGTTCGCTAGCAAACTGAGGTACTTGGACCTCGCGTGCTTTCGAAAAGGCGCCTGGCGAAGATTCCAATTCTGAATGGAACCAGAACGAATCGCTGCTTGTCCCCGGTGTCGGATCGCCAGAGTCTGCAGCACGGGCAGTCGCCATGATGAGAAGGTATTGCGATTGTCCGACAGGGAAGGTCTGTGTGCTGATATCGTGGCGCCTTGAACCGAATACTCCATCGCCCACCATGTATCCAGTGGCGACGAACGGCTTCGTCATCCCCAGCCCCAACCCCGCCACGCACGCGATGATCACCAGGATCGCCAGGAACGACTCCGTCAGCATCGATCCATAACCCACCGGCAGCGCGTCCGTCTCCTTCTTGAGCTGCTTGCTCGTCGTCCCGCTGCTGACGAGGCAGTGGAAGCCCGAGATGGCGCCGCAGGCGATGGTGATGAAGAGCAGCGGGATGATCGGCGGCGCCCCCGCCGGCTGCCAGTTCACCGCCGGCGCCACGATCTCGAGCGGGATCCGCTCGATTTCCCCCGGGGCAATTTCGAGCTTCCCCCCGAAGATCGCCGCGGCCACCAGCCCCGCCACGATCAGCGCCAGCGCGGAGATCAACTGCAGCGCATTGATGTAGTCCCGCGGCTGGAGCAGCAGCCACACCGGCAGCACGCTCGCGATGTAGCAGTAGACCAGCAGCGCCGCCGTCCACGCCCACAGCGGCTGCGCCGCCAGCCACTGATTGAAATCGTGCAGCCCCCCGATCGTCGGCCCGAACGACGCATCGCCGAAGACCACGCTCGCGTACATCAGCGCCAGCGCGACGATGCTCACCAGCCCGATCGATCCGCCCTTGCGATGCACCATGAACCCGATGACGATCGCCAGCGGGATCTGGAACATCACGGGAAAGATCGCCGCTGGAAACTGGCGCAGCACGCTCGCGATCACCAGCCCGAAGATCGCCAGCACGATCCACAGCCCCATCGCGAGCACCAGCAGGAAGATCAGCCGCACCCGCGGCCCGAGCAGATCACCCGCGATGTCGCCGACCGTGCGCCCCTTGTTCCGCAGCGACACGACGAGCGATCCCAGGTCGTGCACCGCGCCGATGAAGATGCCGCCGACCAACACCCAGATCACCGCGGGCACCCAGCCCCACATCACCGCGATCGCCGGGCCCACGATCGGACCGGTCCCCGCGATGCTCGTGAAGTGGTGGCCGAAGACGATCGACTTCTTCGTCGGGCAGTAGTCGCGCCCGTCCTCGTACACGACAGCCGGGGTGGGCGAGTCTTCTCGGAGCGTGAAGACTCGCTTCGCCACCCAGCGGCCGTACGTGAAGTATGCGACGAGGAGCAGCCCGCCGGCAGTCAGGGCGAGCAGCAGAGCATCCATATCGACCATCATGACCGATCGCTCAAGAAAAGGGAAGCCCCCCGCCCCCGGAAGTCGTGACTCGGGAAGTACAGTGCCGCCCATGGCGCGAACGCTCATCGACCTCAGCCACACGATCTCCCACGGCATGATCACCGACCCGCGCCTGCCGACGCCGGTGGTGCGCGACGTCTGGACGCGCGAACAGTCCGCGGCGCGCTACGCGCAGGGCGTCTCCTTCCAGATCGCGTCCGTCGAGGTCGTGCAGAACACCGGCACCTACCTCGACGCGCCGTGGCACCGCCACGAAGGACTCCCGGGAGTCTGGAACATCCCGCTCGAATCCGTCGCCGATCTTCCGGGTGTCGTGCTCGACTTCCGCAAGCCCGCCGCGGCCGGTCGCCGCTCCATCGACGTCGCCGACTTGAAAGGATTGGACCTCCGCGCGGCCGCGCTCCTCGTCTGCACCGGCTGGGACCAGCGGTGGGAGAGTGACCACTACCGCGACAACTCGCACCCGTTCCTCTCCGAGTCCGCCGGGGCGTACCTCGCCGAGCACAAGGCCGCGCTCTTCGGGCTCGACGCGATCAACGCCGACAACTTCGAGGACACCCGACGCCCCGCGCACACGATCCTGCTCGGCGCCGGCATCCCGATCGTCGAGAACCTGACCGGCCTCGAGCGTCTGATCGGCAAGCGCTTCCGCTTCACCGCGGCGCCCGCGCGCTTCGAGGGGCTCGGCTCGTTCCCGGTGCGCGCCTACGCGAGCGTGGAGAACTAGCCGCGTGGCGAGCGCGATCACCAAGGACGAACTCCTCGCGCGCCTGGGCTTCGCGCCCGGGCAGGCGGCGCTGCTCCAGGCGCTGGAGGATGCGGACATCTCGCGCGTCGCCAAGCCGAACATCAGCGAGGACAAGGTGGATCGCGCGGGGGAAGTCCTTTCGTCGCAATTCATCCGTGTCTGTCCGCGTGGCGACTGCCGCGAGCGGGCGCCGTCGGTGGCCGCGGGGCGGGAGGTGGCGCAGGCGCTGGACCCGGCGCACTGCGAGGTGTGTTCCGGCTCCACCAACCGCGCGGCCGTGGACGAGATGGTCGAGGCGTTCCGCGCCGTGGGCTGGAAGCGCCTCGTGGTCGTCGGCGGCTCGCCGAACGCGCGGACGGAGTTCGAGGCGCTGGTGAACGGGCGGCTCGAGGTCCGCATGGTCGACGGGACGCGCACACACACGGGGCCGCAGGCGAAGAAGAACATGGACTGGGCCGACCGCGTGGCGAACTGGGGCGGGACGCAGCTCGATCACAAGGTCTCGACGCTGTACAGCGGGCCGAAGGTGGTGCAGCTCGCGAAGCGCAGCGTGCAGGAGTTGGCGCGGGCGATGACGGAGTCGGCGCGAAGGGCGAAGTGATTCAACGGAAGCCAACTCTGAGGAGTCCTCGACGAAGAGTTGGATCGAGCGACACGATTCATCGACGCCATCCGCTTCTTCGTCGAGGACTCCTCAGAAGCGGCTTCCGAGAACACGTTAGCGCAGGCCGTATTCCTTGAGCTTGCGGTACAGCGTCCGCTCGCCGATGCCGAGGAGCTTGGACGCCTGCTCGCGGTTGCCGCCGGTGAGGCGCAGGGTCTCGCGGATGGCGCGCTTCTCGAGCGCTTCGAGGCTTGTTCCCGCGAGCGAGCCCATGGCGCCGCCGTCGTCCGGGACGCCGGGGCCGTCCTCGTCGGGGGTGGTGATCTCGGGCGGGATGTGCTTGACGTCGAGGGCCGCGTCGCCGCCGCCGAGCGCCATGACCACCATGTTCTGCACCACGTTGAGGAGCTGGCGCACGTTGCCGGGCCAGGAGTACGCCGTCAGGCGCATCATCGCGGCGTCGGTGATGTCCGGCGGGGGCTTGTCCTTCGCCAGTTCCGCGGCGTACTTGGCGATCGCATGCCGAACGATCCGCGGAATGTCCTCGCGCCGCTCGCGCAAGGGCGGCAGGTGCACGTGCGCGCCCTTGATGCGGAAGAAAAGGTCCTGCCGGAACGAGTTGTCGGCGGTTGCTTTCTGCAGGTCCTTGTTCGTCGCCGAGACGAAGCGCACGTCCGCCTTGCGGGCGTCGTTGGAGCCGAGGCGCACGACCTCGCCGCTCTCGAGCACGCGCAGGAGCTTGGCCTGCATGGTGAG
>JBGTSD010000035.1:0-26359 GCA_041940385.1 Phycisphaerales bacterium | reverse complement strand
ACATCCCGTCGACCGAAGACGTCGCCAAGGTCAAGGCCTCCTACACCGGCCAGTACCTCGCGCCCATCCTCGGCGTCCCCGCCCGCGGCCGGCGCCGCGCCGCCGGTTGAAATCCCCGCGCGCCCGCCCACAATGACGTGATATGCGTCACGACCCGCCGCCCGAGGGCTACGTCACCGACGTCCGCGATCGACTCGCGAACGCCAAGGGCGTCAACCTGGGCCACCTCATCGTCGTGCTGATCGCGATGGAGCTGGTCGTGCTGATCACGCTCATGAGCGTGATGGGGCCGCACATCATCCCCATCGTGCTGCTCATGATCACCGGCTTCCCCTTCGTCCTCTTCGGCCTGATCACGCAGATCATGTGGGCGCCGCACGCGCGCCGCTTCCCCGCGCGCCCGCAGAGCAAGGACGCCGTCGTGCGCCTGTATCAGTCGCTGGCGTTCGGGCCCGTTTCGCGCATCAACAACTTCGTCCACATCGCCGCCGACGCCGACCACCTGCACCTCATCGCGCCCGGCATCATGCGCGTGACCGGCGCGAAGACCATCAGCATCCCCTGGGACCGCTTCAGCGACGTCAAGCAGAAGAGTCTCTTCGGCATGACCAGCGGACGCGTCGACGGCCGCTACTTCGCGGCCCCCACCTGGTGCATGCGCGTCGCCCTCGCCGCGGCTCAGGCCGACGAGCCCGGCGCGCCGGTTGCCGCCGGCACGACCGACGAGTAGCGTGCGCGCCATGACCGCGCCCGCCGCCAAGCCCGCGCACGATGCGCGACCCGAGTCCTCTGCCGACTGGGCCTCGCCCCTCGCTGCGCGCCCCGCCGGAGACGGCCCGCGCGCCATCACCTTCCAGCCCGACATCTACCCCAGAGTCCTCTCCCTCCTGCCCGCCGACAAATCACTGCGCATCCTCGACGTCGGCGCCGGCGAGGGCTACTTCTGCAAGCTCGCCGTGGAGGATGGGCGCACGATCGAGGCATGCGACTACTCCGCCGAGCAGTTCCGCATGCCGCACGTGCCGTTCCACCGCGCCGATCTCAGTGAGGGCGTCCCGCTCTCCGACGCGTCGTACGACGTCGTCGTCGCGATCGAGGTCATCGAGCACATGGAGGACCACTTCCGCTTCGTGCGCGAGCTGATGCGCCTCGCGAAGCCCGGCGGCACGGTCATCATCACCACGCCCAACGTCGCGAGTCTCTCCTCGCGCATGCACTTCTTCCTCTACGGCTATAACGACTGCGCCCCGCGCCCTCTCGATCCTTTCAAGCCCGACCAGCACAACCAGCACATCAACCCCATCGCGCTCCCCCAAATGCTCTACCTCGTCGAGCGCTACGGCGGCGACGTCGCCAACGTCGCCACCAACCGCATCCGCCGCGGCTCCTACCTCCCCATGCTCACCTGGCCCCTCCTCTCCTTCGCGCTCAAGCGCAAGCTCCTCAAGCCGCGCCACGCGAAGATGCACGACCTCTACCGGCGCCACATCCGCTGGATGCTCACCCGCGACGCCCTCATGGGCCGCATCACCATCGTCGTCGCGACCAAGCGCTGAGATCCCACGATTGCGAGACGCGCCCGTAAGGAAGCGTGCTCTCTCCGGCGCACCCTCGTCGCAAAACCCTTCCGAGCCCCGAGCGCCAGCGAGCGGGCCCTCGCAGGCGATGGCGTCCCCAACCCACTCGCTTGCGCTCGGGGCTCGGTCGGAGTATCCCGACCTCTCTTCCCCTTCGCGTCCTTCGTGTTCACTCCCCCCAGACCCACACCGCGGCGAAACGCCGCAGTGTGCCACCCCCCCCTTCCTATTTCTGCGTCCTCTGCGCGCTCTGCGACCTCTGCGTTCACGCCCCCAACTGCTCCACGCCGATCACCTCAGCTTACGATCGCCCCCGGCCCGATCTCGCTCATCGGCGTCAGCAGGATCACGTTCCGCACCGCATTCGGATCGTCGCTCTTGGGCGCATCGCTCGCCGCCAGCAGCATGCCGCGGCTCTCTTCCCCGCGGATCACCCGCGGCGCCAGGTTCGCAACGATCACGATCAGCTTCCCGACAAGCTGCTCCGGCTCGTAATGCCCCTTGATCCCCGCGCAGATCTGGCGCGGCGTCCCCGACCCGTCGTCCACCTGCAGCCGCAGCAGCCGGTCCGCCGAGGGGTGGTTCTCCGCCTGCACGATCCGCGCCACGCGCAGGTCCACGCGGGCGAAGTCATCGAACGCGATCTGGGGCTTCGGCTCGGCCAAGGGACGCTCTCCTGCTCGGACTTGTCGGACTCGGACACCCACCGAACCGCGTCGGCGTTCGTCCGGGAAACACCGGCCAGTGTAGGTCGCCACGCCCGATGCGCAAACCGGCGCCCCCCATGTGACTCCCGTGTTGCAGGTGGACGCAGATTGTCGCCGATACCCAGTGCCGCGGAGCCGGGTCCGCACCAACAATGCGTCTCACGGAGGATCGGATGACCACGCGACACGAGCAGCGCCACGGACTTCTCGGCGGACTTCTTCTCTGGACCCTCTGCTGCGCGGTCGCCGTCGCTCAGTCGCTCAATCCGGAGGTCCGCTCCCTCATCGACAAGCACGCGCTCCGCGACGCCAAGGTCGGCGTCTCCGTGATGGACGCCGACACCGGCGAGGTCCTCGGCGAGATCAACGCCGCGGCCCAGCTCATCCCCGCATCGAACATGAAGCTGCTCTCGAGCGGCGCCGCGATCGACTACCTCGGCCCGGACTTCGTCTTCGAGACCGAGCTCGTCCGCGCCGGCGACACGCTGATCCTCGTCGGCGCCGGCGACCCCGCGCTCGCCGACCCCGTCCTCCTCAAGGAGATGGGGATGGACGTCGAGGGCCTGCTCACCCACTGGGTCGACGCGGCCACGCGCAACGAGGGCCCGGCCATCCGCCGGCTGATCGTCGACGACCGCATCTTCGACCGCAATCTCATCCACCCCTCCTGGCCCGCCGACCAGCTCAACCGCTGGTACTGCGCCGAGGTCTCCGGCTTCAATTTCCACACCAACGTCATCTCCGTCTTCGCCTCCCCCGCCAAGCCGGGCGACGCCCCGCGCATCTCGATCGAACCCCGCGCCGACTGGCTGGACCTTTCCAACCGCGCCAAGTCCACCAACACCGGCGCCAACACCCTCTGGGGCGCCCGCGCCCTGGGCGGCAACGCGATGACCCTCCACGGCGCCGTGCGCTGGACGCTGCCCGAGCCGCTCGAGATCTCCGTGCACGAGCCGGCCCGCTTTTTCGGGCGCGTGCTCGCCGATCGCCTCGAGGCCAGGGCGGGAAGCCGCGTGGACGTGCAGCTCGCCGAGCCGATGGAGCTGCTCCCCGCCGGCGACACCGTCGCGCTGATCCGCACGCCGCTCGAGGTCGTCCTGCGCCGGACCAACATCAACTCACACAACCTCTACGCCGAGGCGCTCCTCAAGCGCGTCGGCCAGAAGGTCACCGGCCAGCCCGGCTCCTGGGAGAACGGCGCGGCCGTCATCCGCATGGCGGCGCTCAAGCGCCTCGGCCCGGAGCGCGCGTCCAAGGTCGTCATCGCCGACGGCTCGGGCATGAGCCGCGAGAACCAGGTCACCGCCGAGGCGCTGTCCCGGTGGCTGGTGTCGTTCCATCACGACCAGCGCGTGGGCGAGCAGTTCATCGCGAGTCTGCCCGTCGCGCGCGAGGACGGCAGCATGAAGGCCCGCTTCGCCGGGCGCGATCTGCAGGCCGAGATCCGCGCCAAGACCGGCTACCTGCGCCAGGTCTCGTCGCTCTCGGGCTACGTCACCGACTCGGCCAGCGGGCGCCGCCTGGTGTTCTCGGTGATCGTGAACGACTTCTCCGCGAAGACGCCCCTGAAGTCGGTGAAGGACTTCCAGGAGGCGGTCGCGCTGCTGGCCCACGACGCCCTGATGAAGCGCGCCGGCCGGACGAACCTCGGCGGCTGAAGCGCCGCCTCGAATCTGGAGCAAACGACAACGCCCCCGGCCGCTGGCCGGGGGCGTTGTGTATGGCTTGAAATTGTTCGCCAGAACTCAGGACCGACGACGCGGGAGGGCCACCAGGCCCGCCAGGCCGAGGAGCGCGGCGCCGCCGGGGGCGGGCACGATGAACGCGCTGCCCACGAACGCCGAGTTCGCCACGAACGACTGCAGATAGCCGCTGCTGTTGACGCTCGGGGCGCCCGGCAGGAAGTCCGCGAGAGACCACGAAGCGTCGAACGCCTCGGAGAGCTGCGCGCCGCCGAACTGCGCGAGGAGCTGGCCGCTCGCCGTCATCATCAGCGACAGCGTCGAGCTGCTCGCGTTGACGTTGCCGGTCGTGCCGAAGGTCAGGAACGCGCCGTCCATGACGGTGCCCGTCAGGATGTCGTCCACGCCGTCGTTGAACGCGAACGACCCGTCCACCGGCGCCTGCCACACGCCCGGGCTGACCAGCGTCGCCTGACCGACCGTCATGTCGAGCGAGAGCGTGACAACGTAGGTGACGACGCCGAAGCCCGGCTCCTGCGCGTCCACCACCAGGTCGAGCTGCGACGAGGTGTTGAACGTGATCGTCCCGTCGTTGTTCGCATTGCCCGCGGTGTACATGAACTCGCGCGGGGTGCCCTCCGGGTCGTCATACGTGAAGAACACCGTCCCCGACAGCCCCGCGACCGCGGCCGCCGAACTCGAGAGCGCCATGATGAGAGACGCTGCCCATTTCATGATCCGGACTCCTTTCGATTCTCTCCCTGTGCTTACCCTGTGCTCAGAACCAAGAGCACCCACGACGTTCGCCATCAGTCGACCGCGCCCAATGGCGCCGCGGTCGGTGACGGTTTCCGTTGAGGATGTTCAACACGGGGCTGTGCGGGCCCCGCGTACCCCCAAAAGGTACCACCCCGGGCGACGATCTCCAAGGCCTAATGCTGAATCGGGCCGGAAAAGAAAAACCGCCCACACGCCGCGTCGATTCGCGGCCCCGTGGGCGGGATAGTCGGCACTAAATTCGAGGAAATCGCGGAGTGATCAGCGGCGTCGGCGGGCCATCACCAGGCCGGCGAGCCCGAACAGGGCCGTGGGGCCGGGCGCCGGGATCTCGCCGTGCCCGACGAACGCGGCGTTCGCGGTGAACGACGGGATGTAGCCCTCGACGTTCACGCCGAGCACGGGCGGCGTCAGCGCCGCGAGCGAGAATGACGCACTCTGCGCGCCGATGAGCTGATTGCCGCCGAGGAACGCCAGCAGATCGTTCATCGCCGTCCAATTGAACAGCACGGGGTCCTCGTCTCCATCGTTGGAGAAGCTGATCGAGCCGGAGAAGCCGATGGCGAACATCGCGCCGCCGATCTCGCCGGCGTCGCCATGCAGAATGTCGGTGAAACCACCGAACCCGTCATCGATCGCGAACGTGAACGTTCCGGTGGTGACCGCGATCGGGATCGGCGGCGCGAACACCGGCGCCACGGCCAGGTCCATCGTCAAACGCGCGGAATAGGTCGTGATGCCGAAGCCGTCCTCGGTCCCGTCGACGACGAGATCGACGCGCGCCGCGCTCGAGTACGTCACCGAGCCGCTGCCGCCGCCGGTCCCGGCGACGTACGTCAACTCGAGCGGCGTGCTCGGATCATCGAACGTGAAGTAGATCGCCGCGTTCGCGGCCGACGTGCCGAGAGCCCCCGCAAGCAGACTCAGCGCAAGAACAGAACGCTTCATGTCCGAACTCCTCTCTTCCAGTCGGTCGCGCGAACGCGCTCCGATCGATTCCCTGTGGTTCTCGGACGACGCTCCGGTGTGCCGCCGGGCGCTCCGCGATGCGACTCATTCCGAGAGGTGTGCGGCCTCTCGTGGCGTCAAATATAGCATCGACGCCGCATCAAGCAATGGAATCGGCGCGTTCCCGACGATTCTTTCGCGGCGTGCGCCAACCGGAACGAAGCGTGAACGAAAACACCCCCCGGCCTTCGCCGAGGGGTGTGAAGTGTTCACATTGATGTGCCCGCAGCACGGGCACGATCATCGATTTCGATCAGGACCGGCGACGGGGCAGGCTGATCAGACCAGCGATGCCCAGCAGGGCCGCAGAGCCGGGCGTCGGCACGCGGACGACGTTCGCACTGCCGACGAACGCGGTGTTCGCCATGAACGAGGTCAGGTAGCCGAACTGATTGATGCTGGGAGAGCTGGGCAGGTAGTCGGAAAGCGACCAGGAGACGTTGAAGTCGGGCTGGATCTGGTTGCCGCCGAACTGCGCGAGCAGGTCGCCGCTGACGGACATCGTGACCGAGGCGGTCGCGGTGTTCGCGCTGAGATTGCCCGTGGTGCCGAAGGTCAGGAAGGCGCCGTTGTTCAGCACGCCCGTGAGGACGGTGTCGCCGCCGACGGTAACATTGAAGCCACCCGAGACCGGAGCGAAGAACACGTTGCCCATCTGCGTGGCCTGGCCGACGGTGACGTCCATCGAAATCGTCGCCGCGTAGGTCACCACGCCCCAGCCCGGCTCGCTCGCGTCGACCACCAGGTCGAACGGCGTCGCGCTGAAGTAGGAGATATGACCCTGCTGGTTGGCGTTGCCGGCGGTGTACATCAGCTCGCGCGGCGGGCCGTTCGGGTCGTCGTACGTGAAGAAGACCGTGCCCAGGTCGATGCCTGCGCTGGCCACTGTGGCGAGGGCAAGTCCGCCCGCCAACGACAT
Organism: Phycisphaerales bacterium; assembly: GCA_041940385.1. Classification (GTDB taxonomy): domain Bacteria; phylum Planctomycetota; class Phycisphaerae; order Phycisphaerales; family UBA1924; genus JACVCK01. Next base: position 19,689 of record JBGTSD010000035.1, on the reverse strand, counting down.
CGCGTTTCTCATTCTCATTTTGATCGACTCCTCCGGTCCCCCGGGTGTGCGGCCCAAAGGGACAGTTCTCAAGCGTGACGCGGACTCCCACCGGCTCCGCGACGATCTCCAGACATGTCTGAGGACTGAGCCTCGACTCCAACAAGCCCTGTGCGGGGGCTCGGACACAATGTAGCCCACCGAGGACCGATTGCAAGAATCGGAACACCCCTTTTTGGAGGATTATGAAGGATTCAGTTTGCCGCGTTAGGGAAGCGCAAGCCCGACCGGGGAAACGCCATCTGTTTCCGGACGGAGGCCCGCACGATCGGCGTCGCGCGTCGAGGCCGTCCCGAACAAACTCAGCCCAGGCGCCCGATCGACCCGCACATCCACCAAGCGGCCGATCCAGTCCGCCGCGCTCGCGGCGTCCACCGGGAAATGCACGATGACGTCGCCGTCGGTGCGCCCGGTCATCTGGACCACCTCGCGCTCGGCCGCCCTCGGACGTGCCTTCGCCGACACCGTCAGGCCCGTCAAACCCGGCGCGGATGGCGCTTCGCTCTGCTTCCGCGCCCGTTCGCTGACGCCCTCGACGAGCACGCGCCAGGTGCGCCCGACCAGCTCGGCGAGCACCTCGTTCGAGATCTTCGCCTGGAGCGCGAGCATCTCGTTGTTGCGCCGGCGCTTCACCTCGTCGGGGACGTCGTCCTTCATCCGATCAAACGCCGTCGTTCCGGGGCGCGGCGAGTACTTGAAGATGAACGCGTTCTTGTAGCGTGTGCGCTCCAGCAGTCGCATCGACGCCTCGTGATCGTCCTCGGTCTCGCCGCAGAACCCGACGATCATGTCGCCCGCGACCATCAGCGGCCGGCCCTTCTCGGGCTCGTGCAGATGCTGGCGCGCCCGCGCGAGGAACTCCTCGTACTCGGCGATCGTGTAACCGCGGTTCATCGCCTTGAGCATCCGGTCGGAGCCGGACTGCGCCGGGACGTGCAGGTAGCGGCAGATGCGCGGGTGATCGCGGATGACCTCGAGGACATCGTCGCCGAAATCCCGCGGATACGAGGTGACGAAGCGAAGCCGCTGGATCCCCGGCGCCTCGTCGTGAATGCGCCGAAGCAGGTCGGCGAAGGTCGTCACGCGCTCGCCCCCGAAGGGGTCGCGCCGATGCCCGCCGAGGTACGAACGGCCCTTCTGCGGCTGGACCACGCCCCCCACCGTCACCGAGGCGCCGTGCTCGAATCGGTAGTGATTGACCGTCTGGCCGAGCAGCGTGACCTCGAGCACGCCGGCGTCGGCGAGGCGCCGGCACTCCTCGACGATGTGGTCCGGCGGGCGGTGCACCTCGGCGCCGCGGGTGTGGGGCACGACGCAGTAGGTGCAGAACTTGTTGCAACCGCGGGTGATCCGCACGTACGCCGAGCCGTCGTGATCGGTCGGCGACACGCTCCGGGACAGGTCGAGAAGCTCGAGATTGTCCTGGGCCGCGGCGAGCGTCGCCGAGCGTCGCGACGATCCGCCCTGGAGCGCCACCTGCCGCGCCGAGCGCAGGCGCGGACGCTGGCCGAGCGACGCGTCGCCCTCGTCGGCGAGCATGGACGACCGGGTGCGGACGGCGTTGTCGAGGAGCGCCGGAAGCTTGTCGAGCTCGCCCGGGCCGCAGAGCACGTCGACCACCGGCATGCGCCGGATGAGGTCCTCGCCGTCGCGTTCGGCCATGCAGCCGAGGACGCCGACGACGACGTGGGGCTCGCGCTCCTTGCGCTGGCGGACCTCGCCGAGGCGGGAGCGGACCTTGTGCTCCGCGTGGTCACGGACGGAGCAGGTGTTGTAGAGCACCACGTCGGCGCTGTCGGGCTCGGCGACGAAGCGGTAGCCCAAAGCCCGGAGCGCGCCGACGACCAGCTCGCTGTCCAGCTCGTTCATCTGGCAGCCGAAGGTCTCGATGTAGACGGTGCGCGCGGCCATGAGGGGGCGATTCTACGGGGTGGATTCGGGGAGGCGAGGATCAAAAAGACGCCCGCCCCGCACGAGGCGGGGCGGGCGTGGATCATGCGATCAAAGCAACGGGAAAATCGGGATCAGAAGCCCGTGCCCCAGTCACCGGGCTTGGCGTCCCAGGTGGCGTAGGTCTGATCGATCTCCTGGACCGTCGTGTCGGAGAACGCGAGGCCGCGGGACTCGTTCGCGGGCCACATGCGCAGCAGGACGTTGCTGCGATAGGGCGCGTCGGTGTCCTGGTCGTACTCGAAGTCCTCGTCAACGAAGATGTTGTCCGAGATCTGGGCCTCGGTGCCGCCGCTCTGGAGGAAGAGCATGCGGACGTTGGTCGGGGTGGGGTTGCCCTCGAAGGAGACGTGGCCGTCGTTGTAGGCGAGGTTGCCTTCCCACGTGCGCTTGCCGCCGTGGATGAGGAGGGTCGTGGAGTTCACGCCCTGGAGCGCGGAGGCGCCCTGACCGCCGAGGAGGTCGTAGACGACCGTGGTGCCGCCGGACGGGGCCGACGGAGTCGTGTAGCGCGGGCCACGGTTGCCGATGAGCGGCTCGTTCGAGGAGTAGGTCAGGCCGTAGTACAGGCGGTGACGCTCACCCCAGAGCGGGACCATGGCGTAGGAGTTGTTGCCGCCCTGACCGGGAACCGCGATGTCCGGCGGGTTCTGCTCGTCCTGAGAGACGTTCGGGGGCAGGTAGTCGTTGGGCGAGGGGGTGCCGACGAACGCCGGGTCCCACAGCGCGCGGCCGGGCTCCTGCGCGGTGCTGACTTCGCCCTGCTCGAAGTCCGGATCCTTGTGGATCAGGCCTTCGGCCTCGGCGGGGGTGACCACGAGCTCCGGCGGGAAGAAGCCCTGGTAGATCAGGAAGGAGAGCACCGCGCCGGTGCGGTTCTTGAGACGCTCGGCGGGGGCGATGTTCTGATCGACCATGCCGGGGGCGCCGCCGGCCGTCTCGGTGTAGTTGAGCTTGTCGAGCGCGGACGGGGTCGGGTAACGGTCGCGGTTGCTCTGCGCGAACGTCGTGAAGCCGCGGTGGACTTCGCGAAGCTGCGAGGCGCACTTGATCTGCTGGGCGTTCTTCTTCGCCCGGCCGAGCGCCGGCAGCAGGATGCCGATGAGCAGGCCGATGATCGAAACGACCACGAGCAGCTCGATCAGCGTGAATGCACGCTTGCTGGTGTTGCGGGTCATGAGACCTCCAAAAGTGAAGTTGCGTTTTGACATGGGTGTATCCGAGCGAGTCCGGTCGGGCGCATCGCGCCGCCGGTGGAACCGGGAACCTCCATCGCTCGCGCTTCGCAGGGGGCGGATTGTGCGGCTCGACGCATGGGCCATCGTGGAGCGCCGCTGAAGAATCCGCGCCGGTGCGGCTCCGTGGCCGCGAACGACGGAACGCCGATCAATGTCGAGCGCAGCGCACACGCCAGGTCGCGTCGGCGCCGCGGATCGGCTTCGAGATGTCGGTTCGCGTGGACCCGCCCGGGAATCACTCGGCGGCCAGAGCCGCCCATCAGTGCATGATCAGGGTATGTGGGGGATCGCTGCGACCAGAAAGGCAGGGGATCGTTACGCTTTCAGATACGCATGTCAATTCCGGACGGTTCCTCGGAAGGCGAGACCGAACATGGACCAAACACCATCCGGCAAGCTCGAAGCTCTCGGCATCCACCTCCCCGAGCCCGCCAAGCCCGTCGCGGCGTACATCCCCACTGTCCGCGCCGGGAACCTCCTCTACGTCAGCGGCCAGATCCCGCTGCGCGACGGCACCCTCGTCGCCTCCGGATCCGTCCCGACCCAGGTCACGCCGGAGCTCGCCAAGCAGTGCGCCCGACAGTGCGCCATCAACGGCCTCGCGGCCGCCAACGCCGCGCTCGGCTCGATCGACCGCATCAAGCGCGTTGTCCGCCTCGGCGTGTGGGTGACCTCGGAGCGGGGATTCCACGGCCAGCCGGGCGTCGCGAACGGCGCCAGCGAGCTGATGGTGGAAGTCTTCGGCGAGGCGGGCCGGCACGTGCGCGCGGCGGTGGGCTCCATCGACCTGCCGCTGGGCGCGCCGGTGGAGGTCGAGTTCCTCTTCGAAGTCGAGTGATGCGCGCGGCTCGTTACGAGCCGAAGGCCTTCTTGTAGTCGGCGACGAACTTCTCGAGGCCGGTGTCGGTCAGCGGGTGCTTGAGCATCGACTGGATCACCGAGAACGGCACGGTGCACACGTCGGCGCCGGCGAGCGCGCAATCGACCAGGTGCTTGGAGTGTCGGATCGACGCCGCGAGGAGCTTGGTCTCGTAGCCGTAGTTGTCGTAGATCTGGCGGATCTGATGGATCAGCTCCATGCCGTCGCCGGCGATGTCGTCGACGCGCCCGAGGAAGGGGCTGACGAGATAGGCGCCCGCCTTCGCGACCATGAGCGCCTGGAGCGGCTGGAAGCAGAGCGTGAGATTGGTGCGCACGCCCTCGTCGGTGAACGCCTTGCACGCGCGCAGGCCGTCCACGGTGCAGGGGAGCTTGACGACGATGTTGTCGGCGATCTTCGCGTGCTTGCGCCCTTCCTTCATCATGCCGTCGAAGTCGGTCGCGATGACCTCGGCGGAGACGGGGCCCTCCACGACCTCGCAGATCTCGGCGAGCCGCTTGGCGTAGTCCGTCTTCTCCTTCGCGATCAGCGAGGGATTCGTGGTGACGCCGTCGAGGACGCCCAGGTCCGCGGCCTGCTTGATCTCGTCGAGATTCGCCGTGTCGATGTACAGCTCCATCGCGTCGCTCCGTCGCAGAGGGTGCGAAAAGGTCGTGGCGCGCAGAGTGTAGTGGACCGGGCGTCGCCTAGCGGAACAGCATCACGAAGTTCGCCGCGACGCTCAGGATGAGCAGGGCCAGCATGATCTGCACGATCAGGTGGCTGAAGGGCGAGGGCGTTCGCGTGCGGTCGACGGCGATCTCCGCCGGACGGGCCTGCTCCTCGACGAGGAGCTGGGAGAGCGCCTCGGGCGCGGCGCCGGTGATCGGCTTGTGGGCGATCGCGGGCTTTTCGCCCTTCTGGACCGCCCGGAGATCGGTGATGAGGTCGCGGCAGTTCTGGTAGCGGTCCTCGCGGCGCTTGGCCATCATCATCTCGATGACCTCGCAGAGACCCGCGGAGAGCTTCGGATTGATCTGATCCGGCGGGATCGGCGCCGCCTTGAGGTGCTTCTTCATCACCTCGGAGGGGTCCTTGCCCTCGAAGGGCACGCGCCCGGTGACCATGTGGTAGAGCGTGCAGCCGAGCGAATAGATGTCGGCCGGCGCCGCGACGTCGCGCTCGCCGCGGATCTGCTCGGGGCTGATGTAGTACGGCGTGCCGAACGCCTTGCCGGCCTCGGCCTCGGCGGCCTCTCGATCGGAGATGGCGCGGGCCAGGCCCATGTCGGCCAGCTTCACCACGCTCTCCTTGGAGATCATGATGTTCTTGGGCTTCACGTCGCGGTGGATCAGGCCCTTGTCGTGCGCGTGCTCGAGCGCGAGCGCGACCTGGATGATGATCTCGACGGCCTCCGCCTCCGCATACCGCTTCTTCGCGACGATCTGGTCGTAGACCGTCGAGCCCTCCACGTACTCCATCACGAAGTAGTGGTACTCGCCGGCCTTGCCGACGTCGTACGCCTGCACGATGTGCGGGTGATTGAGCTGCGCCGCGGCCCGCCCCTCGGCGTAGAAGCGCTCGATGAACTGCGGGTCGCTGGTGAACTTGCGCGGAAGGATCTTGATCGCGACCAGCCGGTCGAGCGACACCTGGCGCGCCTTGAAGACCGTCGCCATCGCGCCGGCGCCGAGCTTGCCGAGCACGGTGTAGCCGGGGATGTGCTGGCCGGAGCGCTCGGCCTCGATCGCGCTCTTGAGGCGCTCGAGCTGACGCTTGGTGACCAGATCGTTGTCGACCAGGAGCTGCGCCAGCGAGGACTGGCCGGGATCGCCGCCGGCGCGCGACTGCTCGTTGCGGGTGCGCAGGCACTGCTGCACCTCGTCCATCGAGGCCAGGCCGTGCTCGACGACCACGCGCGCCAGGATCGCGTCCAGATCGGCAGGCGACTTCGAGCCGGACTTGGTGCCCGACTTGGTCCCGGAGCGCGTGTCGCCGGCCGTCGCCGCGCCGGCGCGGCGCGGATCGTCAGACGGCATGCGGAGCTTGTCCGAGTCGTCGCTGCCGTAATGATTCGTCGGTCCGCTCATCGTGCTCGGGGCCCGCGAGGGCGAAGCAGGCCGCGCGGAATCGCCTAAACTATGAACGCCCTCGTGGGGTGTCAATGAGCCGTTCGAGGCAGGCTTCGCCGCGCCATTTGCGAGTGCACGCGGGTCGGAGGGCGCTTGGATGCGGATTGTGTTAACGGGCGCCTCGGGCTTCATCGGCACGTTTTCCGCGCGAGTTCTGCGCGACCGGGGGCATGAGGTCGTTGGGCTGGTGCGGCCGACGTCGGCCACCGGCCATCTGGACCCGGTCATTTCCCGATACGTCCGGGCCGACCAGGCGGATGCCTCGGCCTGGCCGGACCTTCTGGCCGGGGCGGACGCCGTCGTCCACAACAGCTTCGACTGGGACGCACTCCGTTCGGGTGACCTCACCCGGCACCTGCATTCCAACGTTGCTGGGGCCGTTCAGCTCCTCCACGCCGCCCACCGGGCGGGTGTCTCCCGATTCATCTACCTCTCCAGCGTCGCCGCGCACCACGACATCAGCCCCTCTTGGGGGGGCCTCGTGGATGAAGATCACCCGCTGCGTCCGGGCTCGCTCTATGGCGCCGCAAAGGCCGCGGTCGAAGCACACCTCTGGGATGCGAAGTTCCGGCTCGGCATGCACACGGCCGCGCTCCGTCCCGCCGCGGTCTACGGCGTCGAGCCCGTGCGCCTCGAACGCAGCCACGGTGAAGAGCAGGTGCGCCGTCTGCTCCGCGGCGAACGCGTCAACAGGCGCGACTTCCCCGGCGGCGGAAAGTTCGTGCACGTGCAGGATGTGGCGATGGCGGTCTGCCGCGCGGTCGAGCGCGCTGAGCTGGAGAATGTCTCCGGGCGCGCGTTTCACCTCGCCGACTGCTACGCGAAGTACACGCGCTTCGGCGAGCACGCCGCGGCGCTGCTCGGGCTCGATCCATCGATGGTCGAGCCGGACACCGGACCGCCGGCGAAGAACATATTCGACAAAGCGGCGACGCGCGAGGCGCTGGGCGTCGAGCAGTCGCGCAGCGATCTTGGCCTGCGCGACTACGTCGGCGAACTGATCCACGCCATCCGGCGCGCCGGCTAGTTACGGCTGCGACGCGGGCGTCGCGCGGGGCTTGCTCTCTTCGCGGTCGATCATCAGATCGAGCATCGTGCCGACGAGCGCCGCGTTCTCGGCGCCCGCGCCGGCGGGCTGACCGCCGGACATCATCACGCGCGGCGTAATGAGAATGTTCTCGGCGCCGACGATACGCAGCATCTCGAGCAGGGCCGCGTTCTGCGAGCCGACCTGCGCCGTGATCGCCTCGAACGCCTTGGCCTGCGCCTCGGCCTTGATGCGGATGGTCTCGGCCTCCGCCTCGGCGCCGATGACGCGCTGCTGCTTCTCCTCCTCGGCGATCTTCACCTGGTACTGCGCCGTCGCGAGGCGACGCTCCTCCTCGGCCTCCTGCTCGGTGCGGGAGAGCGACTTCTTCTGCTCCGCCGCGCGCTGCTGCTCCTGGAACGTCACCTGCTCCTGGAGCGCGATCTCGCGGTCGGTCTGCGTCTTGAGGAGTTGGCCGAGCGTCTGCTGGTCACCGACGCTGCCGATGCGCACGGCGGTGATCGACACGCCGAGCTTGCGCATCTCCTCCGCGAGCATGCGGAGCGACTGCGCCTCCTGCGCGGATCGCTCGCGGACGTAGTCCAGCGCCTTCACGCGCTCCGCATTGTTGCGGAAGATCGCGCGCACGGCGGACGTCAGCGGCGCGCGGAGCGCATCGCGGTCGTTGCCCAGGTGCGCGACGACCAGCGGCGCATCCTCGGGAAGGATCTGGTACTCGACGCGCACGTCCACCGGGAAGGTGAAGCCGTCCGACGAACGCACCATGATGTCGCGCTCGCCCTGGTCGCCACCGGCCGCGGCCGCCGCGGCGACGGAGAAGTCCAGCACCCGCTTCGCCGTCGAGATCTGCGTCACCTCGTACGCGTTCGTGTTCAGGTACAGCTTCTGCGGACCGAACGGCACGCGCCAGATGCCTCGCTCGCCGACGTCCACCACCTCCGCCTCGCCCTTGCCGCCCGTCGCGACCTGCGGCCCGACGTTGGACTTCACCACCGCCACCGTCGCCGGCGACACGTTCGTCACCGGAACCTTCTCCACCGTGAACAGACGCGGATTGATGCGATACCGGCCGGGCGTGAGCACCGTGGTCTGCGGCCCCTTGTAGCCGCTCGTGGACGTCAGGAATTGCTGCGCATCGAGCATCTTGCCGAGATCCTCGGCCGGCCATTCGGGCGCGAAGACCTCGCCCGGCGGCAACGGCTGACCATCGGCCGTCGTCAGGATGCCGACCTCGTCGTCGCGGATCTCGAGCACCGGGAACGTTCGGACGTCGTAGACCACCGGCCACAACCACATGTGCCAGCCGGGGCTGAGCGTCGCGGCCTGCGGGCCGGTCTCGCCCGCCGTCGCCAGGATCGCGCCGGCGGGAAGCCGTTTGGATCCGATGTTCTTCGTGACCACGCCGACCTCGTCCGCGCCGACGTGGCGCAGCGACGAGAGCACGAGCAGCGACGCGATCACGACGACCGCGGTGATCGCCACGATCGCGCCCGCGGAGCGCGCCTCGGGACGCTGACGGAGCACCGCGACGACGCCGAGAACGACACCGACCGCGACGAGAAGAAGAAAGATCTGCATCATGGTTCCCACTCCCACTGGGGGCTCCCCGGCCACCCGCCGGGATTCACCTCAGCATACTTGATGGGCATCGCAGCCCCGCGATTTCCCGAACAGATCGCTCCTACTGTCGCCGCAACGCATGGCAGAGCCCCTCGCGACATCCCTGCTGCTCCTGGTCTTCGGCGTGCTCCTCGCCGTCAGCGCGGTGTTCGCCGGGCCGCTGGCGCGTCGCGGCGTGCCGTTTGCGCTGCTCTTCCTCGTGCTCGGCATGCTCGCCGGCTCGGAGGGCCCGGGCGGCGTCGCGTTCGACGATCACCTGCTCGCCTTCCGCCTCGGCACCTTCGCGCTCATCGTGATCCTCTTCGACGGCGGCCTGAACACCACGCCCAGCGCGCTGCGCTCGGGCCTCGCGCCGGCGTCGGTCCTCGCAACCGTCGGCGTGCTCGGCGCGGCGGGCGTTGTCGCGCTCGTGGCGCGCCTGATCGGCTTTGACTGGCCCGAAGCGCTCCTGATCGGCGCCATCGTCTCCTCCACGGACGCCGCGGCCGTGTTCGGCGTGCTGCGCGGCGGGCGGCTGCACCTGCGCCCGCGCGTCGCCTCCACGCTCGAGCTGGAATCCGGCCTGAACGACCCCGTCGCCGTCATCCTCGTCACGGCGTTCACCGCGTCGCTCGCGGGCGACGCGGCGCCGCTGGGCTGGCGGCTGCTGCTCGACATCCCGCTCCAGCTCCTGATCGGTCTCGCCGTCGGGCTCGCGTTCGGCTACCTCATGCGCATCGCCCTCCAGCGCGTGCGCCTGGCGTCGAGCGGGCTCTTCCCCGCGGTGAGTCTCGCCGGCGCGCTCGCGGCGTTCGGCGTCGCGACGCTCGTCAACGGCAGCGGCTTCCTCGCCGTTTTCGTCGTCGCGTTCATCATCGGCAACTCCTCCGTCCCCGCCCTCGGCGTTCTCCGGCGCATCCACGACTCCATCGCCTGGCTCGCGCAGATCGCGATGTTTCTCACGCTGGGCCTCCTCGTCTTCCCCTCCGAACTGCTCGAGGTCCTATGGCCCGGCGTCGCGCTGGGACTCGCGCTCGCCTTCTTCGCGCGCCCGTTGGCGACCGCCCTCTGCCTCGCGCCCTTCGGGTTCAACCGGCGCGAGATCGGCTACGCCGGCTGGGTCGGTTTGCGCGGCGCCGTGCCGATCATCCTCGCGACCATCCCCGTCCTCGCGCAGGTCGATCCCGAGCACCGCATCTTCAACACCGTCTTCATCATCGTCGTCGTCAACGCGATCATCCCCGGCGCGACCGTCCACTGGCTGACGCGACGCCTCGGGCTCGCCGAGCCCGAGCCGCCCACGCCCGCCGCGGCCCTCGAGATCAACTCGATGCAGCCCCTGCGCGGCAAGGTAGTCTCGTTCTTCGTGGACGAGACGCTCGCCGTCGCCAACGTCGCGCTCTCGAAGATCCCGTTTCCTCAGGACTCCGCGGTGATCCTCGTGGTGCGCGAGGGCGACGTCATCGCCCCGCGCGGCGCCACGGTGCTGCGCCCGGGCGACCACGTCTACGTCCTCGCCGCGCCGGGCGATGAGGGGTACGTGCACTTGCTCTTCGGGCGGGCGCAGAACGCGTAGTGAACGCCTGGCTCAACACCTCCGGCGCGCACCCGCGGCGCCGATCGCTCCGAGAAGCATGGCGGGCAGCGGCGCGGACGGAACTGCCGATGCCAGCCGCATGCCGTTACGCGCGTGATCGGGACCGCCAAGCGTCGAGTACCAGTCGATCACATCGAAGTTGGCGTACTGGGTGTTATTCGTGCCTGAGCCGCGGGCGAACCGCAGATCGAAACCAGAGCGGATCGTCTCGGTCCATTCCTGCACGCCGCCCGACGTGTCGAGCACGCCCCAGGGGCCCGGAACGTGCGCGTAGGAGCCTACCGGGATGAATTGTTCATCGAATCCAGGCAGGAAATCGCCCGAGCTCGTCTGTCCCCCGTTCTCCGGCAAGCCAGGAATCAGCGGCTCGTTCTGGCTTCCCATGCGCAGCCAGTAGCCCTCCATGCCCTCGCCGTAGCGGTTCGGGTCGTAATGCGCGCCCTTCGTCCATTCGTCGACACTGGGGATCCAGAAGCGCGCCCCGGGTGAGCGGGACTCCTGATCGGTGTAACCGCCGTTGGGGTCCGAGCCAAAGGTGCTGACGTCGTACGCGCCCGACTGGAACGCCCACGCCTCGTTGACCTTCCCGTTGTGCAGCCAGTTGCAGAAGATCGCGGCGACGCGCCATTGCACCTGCACAGCGAGCAGCTCGGCGCCGGCGGCGATCGAGTAATTCGCCGGGAGGTTGGGATTGAGGGTCTGCGGATTGAGCCACCCGCCAGTGAAACCGGGGTTGATGCGGCTCCCGCCCGCCGCCGCCCAGTACGGCTCATACGCGTTTGCGAAGTCGACCCATTGCTCCGAGGTGATCTCGGTCCGGCTCAGACGGTACCGGTAGTTGACGCTGCCGAGGTTCTGATAGTGCGGGTTGTTGTAGAAGCGCTCCTCGGGAAAGGCGCCACGGTTGCCGGGACGGCCGATGGTGACGAAGTCGATGCCGAACTCGGTGGAGACCTTCGGCGCGGCGATTGCGGGCGCGCACGCGATCTGCGCACACACGACGGACGCGGCGATACGCAGGTTCAGCATGGCAGAGTTCCCGGACTTGGACTGCGAGGCCTGTGCTCCGACCAGTCTCGCACGGGGCGCGGGAAACGCAAGAGGATTTCCCTCAGGTCTCGCGTCCGGGGGTTTCGGCCGCGTTGCGGCCTGCACCCCCGGCTATCCCGGCGCGCCGGGACACGCCCCTCCGGGGCGTCCTGGCTAGGCGGCGCCGCGAGTGGGACGCCACGATTCCCCGGCGCGACAGTAAAGACGTGGGAACTGCGCCCAATGTCCATCGCCACGACTGTGCGGAGGAACCGCACAGTCGTGCCACCCCAGCACATCCGACTCTTCGTCGAGGACTCCTCGGAGGTCGGCTTCGATCCGGCTCAGCCCACCCCGTCCTTCTTCGCCATCATCTTGATCATGTCCACGCAGCGCGCCGCGTAGCCGGCCTCGTTGTCGTACCAGGACACGATCTTGAAGAAGTTCTTGTTCAGCTCGATGCACGCGAGCGAGTCGTAGATCGACGAGCGCCGGTCGCCGACGAAGTCGCTGCTGACGACCTCCTCGTCGGTGTAGCCGAGCACGCCCATCATCGAGCCCTCGCTGGCCTTCTTCATGGCCGCGTGGATCTCCGAGAGCGTCGTCGCCTTGGCGGTGCGGAACGTCAGGTCCACGCACGACACATCCGCCGTCGGCACGCGGAAGGCCATGCCCGTGAGCTTGCCCTTGAGCGCGGGGATGCACAGCGCCACGGCCTTCGCGGCGCCGGTGCTCGCGGGGATGATGTTCATGTAGGCGTTGCGCCCGCCGCGCCAGTCCTTCTTGCTCGGGCCGTCCTGCGTCGGCTGCGTGGCCGTCGCGGCGTGGACCGTCGTCATCAGGCCCTCTTCAAGCCCGAAGTTGTCCTGGATCACCTTGGCGACGGGCGCGAGGCAGTTGGTCGTGCACGACGCGTTCGACACGATCATGTGCTTGGCGGGGTCGTAGACCTCGTCGTTGACCTTGTAGCAGATCGTCGGCACCTGCTCGGGGCTCTTGGTCGGCGCGGAGATGAGCACGCGCTTGGCGCCCGCGGCTAGGTGCTTGCCCGCGCTCTCGTGGTCCGTGAAGAGCCCGGTGGACTCCAGCACGTACTGCACGCCCAGGTCCTTCCACGCGATCTTGCTCGGGTCCTTCTCGGCGAAGGTCTTGGTCACGCGCCCATCGACAGTGAACGAGTTCTCCGTCGCGGAGATGTCGTGACGGAACTGCCCGTGCATCGTGTCGTACTTGAGCAGGTAGCCGAGGTTGTCCGCCGGAACCAGGTCGTTCACGGCGACCACCTCGACGCCCTGGTCGAAGCCGATGCGATAGACGAGCCGGCCGATGCGACCGAAACCGTTGATGCCGACGCGGATGGCCATGGCGATTACCTCTCCGAAGGGTGCGAAGGTCGGGGGGCAAGGGTAGGGGCCGGCGCCGCTCCCCTTCAACCTGCGGCGCGCGGGACGCCCCGCGCCGCCGCGGCACTACACTGGGCCCATGGCGCCCCTGCTGGAGGCCAACAACCTGGTGAAGCGTTACGCCGGCCGCACTGTGGTGGACGGCGTGTCGTTCCACGTGGAGAAGGCGGAGATCGTCGGCCTGCTCGGGCGCAACGGCGCGGGCAAGACGACCTCGTTCCGCATCACCATCGGCATGATCGACGCCGACGGCGGGCGCGTGACCTTCGACGGGCGCGACATCTCCAACCTGCCGATGTACCGGCGCGCCCGGATGGGCATGGGGTACCTGAGCCAGGAGCCCTCCTGCTTCACCCGCCTCACCGTCGAGGAGAACCTGCTCGCGATCCTCGAGGTCACCCGCCTCTCACGACGCCAGCAGCGGGCGCGATGCCAGGAGCTGCTCGAGCAGTTCCACCTGACGCACAAGGCCAAGCACCAGGCGCGCACCTGCTCCGGCGGCGAACGCCGCAAGCTCGAGATCGCCCGCGCGCTGGTCACCGAGCCGCGCCTGATCCTGCTCGACGAGCCGTTCAGTGGCGTCGATCCCCTCGCTGTCGAGGACCTGCAGCACGAGATCCGCCGGCTCGAGGCCATGGGCATCGCCGTGCTGATCACCGACCACAACGTGCAGCAGACGCTGCGCGTGTGCGACCGGGCGTACATCATCAACGAGGGCAAGGTGCTGACCGAGGGCACGCCGCGCGAGCTCATCAACAACGAGCTGGTGAAGCGGCACTACATCGGGTCCATGTTCCGGGGCGATGAGTTCGATGATCACCCCGTCTCGACGGCGCCGGCGTCCCCCGCGGCCTCCGCCGCGCCGCCGCGGTAATCTGTTGCACACGATGCGCCGCACCCGCACCATCCCCGCGCTCGCCTTCGCCGCCGGCGCCCTCGGCGCGCTGACCGGCTGCCTCGAGCGCCGGCTCTACATCACCTCCGATCCGCCCGGTGCGATCGTGCGGCTCAACGACGTCGACGTCGGGCGCACGCCCGTCGAGGTCGACTTCGAGTGGTACGGCACGTACGACGTGCGCCTCTCCAAGGACGGCTACGAGCCGCTCGCGACCAGCCAGAAGGCCGACGCGCCGGTGCACGAGTGGCCCGGCATCGATCTCGTCGCGATGGCGCTGCCGGTGCGTTTCAAGAACGATGTGCGCTGGCACTTCACGCTCGAGCCCTCGCCGGACGATGCGCAGGGCGCGATCGATCGCGGCCGCGAGGTCCGCGCCATGCTCCCGCCCCCACCGCTCCCCGAAACTCCGCCCGAGACTCCAGTCATGGACGAACCGCCCGCGGACGTCGAGCCGACGCCCGCGCTGGAGCCCGAGTCGGCGCCGATCGAGGACGCGCCGAGCGAGGATGCGCCGGCCGAGTCGCCGCAGCGCTGAGCGTTACGGGCAATTCGAATTGAAGAACGACACCACGAGGTTCAGGTCGGAGAAGCCGACCTGGCCGTCGCCGTTGAGATCGCCCTCGAGACACGGACCGATCTGGTTGAACGCGGAGAGGATGATGTTGAGATCGGCGAATCCCATGAAGCCGTCGCCGTCCACGTCCGCGGGGCACGGGATGCTCGAGCCGACGTAGTGCGCGCTGTCGTCGAGGTTGATCCAGCCGACGTTCTCGCCCCACGCGTAGCCGCGGAAGCGGCCGGCGGACGCGTCGAAGCGCGCCTGCTGCCCGAACGCGCTCAGCGATGACGCCGTGTCAAAGTTGATCCAGCCGATGTTCTCGCCCCACGCGAGGCCGGCGAGGTCGCCGTTCGGCAGAACGTTGACGCCGAAGTCCGCGCCGGTGGTGTTCGCGTACTGAGCGCAATTCGCGGGGCCCGCGCCGAGGTTGATCCACCCGACGTTCTCACCCCAGACGAATCCTGACAGAAACGTGCGTTCCACGCGCGCGCCGGCGTCGCCGCCGTCGGCGTCGCGCCAGTTCGTCCAGCCGATGTTCTCGCCCCACGCGAACTTATGCGCAGGATCGATCGAGCTTGCGCCCGAAGCGCCCAAGGCAAGGCCGAACATCGCGATCACGGACAAAGCGGTCTTCATGGCGGCCATTGTCCGGGGCCGACGCCGGTCGTCAAGACGAATATCGGTCGATCATTCTTGACTGCGGCTCATCCGGGCGTCATTTTGATTGGATCGGCCCCTGTGCGTCGGGGGCCTGCCCGCTCTGGAGGGTGAGGCATTTCGGGAGGCCTCCCATGCAGCGAGTGTTGCTCGCGGCGTCCCTCGTCCTCGCGCTCTGGACCAACCTGTCCCAAGCCGGCCCCGTCTTTGTCTCCGTTAAGGAGTCGATGGAGTCCGCATCGGCGGGCGCGGTCAACGGACAGTTGACCACTCCCCTCTGGAGCGATTCCCGCATCACCGGCCTGACGACCTGGCGCGGCACAACGGCCGCGGGCCGCACGGCGTACTTCACAACCGACCCCGTCGCCGGGAACACGTCGTGGAAAGCGTCGGCGGAGTCGATCACGGCGCCGCCCGCGGGCGATTTCTTCTTCGGCTTCCGCTCGGAATTCTACACGCACAATGCGCCCGCCCGGCGCGCCCGGTTCATGGCCGACGCGACCACCGTCATCCGCGCCGAGGCAACGGTCTTCACCAACGAGATCACGGCGCTGTGGACGCTCGAGCCCGGATCCATCTCGCAGAACTTCATCATGGACCGGGCGATGCTCGGCGGGCCTTGTGTCCTGAATTCCTACGGCAGCAGCCCGTTCGAGTGCGACGACGTCGGCCTGCTCCCCGGCGACCCCATGCCGATCCTCCAGGCGCTCGGGTACATGCCTTGCTCGATCTGCATTCCCGACTTCATGCCGCTGTCGTTCCAAACCGCGGCGCCGCAGGGCTTCGAGATCGGCGACTACGCGCCCACGCCGTTCGGCTCGTGGGTGCGGCTCATCTTCGAGCGCGACGGCGCGGGCGTGATCCGCATCTACGCGGACTACCTCAACGGCGAGGGCGAATTCCTGCTCCGCGAGTTGCAGGGCTATACGCCCGCGACGATCGTCGACTCCATGGGCGTCAACGGCTCGTTCCTCGTGACCGGTGCGCCGTACTACATGGACGACGTGCTCGTCTCCGGCCTGCTCTCGATCTGCGACGGCGACGCCGACGGCGATGGCGACGTCGATTTCAATGATCTGAACATCACGATTAGCCAGTACTCCACGCAGGGGCCCGGCCTCGGCGGAGACTTCAACGGCGATCTCCGCGTGGACTTCACCGACCTCAACATCCTGCTCGGACGGTTCAATCAGCCGTGCGAGTGAATTCCCCTCATTCTGGAGACATTCCTATGCAACGTTGCACCCTTGCGTTCGCCATCCTCGCCGCGAGCGCCGCGCCCCTCTGCGCGCAGACCGGCGTCATCACCTGCGGCGGAACCGTCGTCGGCTTCATCGACGATTTCGAGACCCTCGAGCCGCTCCCCGCCCCACTGCACAACCAGACAACGATCATCGATGACAACTGGGTCAACACCTGGCTCGCGCTCCCCTCGATCCCCGATCGGGCCGCGATCTCGAACAACACGCTCCAGCCCATCGGCGGCAACGCATCCCAGACGCTGCGCGGTCGGGTGACGAATGTCTCGGCGGGCAACATCCCCTTCATCGGCGCGCGCGTCGAGTTCCCGGACGTCATGACGCCGGCGAGCGACGGGCTGGTGCGCTACGAGACCGAGGTCTTCGTCCAGTCGCTGCTCTCGGGCTGGACGTGGGACGTCGGCGAGGCGCCGCTGGCGCGCGTCGGCTGGGGCGGCTTCGACATCGGCAACGGCCAGTTCGTCGACACCTTCCGCGTGGCGACCAACGCGGGATACGTGGAGGCGCGCTACGTCGGCTCGGCGCCCGCGGGCGCCAGCGTCGGCGACGTCGTCCCCACGCCCGTCAACGAGTGGTTCCGCCTCAGCATCGAGCACGACCTCGACCGCGACATGCGCGTCTACATCAACTACCTCGACGGACAGGGGCGGTTCCTGATCCACAGCGGCACGCTCATGACCAATCTCACCGGGACCGACGCCTGGCGCTTCATGGCCTACCTCGAATCACTCGCCGTCACCGTGCACTTCGAGAACCTCACCGTTCGCAACCTCCGGCCCGGCTGCGGCGACCTCGACGGCGACGGCAACGTCAACTTCGCCGACCTCAATCAACTCCTCGGCGCGTTCAACACCACGCCCGGACTCTGCCCCGGCGCCGACCTCAACCTCGATGAGCGCATCGACTTCGCCGACCTGAACGTCATGCTCGGACGGTTCAACCAGCCGTGCGAATAAGGAGAGGCGCGATGCGCCGATCGCTCCCGAAGGCCGCGATTCTGGCCTTCGGCGCTCACGCCGCGTTCGCCGGCGGAACGCTCGTCACCGTGACGGACTCCCTCGAGTCCGCATCGCCCGGCGCGATCAACGGCCAGACGACCGCGCCGCTGTGGAGCGACCCGCGGATCACCGGGCTCACCCTCTGGCGCGGCACGACCGCGCCGGGGCGAGCCGCGGAGTTCGCGACGGACGCGATCGGCGGCAACGGGTCGGTCAAGGCGAAGCTCGACAGCGTCTCGCCGATCGGCGCTTACTCGTTCGGCTGGCGGGCCGAACTGTTGACGCACAATTCGCCACCGCGACGCGCCGTGCTGGCGGCGGGACTCGAAGTATCGGCGTGGATCGAGGCGGAAGTATTCGTGACCAGCGCCGCCTCGACATGGGAACTGGCCGCGACGAACGCTGTCAATCAGGGATTTGTCGCGCGGGCGTTGATCGGTGGGCCTTGCGACGCGTACGCCGATCTCAACTCGCCGAGCGGCCACTGCGACATGCTTGGACTGCCAGCGGGCGTCGCCGCGCCGATGATCGTCGGCTTTGCGCCGCATCCCTCCTGTGCGACCTGCCCTTCATTTCATCTGCTCCGCTACCTCGAGTCGGCGCCTGTCGGTGTGCAACTGGATGATCCGGCCTTGGCGCCCCTCGGCGCCTGGTGTCGCCTGCGGATCGAGCTGAGTCCGGATGCATACCACCGCTTCTACCTTGATCTCATGGATGGCAATGGGCCCTACCTCGTCGGCGAACTGTGGCGAGGCGCATGGGCGCCGTTCGATTCTGTTCAGGCGAACGGCACGTTCCTTAGCGCAGGCAGCCCGGTTTACTTCGACAACCTCACCGCCTCCGGCGTCCTCCAGCTCTGCGACGGCGACGCCGATGGCGACTCTGACGTCGACTTCGACGACCTCTCCATCACCCTCAATCAATTCCGCACCGAAGCCCCCGGTCTCGGCGCCGACTTCAACGGCGACCAGCGCGTGGACTTTGCCGACCTCAACATCCTGCTCGGGCGGTTCAACCAGCCGTGCGAGTGACGCGCGATCAGTAAATCCCCACCCGCGCCGGATCCTCGATCGTCCGCCAGCGACCCTCGATGTCCACCTGCATCCAGCGCCCGTTCACCAGCCGCGGCACGACCTCGTTCGCCGGCCAGCCCGTCGCCTCCATGAACCGGCGACGAAGATCACCCGGAATGTCGCGCGCCGACGCGTTCTCGTACCGGATCGGCGGATGGAAACGCACCCGCGAACGGCTCGCGCGCCACAAGCTCGACCACGCGGGGTCGACCTGCGGCGTGCCGTCCACCGTCACCATCTGCACCGGCGCGCCGCTCCGCGCCACCAGCATCCCCACGCCCGGCAGAAACGGCAGCACCTGCCGCGGCGGGCGCTCAAGGTGACCCTCGGGAAAGACGCCGATGACCCCGCCGCGCTTCAAATGACGCAACGCCTCGCGCAAGCCGATCGTCTCCCCGCGCCGGCGATCCACCAGGATCACCTGGCCCAGCTCCCAGAAGGGCGTCAGCACCTCCGCCTTCATGTCCTCGGCCATCAGCCAGCGGATGCGGAACGGACACACGCTCTGGATCAGGACCGGGTCCACGCCCGCGGTGTGATTCGCCACGATGATCAGCGGCCCGTGCCCGCGCCCCTGGATGTGCCGCCGCCCGTCCACGCGCAAGTGGTGCACGATCGAGGCATAGATCTGGAACACGCGGATGATGAATGCGCCCTCGGCGTCCTCCGAGTCGTCCACGGCCCGCCGGATCCACGTCGCGACGGCCACCCAGAGGGCGTAGACGGCGAGGCCGGCGATGACCCAGAGGACCGGCACGGGGACGGGATGTTAGCCATCGCTAGGCAGGCGTGCGCCAACCCCCCGCCGGGCCCTCCAGCCCCCCTCCGGTTGCCTTCGGGGCCGGGTCGGCTAGGGTGGTCCGACTTTGCGCCGGCCGGGCGCCCGCGACGGTGACGATCGGCGGCGCGCCCGACTGATTTTGCCAGTGCGGCCAGGCCGCCGCGGAGCCAGGATGCCGAAGCGCGAGGACATCAGGACCATCCTCATCGTGGGCTCGGGGCCGATCGTGATCGGTCAGGGCTGCGAGTTCGATTACTCCGGCGCGCAGGCGTGCAAGGCGCTGCGCAGCGAGGGGTATCGAGTCGTCCTCGTCAACTCCAATCCCGCGACGATCATGACGGACCCGGCGTTCAGCGACCGGACCTACATCGAGCCGATCACGCCGGACGCCGTGCGCAAGATCATCGAGAAGGAGCGCGAGCTCGGCGATCCGATCGACGCGCTCCTGCCGACGCTCGGCGGGCAGACCGCGCTCAACTGCGCGTGCAAACTCTGGGACGACGGCTCGCTCGAGCGCCTCGGCGTCGAGATGATCGGCGCCAGCCGCGCGGTCATCCATCGCGCCGAGGA
>JBGTSD010000034.1:0-26960 GCA_041940385.1 Phycisphaerales bacterium | reverse complement strand
TGGAGCGGGCCTTCGGCATCGGCATCTTCAACCCGGCCCTCGGCGGCGACCCGGTGCTCTACCAGCACTTCTTCTGGTTCTACTCGCACCCGGCCGTGTACATCATGATCCTCCCGGGCATGGGCATCATCTCCGAGCTGATCGCGGTGCACGCCCGCAAGAAGATCTTCGGGTACCGATTCGTGGCGTTCTCGTCGCTGGCGATCGCGGCGATCTCCTTCATCGTGTGGGGCCACCACATGTTCACCTCGCAGGGCGAGGTGGCGTCGGTGGTGTTCTCGGGCATCACGTTCCTGGTGGCGATCCCGACGGCGATCAAGGTCTTCGCGTGGGTCGCGACGCTCTACAAGGGCTCCATCGCGTTCAACACGCCGATGCTGTACGCCCTGGTCTTCCTCTTCACGTTCACCATCGGCGGCCTGACCGGACCGCCGCTGGCCGTGCTCTCCGCCGACCTGCACCTGCACGACACGTACTTCGTCGTGGCGCACTTCCACTACGTCATGATGGGCGGCGCCGTCATGGGCCTGCTCGGCGGCCTGCACCACTGGTGGCCGAAGATGTTCGGCAAGATGTACAACGAGAACTGGGCGCGCTTCGCGTGCTTCCTCGTGTTCGTCGGCTTCAACGTCACCTTCTTCACGCAGTTCTTCCTCGGCCAGCACGGCATGCCGCGCCGGTATGCGACGTACGTCCCCGAGTTCCAGACGCTGCACCAGATCAGCACCGTCGGCTCGTGGATCCTGGCGCTCGGCCTCTTCATGCACCTGGCGGTGTTCATCGCGTCGCTGGCGCGCGGCAAGCCGGCCCCGGAGAATCCCTGGGGCGCGCTGTCGATGGAGTGGGACACCGAGACCCCGCCGATCGAGCACAACTTCCATCACGAGCCCGTGGCGCACCACGGCCCGTACGACTACGACGACGTCGCCCCGCCGCGCACCAAGCCGGGCGAGTGGCCGATGCCCGCGCCGCTTCCTCCCGGCGCCAAGTCGCACTGATCCTCGAACTTCTTTCGAACTGACTCTCCGGAGCCGGACGCAATGACCGCCATTCACACGCACGGCGAAAGCGCCGACCCCTACGACCACTCGCTGCCGCCGCACGAGCGCCCGGAAGTCGCCATGCACTTCCGCTCGATGCAGGAGCAGTACGACGCGGGCAAGATGGGCATGTGGCTCTTCCTGTCCACGGAAATCCTGCTCTTCGCAGGGTTCTTCTGCGCCTACGCGGTCTTCCGCATGCTCTATCCCGAGGCGTTCGCCGGCGCGTCGCACCACTACCTCTCGTGGAAGGTCGGCTTCGCCAACACCTGCGTCCTGCTGCTCTCCTCGTTCACCGTCGCGTGGTCGATCCGCAACGCTCAGCTCAATCAGCAGGGGCTGCTGCGGCTGAACCTCCTCATCACGATCCTCTGCGGCATCTTCTTCCTGGTGACGAAGATCGCCCTCGAGTACGTCCCCAAGATCCAGAAGGGCGAGCTGCCCGGCGGGTTCTTCAACTACCCCCACGCGACGTTCGATCAGGAGCCGATCTTCCTGTCGATCTACTGGGTCGCGACCGCCACGCACGGCCTGCACGTGCTCATCGGCGTCGCCCTCTTCATCTGGATCCTGCTCCGCGCCTTCAAGCTGCACTTCGGCCCGAAGTCCTACCTCGCCCTCGAGAACGTCGGCCTCTACTGGCACCTGGTCGACCTAATCTGGATCTTCCTCTTCCCCCTCCTGTACCTCATCTGATCGCGCCGCTCGCCACCTCACGAGAACCGACACCATGAGCACGCATTCCAAAGGCCACGGCGCCCACCACGACGACCACGACGCCCTCGGCGCGCATGTGTCGTCGCTCAGGCTGCTGGTGGGCATCCTCGTCGCCCTGCTGGCGCTCACGGCGCTCACGGTCTACACCGCGAAGAGCTGGCAGCTCGGCATCCTGGGCAACGCCTCGCTGGCGATCTTCATCGCCACGGTCAAGTGCACGATCGTCTGCATGTACTTCATGCACCTCAAGCACGACAACTCGCTCTTCACGGTGATCCTCGTGACCTGCGTCTCGGGCGTGGTCATCTTTCTGACGTTCTCGATGCTCGACCTCGGCACGCGCGCGTTCATCGATCCCGAACGCGCTCAGCTCTTGACCCCCGTGCCGAACGACATGGTGAACAAGGCCAAGTTCGACGAGACAGAATTGGCGGGTCGAGCCCTCTTCGTGGCGTCGTGCGCCTCGTGCCACGCCGCGGACGGCCAGGGCGGCACGGGCCTCGTCGGCGACTTCAAGCTGGCCGAGAGCAAGCTCGTCGCCAACTCGTCGATCGAGCAGCTCGTCGAGTTCGTCAAGGTCGGCCGCCCGGTCGGCCACCCCGACAACATCTCCGGCTTCTCGATGCCCCCGATGGGCGGCAACCCGACGCTGACGGACGAGCAGCTCCTCCAGATCGCGGCGTACGTGAAGGCCCTCTCGGAGGAAGCCCATTACGAAGCGACCCATGGCGCGGGCCATGGCGACGAGGGTCACGACGACCACGCCGCGCCCGCCGCCGATCACCACGAACCCGAAGCCCACTGACGACGGGCGCCCCGCTCGCGCCGCGTCGCGAGCTTGACCTATGAAGACTCGACAGACCCGCATCCTCGGCGCCGCGCTTCTGGTGGCGTCGCTGGGCGCGCTCGCGCTCACGCTGCCGCAGATGGTCGAGCGCCTGCGCGAGCACAACCGCGCGACCGGGGCGTCGCTCTTCAAGATCGAGCCCGCGCTGGACCCCGAATTCAGCTTCCGCGGCGAGCCGGTGCGCGTGGAAGACGTGCGCAACGGCGACGCGCGCTCGCTCACCGTGCACTATCGCGGTGACTCGTTCTCGATTGCGCTCGACGGCGCCGTGGATGATCGGTTGCCGGGCCTGGTGAAGTACGAGAGCTTCCTCCGCTTCTTCAGCATCGCCTCCGCTCGCCCGGTCGAGCGCGAGGAGGCCGTCGCGTACGAGCAGCAGCCCTGGCGGTTGTTCGTCGCCGCACGCCACACACCGCCCGGCGAGAATCCGGAGACGTGGGGCGCGGTCGAGCGCAAGAAGTGGCAGTACGAGATCTACGAGCTGCTCCCCGCCGGCGCCGCGGCGCCCGAGCCGCTGCCCGAGCCCTCCGGCACGCTGGTCAACGCCTACGGCAAGCTGGCGTCGGTCACGCCGGTGAGCGGCTTCGAGTCGTCGGAGGCGTGGGCCCGGTGGACGTTCAACATGTCGGCGCTGCCGGACTACGAGCGGACGATCCAGTACGCCGCGGCCATCGAGGTCACCCCGCCCCTGCACCGCCCGCGCAACGTCTTCACGGACACGGGGCTGAACGCACTGGACTGGACGTGGCCCGCGGCGGGGACGGCGATCCTCGGGGCCATGGTGGGGGGCCTGATCCTGGCCTCGAGCTTCGCCCGGCGGCGCTTCGGTGATGAGCGGAAGGCCGCCAAGGCGGTCTGAGAATCCATTCTCCGGCGGCGTCATTGGGGGCAGCCCGGAACAACCAAGGGCCAACTTACGCCGCGGCTTGCCTCCGCCGATGAATCCGCTAGATTTCCCCTCCCCCGCAGCTTCCCGGGCCACAGGCCCCGGCGGCCAAGGGGCGCAGACAGTTCGATCCCCGATAGCTCAATGGCAGAGCGAGTCCCGGCGCGCCGGGATTAACCGCTCGTAGACAATCCGATCCCCGATAGCTCAATGGCAGAGCGAGCGGCTGTTAACCGCTAGGTTGTAGGTTCGAGTCCTACTCGGGGAGTTTGGCGACTCAAGTCGCTCAATTCTGGGCGTACGTGCTGGTCAACAGCGCTGGTCGCTTCTACGTCGGGCACACCGACAATCTCGACCGACGTCTCCAGCAGCACAATGACAGCGAGAGTCCGGGCCGCAAGTTTGCGCCGAAGAACGGGCCTTGGTCGCTGGTCTGGTCCGAGTCGCATGTCGACCGTCGGTCGGCGATGGCGCGCGAGCGCCAGATCAAGTCGATGAAGTCGGCGCGATGGATTCGGGAGAACCTGCTCAATGGCGGAGCGAGTCCCGGCGCGCCGGGATTAACCGCTAGGTTGTAGGTTCGAGTCCTACTCGGGGAGTTTGGCCTTCTGGGTGTATGTGCTCCGAAGCGCGACGACGGGTCGCCGCTACGTCGGGCAGACCGACGACGTCGATCGCCGTCTCGCCGAGCACAACTCGTTGAAACACAACTCTCGCAAGTTCACCAGCCGCAACGCCGGACCGTGGCTGCTTATGCATAAGGAATCACTGGCGAGCCGGGCCGAGGCGATGGCGCGCGAGAAGTGGCTGAAGTCAGGGGTCGGCAGGGCGTGGCTGGATGCCCACATCGGCAGAGCGAGTCCGCCGCAGCCGGAATAACCGCTCGGTCGGAGGGGAGTTCACCCGCCGCGGCGGGAGTCCTACTCGGGGAGTTCAAAGCGCCGTCGCGAGTTCGCGGCGGCGTCTTCCTGGTTGGGCAGCAACGACTCGACGGTCAAGCACACGTTTGGCGCGCACGAAAAACCCGCGGCAAGCGCGGGTCTTCGGCTCCTGGCTGAGCACGCAAACTCGAGAGGAAAGTCGTTACACGCGCCGGCGGCGGAGGGCCAGGGGCAGCAGCGCGAGCGGCGCCGCGGCGGCCGGGGCGGGGATGTTGCGATACTTGTACTTGATCGTCAGCTCGCCGAAATGTCGGAAGTCCTGCAGCGTCACCCAGAGCGCGGCGTCGTCGGGATAATCCGGGAAGAAGCCGTCCGGCAGGGGCCAGTTCGGATCGTTGACCCAGAAGAAGAACATCTCGGTGAAGCCGCCGAAGACGGTCGCCAGCGGGCCGGTGTCGGTGAGCACATCGAGGAACGGCGCATCCTGCTGGCCGAAGACGAAGTTGGCGATGAACGAGTCGTCGTAGGTGAAGAGCGTGGAGTCCGGGCCGTTGTTGCCGGGGACGCCGTCATAGGCGTCGAGGTCGGCGGACATGTCGGCGAGGTAGAAGCCGCCCGCGGTGAAGAACGGCGGGAAGCCGCCGGCGCCGTTGTTGACCGTGCCGAGCTGGTGGATGTTGATGTAGCCGACGCTCAGCGAGAAGTCGCCGACGTTGACGGCGGTGGGGCCGGTGCTCTCGAGGAAGATGTCGAGGTTGAAGTTGTGCTGGTACTCGAAAGTGGCGCGGCGGAGTTCGCGCGTGCCGCCGAGAGTGTCGAAGCCGTTCAGCACGAGCTCGGTCGTGCCCTGGAACGGGTCGTAGTCGAATTGCACGGTTTCGGTGATCGTCGCCGCGGACGCGCCTGCGGCGCCGGCGAGGACAAGCAGTGCGGACATGGCCTTCGTCATCTGCACGGATCTCCCTTTCTCTAAGGCGAGTTCAAGACGCCGTCTCCCTGGGAGCGGTTCCCTGGGCGGCTCCGGTCCCGGAGGCCGGAGACCCACATTCTTCGCCCAACCGGGAGAAAAGTTGCCTCACTCCGAAGATTTCTCCAAAGAAATTTCCTCAGAGGTCGATCCGTTGGGGTGGATCCGCGGTACATTGGGCTGAGAAGACGTGATGAAGGCCATTGACCCAAACGAAGCCAGTACGAACTTCGCCGAGGCCGCTCGGGAGCAGTTGCGGAACATGCAGGCCGCGGTGACGGATCTGCTGGCGCAGGCGGGGGTCAGCGGGGCCCGCCCGACGGATGTGGGGCGTCGCCTGGGGCTCGACAAGACACTGGCGTGGAAGGTGGCGCGGTTCGTCGAGGGGACGGACCCGCTGGTCGCGGTGCGGCACATGCCGGGTCCGGGGGGCGTGGAGATCATCCTGCGGGCGGCGGGGGAGCAGCGGGTGGCGGAGGCGATCCTTGAGCGCGTGCGGCGCGCGGATCGCGAGCTGCGCGAGTTCGTGTCGCGACACGCGGGGGACCGGCGCGCGTTCGAGGCGATGATCGCGGGGCAGACGGGGGACTCTCGGAATGAATTGGAGGAGCGCCGGGCGTACTACCGCTCGGGGTCCGCGCTCTGGGGCGCGCGTGCGAAGCTTCAGTTTCTGATGCTCGCGCTCATGCCCAGTTCCGCTCGCCCGGGCTACCTCGACGTAGCCCAGGTCAGCGGGCTCGTGGACCTCGAGCGGTTGCGCCCGGATGTTCCGTGGATCGTTCGGCGTCTCCGGGCGCACAGCGACACGGGCAGCGTGTATCGCGTGCAGCGCACGCCGCTGCTGCCGGAGCGTGCCGAACGCGGCCTGCCGCCGCTCTTCGACGCCTATTGCTCGCAACCGCCGCCGGAAGTCCGGCAGTTCGAGCGCGACAACGGCTGGGTGTACGACGAACTCGCGCCGCCGCCGGCGGGGAGCGTGGGGCGCGCCGGGGCCGTGACGGTCGTGCTGGGTGAGCGGTACGTCGGCGCGCTGCCGATGCATCGCAGCGCCGACAACACGCGCGGCGCCTACTCGCTCACCGTTCGAACGCCGGTCGAGTGCGTTCTGTTCGACCTGCTCCTGCACCGCGACCTGGCGCACTACGGCGCCCCGAGGCGCGCGGTATATGGGCTGCTCGAGGACCGGCCGCCGACGTCCGGCGCCTCGGCGTCCCTCCTGATGGACCCGGTTCCCGCCGCGGACATCGGGGCCTCGGCGGTCGTGCAGACCCACCGCTGGCCACGCTACGCTGCCCTCGTGGATGATGCGCTGTCCGTCGCGGGCTTCGGGGCTCGCGAGCAGTTCCGCGGCTATCGCACCGAGATCGAGTATCCCACCTTCCCGTGCGACGTGAAGATGGAGCTGGAGATCGGGGAGGCGGCGGGGAACGAAGCGAACGGGTGAGCACGAAGCAGAAAAGAGCCCCCGCCGCGCAGAACGCGCGACGGGAGGCCAGATTTCCGGATGGACGGACGGGGATGAGACCTTCGGCGATCCTCGTCGACGCCGACTCAGCCGCACGGCAAGTTGAACGAACTCAGCACGGCGTTGAGGTCGGAGAAACCGACCGTTCCATCGCCATCCAGGTCCGCACTCGGGTCGTAGTTCGCATCGCCCGGGACCGTGTTGAAGGCGGACAGCACGAGATTCAGGTCCTCGAAGTCGACGAACCCGTCGCCGTTGACATCGCCGAGGCACACAATGCTGTCGAGTCGAAGGACGACGGTGTTCGCGTTGTAGAGCACCGTCCAGTGGTAGTGCAGCGTGCCCACGATCGAGACGGGGCTGTTCTGGAACGCGCCATTCACCATGTTGAGCGCGGTCAGTACGGTGAACTGGTCGCCAATCTTCGGCCGGAAGACGCCGGAGCCGAGATCCAAGTGCGTCACCTCGATAGAGCCATCCAGCGTCGCGTCGCCGCCGGAGATGATCAGCACGTCGTGCTCCGAACCGGGCGTGTAGCCGCCCAGCGACACGATCCATGATCCTGTCGCATTGTTCGTGAACCGATCGACGCTCGCCACGCCGGCGCCCTCCGCGACTTCGAGCACCCCATCGTTCACCAGCCCGACCGTGGCGAGCGTCGCCGCGTCGTTCAGGCGCATTTCGCCAGTGGGTGAGTTGCGCAGGACGCCCGCGCCAGCGAACTGCGAGCCGGCTTCGACAGTCGTCTTGTCATTCATGCGCAGCACGGATGCGGCCTGCGGGATGGAGACCTGGGCGCCGAGCCCAGCGCCGACCAAGGTCGTGTCCGCCGAGATCTGGACGGACCCGCTCGAGAGCGTCATCTGCCCTTGCACGCGCATCGGCGATCCGGTGACGCGGGTGGGAGTGAGGGCGCCGAAGCCGACGAGGTTGAGTTGGTTGGTGGTGGTCCAGGAGGCGGCGGGGTCGGTGAGGTGGATATTGAGGCGCGCGGCGAGCTGGTCGCCGATGTCCAGGACGCCGCCAACGACGTTGGCCCCGGTGTCGCCGATCTGATCAGCGTTCATACTGAGATTGGCGTTGATGTCCCAGCGGGCGTCGTTGGAGGCGCCGTCCATGTCGAAGAACGCGGCGTCGATGGTGGAGTTGGCGTCCACGATGGCGTCGCCGTTCTGGCGTGCGGCGCCGTCGAAGAGCGCGACGCCTCGCCAGATGGTGAAGCCGTTGAAGTAGGCTGCGCCGTCGCTCGGCGAGCTGGTGGGGGTCTCGAACGCGCCGCCCTGCATCGTGGTGGGACCATCGAAGTCGATACGCCCGCCCTGGCCGATCGTGAAGAAGCCGCCGTTGATGGTCGCGGCGCCGGTCAACTGCAGCCCGTCGGTGGCGCCGACATTGACCTCGGCGGTCGGCTGAAAGGTCGTGGAGGAGAGGATGCGAAGGCGTCCCTCCGCGGCGCCGATGTTCATCGTGCCGCCGAAGGTCAGGCCGGCGCCGTTGATCTGCGACGCCGCGGCGGGATTGTTGAACCCGGCGACATTCAGCTCGCAGTTGGCGTCGGCGGTCCAGCCCTCGTCCATGTTCATGGTCAGCAGGGAACCGGGAACGAGGCTGATCTGGCCGCTGAAGGAATCGGTCAGACCGACGGCGTTCGCCTCGAACACGCCGAATGGGATGTCGAGCTGCAGGTGGCCGTTTCCACTCGCGCCGTCGAGATCGAGGTATCCGTTGTTATCCGGATGACCGGCGTTCAGCACGATGCCGCCGTTGTTAGACGGACGGATGACGCCGTCGTTCGAGAGGAGCGCGAGAATTGTGGCACGGCCGGTGATCGTTCCGGCCGAGACGGATGACGCGGAGAGACGAACCTGCACATTGTCGCGCAGGTCGAGAATGGCGCCGGCGCCGATGTAGAGGTCGCCCTGAAAGTCATGGAAGTTCAGGCCGCCCGCTGGGCGCGCGATGATTCGGGAATTGTTCCCGATGATCCGAACCTCATCGAAGGACACGATCTCGCCACCGGCGGAGTCGAGCGTCATGCCGTTGCTGACCTCGAGATAGTCGTAGAAGATCCCGGGCGGGCCGAGCGTGACCGTGCCGTTCTGGGCCACGGGCAGGTTTCCGATGTAGATGATGTCGTTGGACGAAGGCACCCCGTTGGGAGCCCAGTTCGCGGGGTTGTTCCAGACGCCGCTGACCGTGTTCCACGAGAATACGCCGGCGAGAGCGCTCTGCGCGAGGCCGGCCACGATGAAGCACGCTGCGGCCGGCATCCACCGCGAACAGGCCCCGGCGCGATCCCTTGGGTTGAAGTCCATCTGCGTTCTCCTTTTTGAGTGCCTCGCCGCGGCAGTCGAGCCCGTCCGGCATCCATGACGCGGAGTCCGTTCATGGAGTGCGCCACACCAACGAGAGGACAGTTCGCCCCTACCCGGCCTGCTCGCCGCTCGAAGAACGGCAGGGCGCACCCCTGCACGGGCTTCGGGGCTCGCGAGCAGTTCGGCGGCTACCGAGCTCGAGCACCCGAGCTTTCCGTGCGACGCTAAGATGGCGCTGGAGATCGGGGAGGCGGAAGCCCGCGCGTCGCGAATGAGACGCTGTGCGCCGCAGGGCGCGGGCCGGGAGCGAACTCGTGGCGGATGACTCAACGACCGGTGGCAAGCGCATCGTCATCGCGGGCGGATCGGGCTTTCTCGGGCTGAATCTGGCGCGCCGGTTGGCGCAGCGCGGCGACGAGGTGGTGATCCTGTCCCGTACGGCGCCGAGCGAGCGTGGATCGTGGCGGCACCTTGTGTGGGACGGGCGCACGATGGGAGCGTGGGGGAGGGTCATTGACGGCGCCGCGGGGTTGGTCAATCTCACCGGGCGGAGCGTGGACTGTGTGAAGACGCCGGATCACTGCGACGAGATCCTGCGTTCGCGGGTGGAGTCGACGCGCGTGCTGGGAGAGGCGGTGCGGAGGGCGGCGCATCCGCCGCGGGTCTGGGTGCAGATGAGCACGGCGCACATCTACGGCGACCCGCCCGAGGTCGTTTGCGACGAGGACGCCGCGCTGGGTCACGGGCTTGCGCCGGATGTCGGGCGTGCGTGGGAGAACGCATTCGAGGACGCGGCGCCGGATGGTGTGCGACGCGTCGTGCTGCGGACGAGCTTTGTGCTGGGGCGGGAGGGCGGCGCGCTGCCGCGGCTGGCGGGGCTGGCGCGGTGGGGCTTGGGCGGTCGCGTGGGGCACGGCCGACAGGGGATCAGTTGGATCCACGAGGACGACATGAACGGCCTGTTCGAGCGGGCGCTGGATCATGGCGCGATGCAGGGCGTGTACATCGCGACGGCGCCTAACCCGGTCTCCAACGCGGAGTTCATGCGCGAGCTGCGCCGGGCGCTACGGCGGCCGTTCGGTTTGCCGGCGCCCGCGGCGATGGTGCGACTGGGCGCGCCGCTGGTGATGAAGACCGATCCGGAGCTGGCGCTCTACGGCCGCTATTGCGTGTCGCGCCGGTTGCGCGAGGAGGGGTTCGAGTTCCGGCATCCGTCGCTTTCCGGCGCGCTGGCGGCGCTGTACCGTTGAGGGCATGACTGCCCCCCTTGCCCGCGACATCACCTGGTTGAACGCACGCCTGGACGAGGTCGAGTCGGGCGCGGTGCGCCGGGACATCGATGCGGTGCGCGCCGCGGCGCGGGAGATGCTGGAGTCGGGCGCGCTGCATCCGTCGCTCTCGAAGCTCGATGGCGGGGCGATCCACGCAGCGCTCAAGCGGCTGACGATCCGGTTTCATCTGCGGAACAAGGCGGAGCAGGTGCACATTGCGCGGATCAACCGGCAGCGGGAGCGGGACGCGACGCGCGAGCGGCCGCGAGCGGAGTCGATCGCGGAGGCCATCGGCGCCGTCGCGAAGGCGGGCGTGCCGCTGAAGAAGCTGATGGAGGCGATTGGCGCGCTGGACATCCGTCCGACGCTGACAGCGCACCCGACGGAGTCGCGCCGGCGGAGCGTGATGGAGAAGCAGGCGCGGATCGCGGGGCTGCTCGACATCAACGATGCGCCCGACGCCACGCCGGTGGAGAAGGAGCGCGCCGAGAGCGCGGTGCGGCAGTCGCTCGCGCTGCTGCTCGCCACCGACGAGGTGCGGGCGCGGCGGCTCGACGTGATCGACGAGGTCCGCAACGGGCTGCACTATCTTGCGGGCGCCATCTGGGACGCCGTGCCGACACTGCACCAGGACCTGCGCGACGCGATCGAGACGCACTACAAGGAAGCGCCGGACCTGCCGGTGTTCCTGCGGTACCGGTCGTGGATCGGCGGGGATCGGGACGGGAACCCGAACGTCACGGCGGAGCTCACGCGCCGGACCTTTGCGGAGATGCGCGCCGCCGCGATCCTGCGGCATCGCGAGGCGCTGACGCAGCTGCATCAGGAGCTGAGTCTGTCCGAACGGCGGGCGCCGATCGCGCCGGCGCTGCTCGCGTCGATCGAGCGCGACGAGGCGGAGCATGTGATCGACGCGGAGCTGGTTCGGCATCTGCGGCACGAGCCGTTCCGCGTGAAGATTCTGCACATGAGCGCGCGGCTCGGCCAGCCGGGGTACACGGCGGCGCGGTATGTCGAGGATCTGTGCGTGCTGCGCGACGCGCTGCGCGAGGCGGGGCTGCACGAGCCGGCGGATCGGGGGCCGCTGGCCGATGCGCTGGTGCGGGCGCGGACGTTCGGCTTCCACCTCGCGGCGCTGGACATCCGACAGCACAGCCGGGTGCACGAGAACGCCGTCGCGGAGATGCTGCGCATCGCGGGAGTCGCGCCGAACTATGCGGAGCTGAGCGAGGAAGATCGGCTGCCGATCCTGCAGAACGAGCTGCGCACAGCGCGGCCGCTGCTGGCGCGGGGCGCCGCGGTGTCGGACCAGACGCGCGAGCTGCTCGACACACTGGACGCCTTCGCGGACGCGGTTCGGGCGGAGCCGGACTCGGTCGGTTCGTACATCATCTCGATGGCGCACGATGTGAGCGACCTGCTCGAGGTGCTGATCCTGCTGCGCGAGCGCGGGCTCTGGACGATCGATGGGGGGAAGGCGACGTGCCCGATCGACGTCGCGCCGCTCTTCGAGACGGTGGACGATCTCGCGCATTCGGGCGAGGTGATGCGGAAGCTGTTTGCAGAACCGGCGTACGCGGCGCAGCTCGATGCGCGCGGACGGTTCCAGGAGATCATGCTCGGGTACTCCGACAGCAACAAGGACGGCGGGTACTGGGCGGCGAACTGGCGGCTGCATACGGCGCAGGACAGCTTGGCGCGGACGTGCATCGACGCGGGGGTGTCGTTCCGGTTCTTCCACGGGCGCGGCGGGACGGTGGCGCGCGGCGGCGGGCGCGCGCACCGGGCGATCCTGGCGAGCCCGCGCGCCAGCCGCACGGGCAAGATCCGATTCACGGAGCAGGGCGAGGTGATCTCGTTCCGGTACGCGTCGCCCGCGCTGGCGCACCGGCACCTCGAGCAGATCACCAACGCGATGATCCTCGCGACGGCGCAGCCCGCGACCACTCCGGAGGCGGACGAGTCGTGGCGGACGCTCATGGACCAGATCGCCGACCGATCGAGACAGGCGTATCGCGCGCTGATCGATGATCCGAAGTTCTGGCCCGCGTTCGTCGGGCGATCGCCGGTGCTGCACATCGGCGAGCTGCCGATCGCGTCGCGCCCGGTGTCGCGCTCGGGCGGGGAGATCCGCTTCGAGAACCTGCGGGCGATTCCGTGGGTGTTCTCGTGGACGCAGATGCGCTACAACGCGCCGGGATGGTTCGGGATCGGCGCGGCGTTCGAAGAGTTCGTGATGCGCGATCCGACGATGATCGAGTCCTGCCGCGCGGCGTATCGGGCGCCGGGGCACTTCCGGGCGTTCATCGACAACGCCCAGCAGGAGATGGCCCGCGCCCGGCTGGCGGTCGGCAAGTGGTACATGGCGGACGACGCGGCGCCGTTCCATGCGCGGCTCGCGGAGGAGTTCGCCCGCGCCGAGCGCGCCGTCCTTGCGATCACGGGGCAGAGCGCGCTGCTCGACAACAATCCGGTGATCCAGCAGTCGATCCGCGAGCGCAACCCGGACACGGACGCGATCAACGCGCTCCAGGTCGAGCTGCTGCGCCGGTGGCGGAGCGCGAAGGACGACGACAAGCCGGCCCTGCGGGCGCTGATCCTGCTGAGCGTCAATGCGCTGGCCGCGGCGATGCAGAGCACGGGCTGAGCCCTCGCCTAGGATTCGCCATGCCGAAGTGGCCATGGATCGAGCGATCGTTCACGTTCGACTATCCGGTCGAGAAGCATCCGGACATCGTCGAGCGGTTCCGCGGGTTGCCGGCGCGCGCCGAGGATCGGGTGCGCGGCCTGACGCGCGAGCAGCTCACGTGGTCCGATGGGGGATGGTCGATCCAGGAGAACCTCGGGCATCTGCTGACGCTCGAGCCGCTGTGGGACCAGCGGCTGGACGACTTTCTCGCCGGCGAACCCATGCTCCGCGCGGCGGACATGCAGAACCGCGCGACGCACGACGCGAAGTTCAACGACCAGGACGTCGGCGACATCCTGCGGTCGCTGCGGACGACGCGGCTTGCCCAGGTGGCGCGGCTGGAGCGGCTGACGGTCGAGGAGTTCGCCCGGGTATCGATCCATCCCCGGCTCAAGGTCCCGATGCGCCTGCTGGACGGCGTGACGTTCGTCTGCGAGCACGACGACTACCACATGGCCCGGATCGCGGAGATCCTGAGGAAGCCGCCGGGCCGATAGTCCGAAAATCGGGCGGAAAGCCGGGGGGCCGCTCAACAGGGGCCGGGTCGGGCGCCGATAACTCCTGCGGCCACCCCTCAGGAGCGACCCGACATGCCCGCAACCAGCGCCTTCGCTCAGTGCGAGAAGCAGTTCTTCGCCCGGCTGCACGACTTCGGTTATGCGCCGTCGGTTGTGTACGACATCGGCGCCGCGCACGGGTCCTGGTCGGCGGTGATCGCGGACGTGTACCCTGACGCGCAGTACGAGCTGTTCGAGCCGCTGGCGAGCCGGGACGAGGTGTACCGCACGCAGCTCGATCGTCGTCTCGAGCAATATCCGAACTTCCGTCTACACGAGTTCGCGCTGAGTGATCGGAACGGCGAGGCGGAGTTCTGGCGGATGTCGGCGTCGGTGGCGAGCAGCTTGCTGGCGCAGTCGGCGCCGCGCGAGGAGCGGATCGTCGTGCCGGTGCGCCGGCTTGACGACGTGGTGGCGCAGCAGAAGCTGCCTCAGCCGCAGCTCATCAAGATGGACGTGCAGGGCGGCGAGGCGCTGGTGATCCAGGGCGGCGTGCGCACGGTGGCGCAGGCGGACATGCTGCACCTCGAGACGTGGCTGCGTCGCGGCTACGGCAAGGACACGCCGCTGCTGCCGGAGCTGATCGAGGGCTTGCGCCCGCTGGGCTTCGTGCTGGTGCACCTGGGCGATTTCTATCGCGAGCCGCACCAGGAGCTGGCGTCGGTGGACGCGTTCTTCGCGCACATCCGCCTGATCCACCGCTTCAAGGAGCGGGGCGACGGGTACCCGTGGCCGGAGACGTGGGAGGGCTGATCAGCCCTTCGCGCGATCGCCGAGGTCGATCCTGTAGAGCTCCGCGGCGTTCTTCCACATGATCATCTCGCGCGCCGAGTCGCTCAGGTCCAGGCCCTTCATGAACTTGATGTAGGCCTCCATCGTCGAGATGGGCCAGTCCGTGCCGTAGAGCAGGTAGCGCGGCTCGCCGGCGTAGAGGATCATCTCGCGGATCTGCTGGAGCATGTACTGCTCGAAGCGGTCCTCGAAGTTGCCGAGGACGAGCCCGGAGATGTCGGCGTAGACGTTCTTGTTCTTGTAGACGACCTCCATGCAGTCGCGGATCCAGGGGTTGCCGATGTGGCAGATCACGATCTTCATGGACGGGTTGTCCACGGCGACGTCGTCGATGTTGAGCGGGTGGGCGTAGCGGACCTTGCCCTTGGGCGTGTAGGTGTCGCCGGAGTGGAACATCACGGGGACGTCGAACTCCATGGCGAGGTCGTAGATCACCTGACATCGCTTGTCGTAGGGGTAGAAGGGCTCGTAGCCGGGGTAGAGCTTGAAGGCCTTGATGAGCCCGTCCTTCAGAAAGTCGGCGCACTCGCGCAGGTCGCGCTCGCGGTAGTGCAGGTAGCTGATGCCGGCGACGACGTCGATGTGCGGGAACTCCTTGGTCGCCTCGATGACCTGCGCCGTCGAGGGACGGTGCTCGTTCACCTTGTAGGACGTCAGCACCAGCGCATGATCGATGCCGTTCTTGTCCATCGACCCCTGGAGCTCTTCGAGGCAGTCGTGGATGGAGCGGACGCGCTCTTCGTGGTAGTTGTTCAAGTGGGTGTGGACGTCGATGATCATGCGCGGAGGCCTCCTTTCATGGGAGTCGAGAGCGTCGTTCACGGTAGGCACGGAGGGGAACCATCGCGCCCGCACACGCTATCCTGATGGCATGAACCGACCACGGCATGCCTTCATCATCGGCTTGGCGTTCGCACTCTCCGCAACGGCGCAGCAGGAGGGAGGCGCCGACCCAGCGCTGATCGAGGAATGGAGCGCGTGGCACGCGCAGCGCGCCGAGCTGCTCACCGCCGAGGATGCGTGGCTCACGCTGATCGACCTCGCGTTCCTCGAGGAGGGCGAGACGACCGTCGGCCGCAACGCCGAATGCGACCGGTCGTACGCGAACATGACGGCGGATCGGGTCGGGCGGTTCGTGCGGACGGGGGACCAGGTGCGGTTCGAGGCCGATCCGGGCGCCGCGGCGGAGGTGACGATCGACAACGAAGTGCGCGCGAGCGCGCCCATTGTCATCGACGACGAGGGCTGGCCGACGGAGGTGCGCAACGGGCCGGTCTCGATCATCGTCATCCGTCGCAACGGCCAGCCGGCGCTCCGGGTGCGCGACAATCAGAATCCTGCGCGGCTCGAGTTTCCCGGCATCGAACGCTATCCGTTCAATATGGCGATGCGGGTCGAGGCGCGCGTCGAGGCCGCGGCGCCGGGCGACATGATCGCCATCACCGACGTGCTCGGCGCCACGACGGAGCAGCCGCTCGCGGCGACGTTCGTCTTCGAGATCGACGGGCGCGAGCAGAAGCTCGCGGCGACCGGCGTGGTCGGCGGGCCGTACTTCATCGTGTTCGCGGACAAGACCACCGGCGTCACGACGTACAGCGGCGGGCGTTACCTGACGGTTCCGGAGAGCAAGGACGGCGTGGCCATCCTCGACTTCAATCGAGCGTACAACCCGCCGTGTGCATACACGGAGTTCGCGACCTGCCCGCTGCCGCCGCCGGGGAATCGCCTGATGGTCCCGATCGAGGCGGGTGAACGCGCACCGGCGGGCGACGGACACGAATGAAACCCGCACGATTCCCTTCCGCCCAGCAGCGCCCTAGCCAACCCTTTGCCGAACCGCAGGATTCGGTGAACAAGGCGCTTCCGTCCGGCGCGGCGCGTTGGGTATTCTCTCGATCCGAAGGCGCGCGTCTGCACTCGTTGGGCTGACGCAGCGCCCGGAGCACCGCTCGTTCCCTGCACCGGAACGGCACGAAAGGAAGACGAGAGATGATCGCCCCTTGTCGCGTCAGCGCCTGCGCTGTGTTCGCCTCCGCGCTCGCCTCGAACGCCGTTGGCGGTTCGATTAATTTCACGGTCGATGTCGAGCTCAACGCGCCCGATGGCTTTGTCTACACGCTGCTCGGCCAGTCCGCGTTCATCACGACGCGCCCGTTCTCGTTCACCACGAGCAATCTTCTCGACAACATCACGTCGCCGGGCGCCGGCATCGGCTTCGGCGATGTGTTCCCGGAGCCCTCGCTCCACGACTATCACTCGTTCGGCTACTTCGGCATCCTCGAGACGCGAATGATCACCGGCGAGCTCGTGGACACCAGCCTGATCGTCGCCTTCGCGCCGGGCATGGGCGTCGGCTCGCAGATCCAGCAGACGCTGCCGGCGCACGACGAGGCGACGCTGGTGAACGCGTTTACCACGCAGTTCGACTCTTCGGAGTTCTTCGACACGCTCTTCGCCGTGGTCGGCGAGGCCACGCTGCTGGGCGACATCGCCGCCCCGCCGATCGGCAGGCCGGGCGAGACGATGGACCTCATCGCGTTCATCGGCGGCGATCTCGGCGTCGAGGGCGTTGACGTGGGCGACCTCACGGTCGCGGTCATCCCCGCGCCGGGTTTTGCGGCGGTCCTTGGCCTCGGTGTGCTCGCCTCGCTCCGTCGCCGGCGCTAGGCCGAGCGGGTCATTTCCACTGAGCGGAGGAGCGCCTCCGCGGCATGCCTGGCGTCGATCGCCGCGCGCGGGTGTCGTTCCGTCGAGCCGACGGTGAGCGCGCCCTGGAACAGCGTCACGAGCGGGCCGGCGAGCGCCGCCGGTTCGCGGACATGGGCGTCGCGCGCGAGCGACTCGAAGAACGAGCGCAGCCACTCGATGTGCTCGGCGCACGCCGCACGCCCCGGGTGCGATGCGTCCGCCAGTTCTCCCGCGGCGTTGATGAAGGCGCACCCGCGGTAGTCGCACGCCTCGAGCGCCCGGCGCACGATGTCGAACGCGGCGAGGATGCGTCCCCGGCCGTCGGGCGCCGCGTCGTTCACGGCGCCGGCGAACTCCGCGCGCCAGCGCCGGTCCTTCTCGCGGAGGAATTCGGCGATCAGTTCGTCCTTGGAGTCGAAGTGGTTGTAGAGCGACATCTTGGCGACGCCGGCGCGTTCGACGATGGCGTCGACGCCCACGGCCTGGATGCCGCGCTCGAAGAAGAGTTCGAGCGCCGCGTCCAAGATCCGCTCGCGGGCCGAGTCGCGGCGTGTCGTGGTCATCAGGTCCATGGTCGCATTCCCTCGCCGTTCGTCAACGCCGAACCGGCGCCTCTTCACGGAGGCGCCGGCCGGCGTGCGGGGTTTGATCTCGGGGATCAGGCGGCGCCGACGGTCTGCGGCACGACCTTCGGGAAGTCCACATCCACCTCGAAGGCCTTGTTGAAGAAGTTGGTGTACACGTTGAGCGCAACGTTGGCGACGATCTCGGCGATCTCGCCGTCCGACCAGCCGGCCTTCCGAACGCGGTCGAAGTCGTCGTCGGAAACCTCGCCCTTGCCGAGCAGCACGGCCTGCGCGAAACGCAGGGCGGCGGCGGATTTGCCGTTCTCGGAGTCTCCGGAGCGCGCCGAGGCGAGTTCAGCCGGATTCAGGCCCAGCGCCTTGCCGATGGCGCTGTGCGCGGAGAGGCAGTAGGTGCAGGCGTTGACCTCGGCGACGAGGATGGCGATCTGCTCGCGGACCTTGGCGGGCAGCGAGCCGGCGCCGAGTTCGCCGCTGAGCGCGATGTAGCCGCCCAGGGCCGCGGTGCTGTTGGCCATGACCTTGGTCATGTTGGGGGTCAGGCCGAGCTTGGCGTTGACGGCCTTGAGTTGGTCGGCCGCTTTGCCGGTGGCGGAGGCGGGGTCGACGATCGTGATGCGTGCCATGGGGTCGTTCCTTTCCTTCTCCGCGGTCCTCGCCGGCCGGTTCTGCCCCGGCCCTGGAACGTCCGGGGCGCGGGGCTCGACGCGGCGGCGACCCGCGGCGGTCGATCACTTAGATACAGACCGGTCTGTCTATGTGTCAACATATGCCTGAGAATCCCGAAAATGGGCTTCCAGGGCGATTGCGGGGGTGTCGAGGGTCGGCGGGATGGGATGGCCCGCCGGGAAAGACCGATCGGAACGCTGGTTGTCCGAGGGGGTCGCCGCTGATATTGTCCTGCCCCCGCGGCCGAATCAGGGCCGCTCAGCAGCCGGAGCCACCGCCATGAAGGCCAAGATCCACCCCAAGTATTACCCCAATTGCAAGGTCTACTTCAACGGCGAGGTCGTGATGACCGTCGGCGCCACGGTGCCGGAGATGCACGTGGACGTGTGGTCGGGCTCGCACCCGTTCTTCACGGGCAAGTCGTCGTTCGTGGACTCCGCGGGCCGCGTCGAGAAGTTCACCCGCAAGTTCGGCGGCAACTACTTCCAGGCGAAGAAGAAGTAAGCGGCCGTTCGGCCAGGACAAAAGCAACCGCGGCCCCGGAGCGATCCGGGGCCGCGTTCGTTTTGGGATGTCTCTCTCCTCCGCTCGAATTCAGTAGCTGAGGTTGGCGTTGGGGTCGGTCGTCGTGAATCCGCCGGGGGCGCTCCCGCCGGGCGCGACGGAGACCGGGGCGCCGACGGCGCCGTTCACGATCGGTCCGTAGCGATTGCCGGCGACGATGTTGTAGAGGAGGGTTCCGCCCTGCGCGATATTGCCGAAGGAGTTCCGCACGATCAGGCAGGTGCTCCCCGCCACGTCGACGCCGCGGGTCACAATCGTGCCGCTATTGCCCATGATGGTGACACCGCTCACGCCGGAGTTCACCTTGATCGCGGCGTGAGTCGCGCTCGACCCGACCTGATGGAAGCGGTTGTTCGCGATCGTTGCGATCGACGAGGCGACGCGGATGCCGTCCTCGCTCGCGGCGGCGACCGAGCAATTCTCGATCACGACGTTGAAACCCGCGGTGGCGAATCCGACCGGGCTGCCTTCGGCGTGGCAGTTGCGGGCCGTGGATCGCCATCCGAGACTGAATCCGCCGTGATCGTTGTCCGTGGCGATGCACTCGGTGATCAGCGATCTCGCGACGTCAAAGCCGAAGCCGTTGCCCGAGGCCAGGCATCCCTCGAGCGTCGTCGAGCTGACGTTGAACCCGGTCGCATTGCCCGTCGCGGTGCAGTTGCGCACGACGCCGTTGCCCTGGTTCAGCAGGCCCCAGAAGAGGTGATCGTTGAACTGGCAGTCGGTCGCGAGGAGATCGCCGTTGAAGTTGACGCCAGCGGAGCCGTTCTTGTGGAACACCACCGAGTCGATCGTGGCGCTGCCGATGAAGAACGATGAGATGCCGCCGCCCGGCCAGCCCGTCACCGTGCCGTTCTGCAGGCGGAAGTTCTGAAGGGTGGGGATTTCATCGTCGTTGTGATCGCGGATCGCGGCGCCGGCGCCGACGACGCCTCTCAGGGCGAAGCCGTTGAGATCGATGGTCACGTGGTCGGCGAGGACTTTGATGCCCGCCTTGCCGACGACGCCGACGAGGTCGCCGGTCAGGTAGTAGCTGCCCGGCTGCGCGATGACGAACATCGAGCTGGCGTCACCCGGCGCCGTCGCGGCCGAGAGCGGGATCCGCGGCTCGACCTCCTGCAGAGTCTTGTACGTCGATCCGGGCGCGCCCGGTGGGGGGGTGAGGGGGCCCGGAAGGGCGGCGGTCGTCGCGAGGAGCGCGGCGAGCACGCCGGGCACAAACGTTCGGATGGTGAGCATGGTCGTTCTCCAGTCGAGGCGTGAGGGTGTTCAGGTCCTCACGCCCCGTTCGGAGGCGGACGGGCTCATCGATCGGGCGAGATCCGACTAGAGCGGCAGGCAGTTGGTGTTGTAGACGCTGAGGAGGAGATTGAGGTCCGCGAAGTCGACGTCGCCGTCGAGGTCGAGGTCTCCAGGGTCGCCCGTGCCGACGACCGAGTTGTACACGCCGAGCAGCAGGTTGAGGTCGGCGAAGTCGCAGTCGAAGTCGCCGTCGAGGTCGCCGAAGCACTCGTCCTCGAGCTGCGCCACGACGATCGCGCTCGTGTTGTCGGTGAAGAAGACCCGGACGACCGCCTGTCCAAGCCGGTTGAAGCCGGGCCGGTCGCCCGATTCGGCGCCGAACCCGGAGCTGACGTCGAACTGCGACACGAGCTTGAACACACCGGGGGCCACCTCGAACACCGTGCCCTCGCGCATCATCAGCGTCGGACCGGAGACCAGGCGTGTGCCCCACAGGCAGTCATCGTTTCCGGCGTTGACGCCGGCGCCCTGGATTCGGCCCTCGTAGATCACCTGCCCGCGGTCGTTGACGCTCTCGAGACTGCCGAAGCTGGCGTACGTCTCGCCGAAGAAAAGGCCGGGAGCCGGGCTGCCCTCGCGAGCGATCAACTGGGTCGAGCCGTTCGCGTGCCGGACCCAGATCGCGACGTTGTTGTCGTTCGTGATCGATCCCGCGGGCGTCACGCTGGCGGTGAACATCACGCGGCCGTCCTTGCCGAGGGCGCCCGAGAAGCTGTTGATGAACGAATACACGCTCCCGATCGGCGACGGCTGTCCGGCCACCGCGACCGCCTGCAATTGGCCGTTCAGAACCCGCCATAACCCGTCGCGCGACTGGCCGCCGACGAGCGCGGACTGCGGGAACAAGGCGTCGCCGCCGTTGTTGATGAGGTGCCGCACGAAGCCGACCAGCCCGCCCTCGAAGAACGTGCCCGGGCCCAGCGGCGTCTGCATGTCTTCCTGCGCGAGGAGCGTCGGCGCTCCGGGCGGCCCTTTCAGCACCGACCAGCGAAAGTCTCCGCCCACGTTCAGATACGTGCCGAACGAGACTTCGCCGACGTCGTTGACGAGCGGGAACACGAAGCTGCCTCCCGGATAGGTCGAGCCGGGCTGGC
The DNA here is from genome assembly GCA_041940385.1 of Phycisphaerales bacterium. Lineage (GTDB taxonomy): Bacteria > Planctomycetota > Phycisphaerae > Phycisphaerales > UBA1924 > JACVCK01. The sequence goes on along the minus strand of JBGTSD010000034.1, from coordinate 5,632 downwards.
CGGGCACGGGCGCGCCCTCGCGCATGACGAGCGAGAACGTTCCGTTGGCGTTCGAGCGCCAGATCGTGTCGTCGTTCGAGGCGTTGATCCCGGCGCCGGTCAATCCGATGACGAGCGCTGTTTCGTCGTTGTCGCTGTAGGAGAAGAGGTTGGAGACGCGATCGAACGTCGCTCCCGCGATGCCCTGCGCCAGTTGGAGCGGGCGAGCCACGTTCTGCAGCGTTCCGTTCACCTGCTTGGCGATCCCGATATCGTCCGGCCCCGCGCTCGCGCCGACGATGCGGTAGCTGAACGCGACGTTGCCTTCGTCGTTGATCTCGGGATAGAAGAACGAGAATCCGCCTTCCGTGAAGTCGCCGACGAACAGTGTGTTGCCGCTGCCCGGCACAGCCGTGCCTTCCCGCGCCACGAGCGCCAGATTCCCCGGCCCGCCCACGCCCTCCGACCAGACGCCGCTCGAGAAGAGCGCCGCGCTGGTGTCCGCGGCGAAGGCGACCTCGCCCTGCTCGTTCATGCGCGGGAATCCGAACGCCGTGAACGAGCCGCCGCCGGGCGCCGCCTGACCAGTGCGCGCCACGACGCGATAGGTCACGGCGGGGCCTCCGGCGAGCGCGAGCGATGCTGGAAGTGCGCACAGCGACGCTGCGAGCCCGAATGCAGTCCACGAACGAATCATGTTTGGTTCTCCTCGGACGAGGCCGCCGCGGGGCCCGGTGTGCCCGCCATCCGACGACTGGGCGGATTATCCGATACAGTTGCTGCAGTGCAAGTGTATTGCGTCGATTCTTCGAAGAGGGATTTGTAAGGTCTCTTGCGCACCCCGGGCGGTCCTGATGGCGGAGGCGAGCGCGCGGAAAAGGGCGGGTCCCGGCCCGCCCTTCGTTCGATCGACGTTCCGATGTTCGCTCAGAGCGGCGCGCAGTGGGTGTTGTACACACCCAGCAGCAGATTCAGGTCCGCGAAGTCCACATCGCCGTCGAGGTCGAGGTCGCCGGGATCGCCCGTGCCGACGATCGCATTGAATTGATCGAGCAGTAGATTCAGGTCGGCGAAGTCGACGTCCAGGTCCCCGTCGATGTCGGCGAAGCACTCGTTCTCGAGGGTCGCGACCACGATGGCCTCCGTGCCGTTCGAGAATCGGATGCGGAGCGCCGCCTGGCCCAGCCGATTGAATCCCGGCCGAGCGCCCGACTCCGATCCGCGCCCGATAATCACATCGAAGTCCGAGACAATCCGGAAGTCGCCCGGCGCGACCTGGAACGTCTGTCCCTCGCGCAGCATCAGCGTGGGGCCGGAGACACGCCGCGTCCCCCACAGGCAGAGGTCGTTGCCGTTGTTGACGCCGGCGCCCTCGACGTAGCCGTTGTAGAGAACCTGCCCGCGCTCGTTGACCATCTCGAACACGCTGAGATGATCGAGCTCGTCGTAGGTCGCGCCGAAGAGCAGGCCGGGGGCAAGGTCGCCTTCGCGAGCGATGACCTCCGTCGCGCCGTTCGCGTATCGAACGAAGATGGCACTGTTGTTGTTGTCGGTGAGGGCGCCGCCGGTGTTCGCGCGGCCACGGAAGACGACGCGACCGTCCTGACCCAGGGAGCCGTTGAACCCATCGATGTTCGAGTACGTGTTGCCCAGCGGGGAGGGCTGGCCTTCGACCGCGACCGCCTGAAGGGCGCCGCCGAGCACGCGCCAGAGCCCGGTTCTGGTCACTCCGCCGACGGTGGCGTTCTGCGGGAAGAGGGCGTCGCCGTTGTTGTTGATGGTGTGCAGACCGGAGCTGAAAAGGCCGCCCTCGAGCGCGGTTGTCGGACCGAGGGGCGTGGGCTGCCCCTCGCGAGCCAGCACGACCGGAGCGCCGGGAGCGCCGCGCAGCAACGTCCAGAATGCGTCGCCGTTCTGCAGCGTGTCGTTGACGAACGACACCTGTCCGGCGTCGTTGATGAGCGGGACCATCGGGCCGCTTTCGGTGTAGGCAAAGCCCGCCTGACCAGGAACGGCCGCGCCTTCGCGCATCACGAGGGAGAAGCTTCCGTTCTCGTTCATGCGCCAGATCGTGTCATTATTCAGCGCGTTGACGCCGGCGCCGGCGAGACTGATGCGCAGCGCGACCTCGTCCTGGTCGCTGAACGAGACGACGCTCGCGATGTCTTCGAAGGTGGCGCCCGGGATGCCTGCGGCGATCTGGAGTGGGCGAGCCACGTTCTGCAGCGCGCCGCCGACCTGGCGCATCACGCCGACGCTGTGGCTCGGGTCCACGCCCGCGCCGACGACTCGGTAGCCGAAGGCGACGTGGCCACGGTCGTTGATCTCCGGACCGAAGTGGGTGAACCCGCCCTCGGCGAGGTCTCCGATGAAGAGCGTGTTGCCGCTTCCCGGCACGGCCGTGCCCTCTCGCGCCACCAGCGCGAGCGCTCCCGGGCCGTCCACGCCCTCGGACCAGATGCCGCTCGAGAAGACCACCAGGCCGGTGTCCGCGCCGAACGCGACCTCGCCCTGCTCGTTCATCCGCGGCAGGCCGAAGGCGGTGAATGCGCCGCCTCCCGGCGCCACGTCTCCGGTCTTGGCGACCACCCTGTACGTCACGGCCGGTCCGCCCGCGCTCGCGACCCCTGCCGTCCACGCGCCCACCGATCCGGCGAGCGCCATCATGACATCCGAATACCGCATCTTCGATTCTCCTGCTGGGGCCTCGGCCGCGGCTCCACCGAGCCCGCACCACACCCGGCTGACACTGGTTCTTGCGAGGCAACGATCCTCCCCGGCCGGGCGCCACCGCCCGCCGTTACACGACGCGGAAGCCCGGCGCGAACTGCGCCACTACTCTTGTGCCGAATCTCATGGCCCTCACCCTTCCGTCCCTGATCCCGCCCGCGGTCGCGTCGAAGCTCGACGAGCTGGCCGCGCGCGATGCGGAGCTGGCGGCGCAGCTCGAGGACCCCTCGGTCGCGGCGGACTTCCGCAAGGTGCGGGACATCTCGATCAAGCGGGCGGCGATCGAGCCGGTCGTCGCGGACTACCGGGCGATGCTCGCGGCCCTGCGCGAGGCGGAGGACCTTCAGCAGGTCATCGACGCCGGGGAGGACAAGGAACTGGTCGCGCTGGCGCGGGACGAGCTGCCAGCGCTGCGCCAGCGGGCCGAGTCGCTCGCGAAGGCGGCGCTCGAGAAGCTGGTGTCCGCGGATGATCGGGCGATCGGCTCGGTGGTGCTGGAGCTTCGCGCGGGCGTCGGCGGCGACGAGGCGGCGCTGTGGACCGGCGAGCTGCTCGACATGTACCGGCGCCTGGCGGACAAGCGGGGGTGGACATTCGAAGTCATGGACATTTCGGAAGGGGTTGCGGGTGGTGGGGGAGGCGTCAAGAACGCCGTCGCGACCGTCGAGGGCGCGGGCGTGTGGTCGGAGATGGCGCACGAGGCGGGCACGCACTGCGTGAAGCGCGTTCCGGCGACCGAGACGCAGGGGCGCATCCACACGAGCACCTCGACCGTCGCCGTGCTGCCCGAGCCGGAGGAGATCGATCTGAAGATCGATCCGAACGACGTGCTCGAGGACATCACCACGGCGCAGGGCCCCGGCGGGCAGAACGTCAACAAGGTCGCGACGGCGGTGCACCTCATCCACAAGCCCACGGGCGTCGAGGTGCGCATGCAGGAGAGCAAGAGCCAGCGGCAGAACCGCGAGAAGGCCTGGCGACTCCTGCGCGCTCGTCTGTACGAGATCGAGCTGCAGAAGCAGCGCGCCGAGCGCGACAAGGCGCGCTCGGCGCAGATCGGCTCCGCCGATCGGTCCGAGCGCATCCGCACCTACCGCTTCAAAGAAGGACTGGCCGTCGATCACCGGCTGAACCAGGACTTCAACCTGCACAACGTCCTGCTCGCGGGCGACGCGATCGACGATCTGCTCAGGGCCCTCCAGGAGCAGGAAACGGCGCGGCGGCTCGCGGCGATGTAGGAGGTAGGGCGTGGCCTCTCAGAGCAGTCAGCCGAATTATCCGGTCGTGCCTTTGCAGAATCGCAGGTCGATGAGCAAGGAGCCGGTTGACTACACCCAGATTTGGAGCCCGATCGAGCAGGCAGCGTTAAAGGTCGCCGCGGCGCTCTCTGCACCGACGAAGGAGGCCGACACTCTGCGCGCAATTGTTCGCGCGATGATTGAGACCCAGTCCTCGATTCGTGCGGTACTGTCGGGCGCAGACAAATCCGAAGAGACTGGATCCAAGACGGGGCGATGGGTGGATGCGACGTACCTGGCACGTCCGTCACTAGAGGCGTGCATGATCGGGTTGTTAATCCTAACCGAAGGCGAATCGGCTGCGATCGAGTACCAACAACACGGACTGGACGATCAGATTCGTGAACATGTGTATGACAACTCGTTTAGGCATCCCGGCGACCTAAACCCGGATCGAGCATCGGAATACCTCTCGAACTTGGGCGACATCGCCAGCACTCTCGGGCTGCCGGACGGCTATGTCCGCCATCGAGCGGAAGAGCATCGCAAAGCCCTTGCAAATATGCGGATGCTTCCGACTGGGTTCGCGGCTCGCGATCTGCGAGCGCGATGTGCGTCAGGGCAGTTCGGATCGATCTGTGCCCTCATCCACGGCGCTTGGACGTTGGCCTGCGATGATTCTCACGTTGGCTCAAGGGGCATCGCCATGCGAACTGTGTTGCGAGGTGACCCGGTTAATCTGCGCGGGCCCGCGACACGTGAGGAGCTCATCAGCGGTTTCGTTCATGACCGATCGGTCTTTGTGTCTATGGTCGCGTTGCTCGCAGTGCTTACAGCCATCGTGCAGAAACACTTTGCCGATGACGACGAACTGAAGCTTGCCGTCGCAAAGGCATGGGACTTACCGAAGGTAGGGATTGCGTTCGCTCATGCAATATGGTGCCAATGGGCGAAGGCGGCACTCGGAGTGGTGGCAGAGGATTGCAATTAGCGAGTTGGCATAGAGTCACTAATGCCTCGGGAAGCTACGGTCGCTTGGCGTCTAGCTGCGGGTAACCCGTAGTTCGTCTCGTAGGACCGTCGGCCGTTGTTGGGATCGTCTTCATTGGCTACCATCTCCTTATCGCCCATGGTGGGGGATCACCAGGGCTTACAAGGGAGATTTCGCCATGCCTGTCGCCACCGAAGCGCCTGCCGCCAGCCGCAAGACATTGTCGTTCATCGATCGCGAGCACAAGCTGCTGATCGATGGTCAGTGGGTCGCCGCGGCGTCGGGCAAGACGTTCGAGGTCAAGGACCCCGCGACCGCGCGCACCATCGCGCACGTCGCCGAGGGCGACAAGGCGGACATCGACAAGGCCGTGAAGGCGGCGCGCCGGGCGTTCGAGTCCGGGCCGTGGCCGGCGATGACGTCCTCGCAGCGCGGCAAGCTGCTCTGGAAGCTCGCCGACCTGCTCGAGCAAAACCTCGATGAGTTCGCGGAGATCGAATCGCTGGACAACGGCAAGCCCCGCGCGGTGGCCGCGGCGGCGGACGTGCCGCTCGCCGTCGATCTCTTCCGCTACATGGCGGGATGGACGACGAAGATCGAGGGCAACACGCTACCGATCTCGGTGCCGTACATGCCGGGCGCGGAGTTCCACTCGTACACGCTGCGCGAGCCGGTGGGCGTGGTGGGGCAGATC
>JBGTSD010000033.1:0-27105 GCA_041940385.1 Phycisphaerales bacterium | reverse complement strand
TCTGCACCACCACAGGCATCACCTCGATCTACGTCACCCACGACCTGAAGGAAGCGCTCGCCATGGCGGACATGATCGCCGTCATGTCCGGCGGGCGCATCGTGCAGGTCGGCCCGCCGCGCGAGATCTACGAGCGCCCCGTCAACCGCTTCGTCGCCGACTTCCTCGGCCCGACGAACTTCCTGAGCGCCCGCATCGTCGAAAGCGCGCCCGACGCGCTCGTCCTCGACACCGCCGTCGGCAGGCTCCGCGCCCACAAGCACCACGACGCCGCGCACACCCAGCCCGGCGCCGAGGTCACCGCGCTCATCCGCCCGGAGTCCTTCTCGATCGCGCAAGACGGCGGCGCGACCTCCGCCAACATCCTCCGCGGCAAGCGCGCCGAGACCATCTACCTCGGCGAGATGGCGCAGCACTGGATCGACGTCGAGCCCAAGCTCCGCATCCGCTACTACGAAATGAACCCCGGCCGCACCCCCGACGCCAGCCCCGACATCACCCTCGCCGTCGACCCGCGCGAAGTGATCGTCCTGCCGGCGTGACGTTGGATCGAACCGAGCCCCAAGCGCGAGCGCGGGAACCTGTGCGTCGCCACCACGCGGCGCCCCACACCGCGGCGAACCGCCGCGCTGCCGCCCCCACTCCCCACTCTGTGCCCTCGGCGCCCTCTGTGTTCACTCCCTGAACACTTCGCGTCCCTTCGCGTCCTTCGCGTTCACTCTCTTATCCGATCGTCAACGTCGGCCGCGCCGCACCGCTCCGCATCTCCGCCAGCGCGCACTGCGCCTCGAGATTCCGCGCGACCTTCACCAGCGCCTCGCGCAGCGGCGTGTTCCCATCGCTCGACTCGAAGTTCGCGCTGGGATCGCCCGCATCGCTGTTCTTCCGCAGACCCATCGAAATCGGCACGGCCCCCAGGAACGGCAGCCCCAGCCGCTGCGCCATCTGCTCCGCACCGCCGCGCCCGAAGAGGTCGTACGTCTTCCCATCGTCCCCCACGAAGAACGACATGTTCTCGACCACGCCCAGCACATCAATGCCGAGCTGCTTGAACATGTTCGCCGCGCGCACGCAATCATCCTGCGCCACCTTCTGCGGCGTGCACACAATCACCGCGCCCGTCAACCGCATCATCTGCGCCATCGTCAGCGACACATCCCCCGTCCCCGGCGGCAGATCGATGATCAGGTAATCCAATTCCCCCCACTGCGTCTGCGTCGCGAGCTGCTTGAACGCGCCGTGCGCCATCGGCCCGCGCCAGATCAGCGGCTTGTCCGCGTCCACCAGCTTGCCCAGCGTCATCGCCTTCACGCCGTGCACCGCGAACGGCTGGAGCATGTTGCCGATCGCGTTCGTCTCGAACTCATCGAGCCCGAGCAGCGTCGGCAGGCTCGGGCCGTAGATGTCTCCATCCATGATCCCGACGCTCAATCCCTCGCGCGCCAGCGCGACAGCGAGATTCACCGCGATCGTGCTCTTGCCCACGCCGCCCTTGCCCGCGCCCACCGCCACGATCCGCTTCACGCCCGGCAGACCCGTCGCCTGCTCCTGAGGCGTCCCCTCGCGCGCTGAAACGCCCCCCGCGCCCGACGCCACCGGGCGCGGACGACCCACCGCGCCCTCCACATCCACGACGAGCTGCGCGAGTCGCTCGCCCTTCTTCTCCGCGGCCCCGCGAATCGCCTTCTCCGCCTCCGCGCGCACCTGCTCCGCCACCGCCGCGGGACGACCCTTCAGCTCCAGCGTCGCGCGCACGTGTCCGTCGCAGCTCGTCGCCTGCTTCACGGCGCCCAGCGCCACCACGTCGCGATGCAGCTCCGGATCACGAACCTGCCTGAGCGCCTCCAGCACGTCTTCCTTGGTGAACGCCATCCGCCTGCCGACCTTCCTTCCGCTCGATCCGGGCGGTCCAAACCGCCGATCCATACCTCTCGGGAACACGCCGCGCCGACCCGCCGTCCAACCCGGCACGCAATCGACGCCTCCCCCGTGCGTTCTGCACACAACGCCACCGGAGTCCCATCCTATGACCCCACGACCGCTCCGCACGCTCGCCCTTGCCTCCCTCCTCGCCGCCGCGGCGAGCGCCCAATCGAGCGAGCCCCCCGCCGACGTCCTCTCCGGCCCCAAGGTCGAAGACCGCTCGACGCCCGGCGTCCCCTCGCAGTTCGGCGAGTCGATGGACCCGCGCATGCGCGCCCAGCGCATCCCCTTCGAGGTCTTCCTGCGCGCCGTGAAGTCCCTCGGCGAAGAACCGACGCCCGAGGCCGCGCGCCTCACCGTCGAGCAGAAGCAGCAGATCCAGGAGGCGCAGCAGGCGTTCCAGGAAGCCAACCGCGCCTTCATGCGCGACAACATGGCCGAGCTGCGCGAACTCCGCGAGCGCACCGGCGCGCGCCCCAATCAGCCCGGCGGCGCCGCGCAGCGACCCGCCGCGGATCAGAACCTCTCCCCCGAAGAGCGCGCCAAGCTCATGCAGCGCCTGCAGGAGCTCCAGAGTGCGCGTCCCTCGTCCGACGGGGCGCACACCAAGATCTACGCCATCCTCACGCCCGAGCAGCAGAAGCTCGTCACCGCGCAGCTCGACGCCTACGCCGAGCAGCAGATCGAGCAGCGCGCGATGCAGCGCCTCGAAGCCCTCAAGGCCGAGCGCGCCGCGTCGACCAACGACCGCAACGCCTCAGGGGTTGCCCCCGGCGCGGCGCAGCGCTTCGCCGAGCGCATCGGCGTCGCGCCCGAGAAGCTGGAGAAGATCCGCGCCGCGCTCACCGCGCCCCCGACCGACGCCGAGAAGGGCCTCTCGTTCGCCGAACGCATGAACCGGCGCGTCGATGCCCTCCCCGGCGACCTCGCCACCCCCGCGCAGAAGGACGCCATCATGGTCTTCCTCCTCGAGCGAGCCGGGGACGCCGACGCGGAATCGCCGCGCGACCGAGCGCGGCCCAATAAGAACCGCGCCGCCGACGCCCCCACGCTCTGACCCACCCACCCCCTCGAAACCACGCCGCCCGGCCCCGGGCAGGCGGCGCCGCGCGCCGATTCACGCCGCTTTTTGCTTGCTGGCGCCGCCGGGCGCGAGGTAATTTGTTCAGAACACGTCAAGGGCTGCGGCCCAGCAAACCCCAAGGAGGGAACTCATGAGATCGTTGCGTTCTGTTCTGATGCTCGGCGTCGCTGCGATGTCCGCGTCCGCCGGCACGCTCTACGCGGTCGACAGCAACCGCTCGCTGTACACCGTCGACATGACCACCGGCGCCAAGACGCTGATCGGCACGGTCTCGGCCAACGCCGGCACCACCGGCGGCCTCGCGTACGACCGCTCGACCGGCACGTTCTACGTCACCTCCACCAGTCTCGACTCCCTCTTCACCCTCGACATCAACACCGGCAACGCCACGCTCGTCGGCGCCTACGGCGACTCCGCCGTCGTCATGCACGGCCTCGAGGTCGTGAACGGCACGATCTACGGCGCGTCGTCTCACAACGGCGGCCTGTACACCATCAACGCGTCCAACGGCGCCGCGACGCTCGTCGGAACCAGCGGCCTCTCCTCCTTCGTCAACCTCGGCTGGAACTCCGCGACCGGCGTGATGTACGCCACCAACAGCGGCGCCGACTCCTCCTACACGATCAACCTCGCCACCGGCGTCGCCACGCTGCTCGGCCCGCTCAACGGCTCCACCAACCCCAACGGCGTCGCGTACAACTGGAACAACGGCCTGATGTACTTCGTCGACAACACGACGGACAGTCTCTACACGCTCGACTACAACACCGGCGCGGGCAACCTCGTCGGCTCCACCGGCACGGGCAACCTCCTCGGCCTCGTCTACGTCCCCGCCCCCGGCGCCGCGACTGTCCTCGGACTCGCGGCCGTCGCCGGCCTCCGCCGCCGCCGCTGATCCCCAGCTTCAACTCGCCCTTTCACCCCAACGACCGGCCCCCCGCGGCCGGTCGTTTCTTTTCCCGCTCCTCCGACCCTGGCCTGCTCTTTCTTCCTTCGCGTTCCTTCGCGTTCTTCGCGTTCTTCGCGTTCACTCCCCCCGCGCCGCCGCACGATTCGTCCTCAGCACCAGCTCCGGCTGCTTCGCGCGCACGATGTGCCCCGCCGGCGCCGACTGCGTGAGGAACACCGCGCCCGACACCACGCAGTCGTCCCCCACCGACGTGTCGCCGCCGAGGATCACCGAGTCCGCGTAGATCGTCACGCGGCTGCCGATCGTCGGGTGCCGCTTCCGCCCCCGCACCACGCGGCCGCTCGCGTCGCGCTCGATGCTCTTCGCGCCGATCGTCACGCCCTGGTAGATCTTCACACGATCGCCGATCTCCGCCGTCTCCCCGATCACCACCCCCGTGCCGTGATCGATGAAGAACGCGCTGCCGATCTTCGCGCCGGGATGAATGTCGATGCCCGTGCGGCTGTGCGCCAGCTCGCTCATGATCCGCGGAATCAAGGGCGCGCCCATCCCGTGCAGCAGGTGCGCCGTGCGATGCACGAACACCGCGTCCACGCCCGGATAGCACAGGATCACCTCGTCGACGCTCCGCGCCGCCGGATCGCCGTCGAACGCTGCGTGCACGTCCAGCGCCAACGCCTCGCGCAGACTCGGCAGCGCCGCGATGAACCGCTCGACGATCGACGCCGCCTCGTCACGCCAGCCCTCAATCCGCGCCTCGTCCGCGCACCCGTGCTCGGACTCCCACGCATACCGCAGCGCCCGCTCGGTCTGCTCCCGCGCAATCTGCGCCACCCGCTCCACCATCCGGCCGATGTGCTCCGCCGCCCGGTCCTCCGCCAGGTCCCGACGCTCGAAGTACCCCACGAACACGATCCGGCGCGTCAGTTCCACCCACCGATGCACCGCGCCGATCCGCGGCGGCGCACAGCGGCCCACGCGGCACATCTCCGGCCTCTCCCGCAGAGACGCCGCAAGACGCGCCGCCACCGCCGCCCGTCCCGACCGATCCGCTTCGTTCCTCTGCTGCACGCCCCGATCCTACGTTCCCCTCTCACGGGGAACCTCCGGCCATGCCCCCGCGTATCCCCTTGGCCGAAGCCCGCCGCCCTTCCGATTCCCGGGGCCCTGTGCCTCTCCCCGCCCCAGGACGCCTCCCCACTCGGCAACCATTGACGCCCGCCGCCCTTCCGGCTACAACCCGCCTCCCCCCTAGGAGCGAGTCATGTCCACCCGTCGTCGCAACGCCGTCATCCTCGCGACCCTCGCCGCCGCCGCCGGCCTCGCCGGCTGCAGCTCTCAGGATTCGCGTCTCGCGGCCTATCGCATGAACCCCACGCCGGAGCTCGACACCCTCTCCCAGCGACACGACGACATCGACAACCGACTCACCGTCACCAACGACACCAACTTCCGCCAGCTCAACGAGGACATCGGCAAGGCCCTCCTCCTCGACCGCCCCTCGCGCCTCAGCATCAAGGGCGTCCCCTATTGAGCTGAGCCGACCGCTCACCACCTGAACACCCCCAACCGACGATCCCCCGGGATCGTCGGTTGTCATTTTGCCCCGGCTCTCGTTGAAGCCGCCTCTGAGGCTCTGCGAAGAGGCGGATCACCCAACCCTCTCCCAATCTCCGCGCCCTCTGCGCGCTCCGCGTCCTCTGCGTTCCGCCCCTTCGTGATCTTCGCGTCCTTCGCGTTCAATCCCCTTCCTATCCTCGCCACATGCCAAGCGCCATCTCCGGGCGCATCACCGCCGCCGCCCGGTCCTTCAACCCCGCCTCCATGCCCCTCATGGGACGGCGCTCCTACCGCTGGGAGATCACCAGCGCCTGCTTCCTCCCCCTCGCCGTCGCCTGCGTCGAGGCCAACGTCATCTCCGTCATCGCCCGCAAGGCCTTCAACGCCAGCGACCTCGCCATCGCCACCCTCGCCGCGGCGCCCGCCCTCTCCAACATCTCCTCCCTCCTCTGGACCCGCTTCATCCGGGGCCATGACCGCGTCCGCGCCGTCAACACGATGCAGCTCGCCGCCATCGCCTGCGTCGCCATCATCGCGCTCGCCCCCATCTCCCCCCTCGGCCAGCTCATCCTCGTCCTCGCCACCCTCGCCGCGCGCACCGTCCTGACCGGCATCATCACCGCGCGCTCCGACATCTGGCGCGCCAACTACCCGCGCTCCGATCGCGCCCGCGTCACCGGCAAGATCACCATCGTCGCCGCCACCGCCGTCGGCGTCATGGCCGTGACCATCGGCGCCGTCCTCGACGCCGCCGAAGCCACCGGCGATCCGCGCAACACCGCGCGCGCCTTCCGCATCCTCTACTTCGCAGCAGCGATCGGCGCGCTCATCGGCGTCTGGGCCTTCTCCAACGTCCGCTGGCGCGGCCGCGCCGTCGCCGTCCGCGCCGAACGCACCGCCCACGACTCCGGCTCCCGAGGCGGCGCGATCGACATGCTCCGCGTCCTGAAGTCCGACGTCACCTACCGACGCTTCATGACCGCGCAGTTCGTCCTCGGCCTGCCCAACCTCGCCGCGATCCCCATCTTCATCATCGCGCTCGAAGACCGCTTCTCACCCGGCTACCTCGAGTCCCTCCTCCTCGCGCAGATCTTCTCCCTCATCCTCCCCATCCTCACCATCCCCCTCTGGGCGCGCCTGCTCGACCGCACCCACATCGTCCACTTCCGCGTCTACCACTCCTGGTTCTTCGTCCTCGCCAACCTTCTCATGGGCATCGGCTTCCTCACCATGAACATGCCCGTCCTCTACCTCTCGCGCATCATCCTCGGCATCGCCAACGGCGGCGGCATGCTCGCCTGGAATCTCGGTCACCACGACTTCGCCAAGCGAGACCTCGCCACGCTCTACATGGGCATCCACGTCACCCTCACCGGTGTCCGCGGCGCCATCGCGCCGTTCATCGGCGCCCTCCTCTACTCCGGCGCGCTCATCATCCCCGCCTTCCACCTCGGCGACCTCCACATCCCCGAGTTCTCCGTCCGCTCCCCCGCCTTCGACGCCTGGACCTTCATCATCCTCGCCGCCGCCAGCGCCGTCGGCGCCCTCCTCTTCCTCAAACTCCACCTCGACATCCGCAAGCAGAACACCGGCGCACCCAAAGACGCCTGAGCGCGAAACGGAAGCCGCCTCTGAGGAGTCCTCGACGAAGAGGCGGATCGATCAACTCCAACACTCACCGCGGCGAAACACCGCAGTGTGCCACCCAATCCCTCTCCATCTTCGCGCTCTTCGCGTCCTTCGCGTTCAAAAGAAAAGACGCCGCCCAAACCGGACGGCGCCCTTCTCTTCTGCTTTGAGCTTTGAGCGTTGCTGCTCTCTACTCCTCCACCCCGATCGACTCCAGGAACGGCGCCAGCGAACGATCACGACGCAGGAACGCGCGGATCGATTCCTCGATCTCCCGTCCACCTCCCGCGGCGTACACCTCGTTCCGCAAGCGCATCCCCACTTCCTTGTCCATGAACCGGCCCGGCGCCTCTTCGAACACCGTCGCCAGGTCCGCCGCGATCGCGTCCGCCCACGCGTAGCCGTAGTAGCCCGCGTCGTACCCCGTCAGGTGACCCCAGTACGCGCCGAAGTTCGTCCCTTCCGGCGGCGCGAGGAAGATCTCCGACATCGTGTCGTTCAGGATCTCCGCGGCGTCAACGTCGCGCCCCGACGTGTGCAGGCGCAGATCACCCAGCGCCAGCGAGAGCTGCCGCCGGTAGAACACGCCCGTCGTCGCGTTCTTCGCCTCCTCCATCCGCGCGATCAGCGCCGGATCGATCTTCTTTGAAGGGTCGCGATAGTCCGCCGCGAACGTGTTCAGCACGTCGGCGTCCCACACCCACGCCTCCAGCATCTGCGACGGCGCCTCCACGAAGTCCCGCGGCACGTTCGTCCCCGCAAACCGCGGCCGCTCCGCGCGCGTGAGGATCGTGTGCATCGCGTGCCCGAACTCGTGGAACAGCGTCTCCACCTCGCCGTGCGACAGAAGACTCGGCTTGTCCTCCGTCGGCGCCGTGAAGTTGCACACCAGCGCCGCGACCGGGCGCTGATACCGCCCGTCCGGCATGCGCCCGCCGACGACCACGTCGAACTGCGCGAAGTGGTTGTACTTGCCGTCGCGCGGGAAGTTGTCGAGATAGAACATCCCCATCGGCTCGCCGCTCGCCGAGTCCGTGACCATCCATAGCGTCACGCCCTCGAACCACGAGCTGCCCTCGTCGTCGATCTGATCGAACGTCAGCCCGAAGATCGACTGGTAGATGTCGAACATCCCCTGCAGCGTCCGCTCGAACTCGAAGTACACGCGGAGCTGCTCGGCGTCCACGTCGTACTTCGTCTTCTTCATCAGGTTGTCGTAGTACCGCCAGTCCCACAGGTGAATCTGCGGGCTCCCCTCGCCCGTCTTCTCCTGCTTGATCCGCGCATACTCCGCCAGCTCCGCGCGGAACTTCGGCTCGAGCCCCGCCGCGAGGTTCTCGCAGAACTCGATGGCCGTCTTCCCGTCCTTGGCCATCTTCACTTCCGTCTGGTAGTCCGCCCAGTTCGCGTACCCCAGCAGCGACGCGACCTCGTCGCGCACCGCCACCAGCTCGTTCAGAATCGGGCCGTTCCCGTCCTGCGCCGCCATGAACCGCGCGCGCTTCACCTTCAATCGCGTCTCCGCGGAGTCCGCGTTCGACATCACCATCATGAAGTGCGGCGTCACCGTCGCGTTCACCGCGTACCGCCCCGCCGGCGTCTCGATCGTCTTCAGGAAGTCCTCCGGAACACCCTTGAGCTCCTCCTTCGTCAGGTACACCTCCACCTTCGCGTCGGTGATGTTCGTGTTGAAGTCGCTCGACACCTCGCTCAGCCACTTCTGCAGCGTCTCGACGCGATCACGCGTCTCCTTGTCAAGGTGCAGACCCGCGCGCCGGTAGTCGCGCATGATCTCCTTGAACAGCTTCAGTTCCTCCCCCGCGAGCGTGCCGCGATCGCCCGCCTCGTACGCGTCCGCGAACGCCTTGCACGCCTTGTACACGTCCTCGCGGTACTGCGCCGCCACCGCCCACTGCTCCAGCTCCTTCACCGCCTCCGTGCACGCCGCACGCATCGCCGGCTCCGGCTGCGTCTCCTTCATCAGCCACATGCGGCTCAGGAGCGTCAGCATGTCCCAGCTCGCGTAATCCAGCGCGCCGATCGTGTTCGCGAACGTCGCGTCCGCCGGCTTCACCGCCGCGATCGCGTCCAGCTTCGCGTTTGCGCGCTCCATCCCCGCCTTCGACGACGCCGCAACCTCCTCCGGCGTCTTCTCGAACGTCGGAATCTCCACCACCGCCTTGCGCGACGTCGCCGCGGCCTGGAAGTCCGCGATCGACTTCAGATCGCCCGCCACCACCGCGCCCGCGAACAACACCGACATCGCGACCGCACACGCCGTGCACAAACGCTTCATCCGTACCTCCAAACGCTCCGGCCCCACCGACGCCCGCGCCCGCGACTCCGCACGACGCCCGCGTCGATGCCTCAGTCCGCACGCAGTGTAGCCGACGCCCTTCACACCACGGACTGGCCCTGATCGGGTCCGATACCCCGCCCACACCGCCCATCAACGCCATTTCCACGCCGTTCTCCGCGATTCCGCGCAGCCGACGCCCGATCCCATGGTTAGCATCAGGCAAGGCGATGGGATCCACTTCCAAATGGGTGCAAGGTGTCTCCGGTGACACGCCGCTCCACGACGCGGCCACCACCATCCTCCATCCACGCCTCGGCGCCGTCGCCGACAACCTCGAACGCGCCGCGACTGACCCCGACGCGCCCGACAACGTCCACCAGCTCCGCGTCGCCACCCGTCGCGCCGCCGCCGCGCTCGACCTCCTCTCCCCCTGCCTCCCCGACGAGCACGCGCAGCGCGTCCGCAAGCGCCTCAAGCGCATCCGCCGCGCCGCCGGAACCGCGCGCGACGCCGATGTCCACACCAACCTCCTCACCCGCCTGCGCAAGAAGGCCGACGACGAGCAGAAACCCGTCATCGACTTCCTGATCCGCTCGCTCGCAGCCCGGCGCGCACCCGCCTCCGACGACATCCGCGACATCGCCGACCGCCACCCGCCCAAGGACATCCGCCGCGCCGCGAAGAAGCTCCTGAAGGCCGAGTGCCCCGCCGACGCCGCCAACCTCACCATGCTCGACGCCGCGCGCGACACGATCGCGCGCCTCGCGACCGAGGCCCGCCGACACGGCGCGGCCGACCTCTCCGACCCCGAGCGCCTCCACGAGCTCCGCATCGCCTGCAAGCGCCTCCGCTACGCGATGGAGGTCTTCGCCTGCTGCTTCCCGCCCACCTTCCGCGACACGCTCTACCCGCGCCTCGAAGAAGTCCAGGAAGCGCTCGGCGCCGTCAACGACTGCCAGCAGATGGTCACGCGCCTCGAGCACGCCATCGCCACGCTCGACGACCACCCCGAGTTCGAAGGCCCCCCGCCCCGCGCGCAGCTCCGCGCCGGCCTCGCCGCGCTGCTCGCGCGCTTCCGCCGACAACGCGACGACCGCGCCCAGGGCTTCATCGAATGGTGGTCCTCGTTCCTCCACGACCATTTCTTCGACCACCTGTACGAAACCATCGGCGTCCCCGCCGCGCCCATCCAGCCACCGCCGGAGCGAGCCGCGCCGGCGCCGCGCCCAGCGCCGCCGCCGAAGCAGCGCCCCACCGTCGATGCGCCGCGCGAAACCCTCCTCGCCGCCGCCAACGGCGCCACTCCGCACGAGGAACGACCCATGCGACTCGCCGCCATCGACGTCGGCACCAACTCCATCCGCCTCCTCGTCGCCGAGGCCTACGCCGACGGCTCCTACCGCATCCTCGACGACGAAAAAGAAGTCACCCGCCTCGGCCGCGGCCTCGCCTCCACCGGCGCGCTCGAACCCATCGCGATGCAGCAGTCCGCCCTCGCCATCGCCCGCATGAAGTCCATCGCCGAGGGCTACGGCGCCGCCACCATCCGCGCCGTCGGCACCTGCGCCGTCCGCGAAGCGTCCAACGGCGACGACTTCCTCGACATGATCCGCCAGCGCGCCGGCTTCTCCCTCGAAGTCCTCACCGCCAAGGAAGAAGCTCGCCTCTCCCACCTCTCCGCCGCACGCGCCTTCGACCTCCGCTCTCTCCCCGCCGTCGTCGCCGACATCGGCGGCGGCTCCACCGAGCTCATCCTCTCCTCCGGCGGCGTCATCGAACGCATCTTCACGCTCCCCCTCGGCGCCGTGCGCATCACCGAGCAGTTCGGCGGCGCCGAAGCCGCCGCGGGCGAACGCTTCGACGAAGTCCGCGCGTGGATCCGCGACACGCTCCGCAGCGTCGTCGAAGACACGCCCTTCACCCCCCAGATCCTCATCGGCGCCGGCGGCACCTTCGAATCGCTCGCCAAGGTCGCCATGAACCGCGAGCAGGGCGCATCGAGCGGACACGCCGCGTCCGCCACCGTCCGCGGCTACGACATGCGCCGCAAGGACATCAAGCGCCTCCTCCGCTGGCTGCGCGACATGCCCCTGCGCGAACGCGCCAAGGTCCCCGGCCTCTCGCCCCAGCGATCCGAGATCATCGTCGCCGGCGCCGCGATCGTGAACGCCGTGATGAAACACCTCGAAGTCGATCGCCTGCGCGTCCACGACGGCGGCATCCGCGACGGACTGCTTCTCACCATGATCGGCGATGTCTTCCAGAACGCCGACGCCGACGAGGCCCGCGGCCGGATGCGCTCCGTCCGCCAGTTCGCCGCGTCATGCAACTACGAGCGCCGACACTGCTACCACGTCGCGCGCCTCACCCTCCAGATCTACGACCAGCTCGTCGCCCGCGCCGCCGGCAAGAACGACCCCTGGGCCGAACCCTCCTCGCGCACGCTCCTCGAAGCCGCCGCGATCCTCCACGACGTCGGCTACCACATCAACTACGACAAGCACCACCTCCACTCCTACCACCTCATCATCCACTCCGACCTCGCCGGCTTCTCGCGACGCGAGATCGAGATCATCGCCAACGTC
The DNA here is from genome assembly GCA_041940385.1 of Phycisphaerales bacterium. Taxonomy (GTDB): domain Bacteria; phylum Planctomycetota; class Phycisphaerae; order Phycisphaerales; family UBA1924; genus JACVCK01. Next base: position 15,115 of record JBGTSD010000033.1, on the reverse strand, counting down.
GCGCGCTACCACCGCGGCTCGGAGCCCAAGAGCTCCCACCCGCCCTACGCCGCGCTCTCCAAGCCCGATCGCGAACTCGTCCGCAAGCTCTCCGGCATCCTCCGCCTCGCCGACGGGCTCGACCGCACACACATGCAGAACGTCCGCTCCGTCGACATGCGCTTCGCCGGCGACGCCGTCACCCTCGCGCTCGACGCCGACCGCGACCCCGCCGTCGATGTCTGGGGCTCCGAGCGCAAGGGCGCGCTCTTCGCCGCCGAGTTCGGCCTCACACCCCAGTACGAATGGCCCGCCGGCACACCCGTGAACGCGCGCCACGAAGCAGACGAGGACGAGTCGCCGCGCCCCACGCCAACCCACTTCGGTTGACTTCACCCCTCTCCCCCTGGGGAAGAGGTCGCAGAATCGCCGTGGCGAGGCAGGGTGAGGGGTTGAGCAACCAAATGGCAAAACAACGCCACTGAGGTCAACCCAAAAACACATCGCCGCCGGCGCTGAAAAGCGCCAGCGGCCATGTGGCTTGTCCCCTCCGCTGCCGGGATCCATGGGAAACCAGCGCGGCGCCCACGGGGGCAAACGTTTCGTCGCGTGGGACGGTGACGGCCATCCGCCGAGAACCGTCCGACGCATGCCTCGGCCCAAGGCGCCCTGTGCTGCGCCGTAGGCGAGAACCGTCGCAGAGCACGCTTCCGCCCGCTCGCGACACTCCAACATTCGAAACCAAACCGCCCCCCGGCAAACACTCCGCACGATTTCTCGCCAAACTGGCTCACCAAGCCCGAGAATCCGCCGAAGCATCTCTCCGCACCCCGCCATGCCCCCCCAAGAGCCCCAATCCGCCGCGCCAACGCCCACCGAACCGCGCCGGGATCAGGGCCTCCACGCGCCCAGGGGCGCCCTCGGCTTCCTCGAATCCCCCCGCCGCTTCACCCCCCTGCGCATCGCCGTCCAGGTGGTCGGCTTCGCCATCGGCGTCGCCCTCCTCGTCTGGTGCATCTCGATCGCCCTCGACAAGGCCGACGCCGAGCAGTGGCGCCGACTGCGCGACGCCGGCGCGCAGCCCATCATCCTCCTCCTCGCGTTCACGCTCTTCACCGTCGTCTGCAACGGCCTCGCCTTCTGGGTGACGCTCCTTCCGTTGAAGCGCCTCCGCGCCGCGGACCTCGTCGCCGTCAACGCCGTCGCCACCTTCCTCGCCTACCTGCCCTTCAAGCTCGGCGCGCTCGCGCGCGTCGTCATCCACCACCGGCGCGACCACGTCCCCTTCCGCGACATCGTCGCCTGGATGGCCGGCTACTCCGCGCTCTCCCTCGCCACGCTCCTGCCCCTCGTCGCCGTCGGCGCGTTGCGCCAGCGCTTCGACCTCGTCAGCATCGCGCTCGGCATCCTCCTCGTTGCGCTCGCCAACGCCTGCGCCATCGCGCTCGGACGCATCTCGCGCTCGCAGCGCTGGCTCGCCACGCTCTCGATGGGCTCCTGGCGCATCGTGCAGCGCCCGACCCCCGTCGGCGCCTGCGCCCTCGTCAAGATCGGCGATGTCGCCGTCCACGCCGCGCGCTTCACCGTCGCCGCGAGCGTCCTCGCCATCGACCTGTCCCTCGATCGCGCCGTCGTCTACGCCCTCGCGTACTTCCTGCTCGGCGTCCTCAGCCCCGTCGGCATGGTCGGCATCCGCGAGGGCGGCCTCGTCATCGGCGGCGCCGCGCTCTTCAATCTTGACGAAGACGCCGCGCGCGACCTCTCGCGCCTCGTCCTCCTCGTCACCGCCTCCGAAGTCGCCGCGATCATCCCCCTCGCGCTCGCCGGCGCCGCCTGGCTGCGCGTCGATCGCCTTTTCTTCGCCCGCCGACGCGCGAACGCTACTCCACGCGCCTGATCGTCATCGCCACGCGCTGCTCCTGCGTCAGCGACATCCCCACCAGCGTCCACGTCGTCTTCACGCGCTGCGTCGCCTCGCGCGACACCAGCGCATCCTCCCCCAGATCCCACACCATCGTGATCGCGCCCTCCTGCTCCGTCACCTCGCCCTTCGGCGCGGTCGGATCATCGGCCTGCGGCGGCATGATCGCCATCGTCGGCACGCCCTTGAGCGTCGCGACATCACCCTCCACCTTCTCCAGCGTCCAGTCCGTCTCCAGCGTCACCGTCCCCACCGGCGGCGAAGGAATCGCCTCCGTCGTCTCCCACGCATCGCCCACGCTCCGCGCCTCGAACCCCGCCGAGTCCGCCGTGAACGCGCTCCCCGCCATCGCCGCGAACTGACGACTCCCGAAAATCCCCAGCGCCGACATGTCCAGCAGCGGCACATCCCCCGCGCCGCGCACCGCCGGCGAATTGAACTCCATCAACACGTCATTCAAGCCGCGGATCGCCTCTACGCGCCCATCCGGCGCCACCGCCATCTCGATCGGCGCCGAAAGAATCGCCTCGCCGATCGCCGCGATCGCGCCGTTCAGCGCCGTCTCCGCCGGCACATCCGCCGTGATGCGCGGCTTGACGAACTCGCCGCGCTCATCGCCACGCTCCCACACCATCGTCAACCGTTCCACGTCGCCGCGCAGCGCCGCCGTGCCGTCCTCGGCCACGCCCTGCACGACGAACCGGATCAGCGCCTCCTGACGAATCGCCTTGCCCGCCGAAGGCCCGTCCGGCGTCTGTTGCTGCACGCTCAGGTCGTACGTCACCTGGAGCGCGATCGTCCGCCCCTCCGGCAGCGCCGCCTTGATCTCCACCGGATCAGCCCACGCGCCGCCCGCCATCACGAGCCCGCACACCCACGCCGTCGACATGCCCATGCGCATCGATCGCTCCCTTCGGTTCCCTAATGATTCCCCGCCCCGTCCAGCAACTCCAGCGCCGACAGCGTGAGCGCCGCCACGCCCGTCCGGATCGTCCGCTCCCGGTCCGGCGCGAACGCCGGGTGATGCGGCCCGACCGCCAGCTCCCCACGCTGCTTCAACCGCTCGTACTCCGCCGGCTCGATCGCGCCGATCCGGAGCTGAATCGACGGCGCATTCGCCGCGCGCCCGAACTCGCCGAAGTCCTCCGACGTCGACAGCGGCCCCTCCTCCACCACCTGCGACTCCCCCAGCGCCGCGCGCAACGCCACCGTCAGCCGCTCGGTGAGCGCCGGATCGTTCACCACGACCTGCGCGAACTCCTCGCGATTCACCTCGACGTCCGGCTCGCGAGGCGCCGCCGCCGCCGCGGCCTCGGCCTTCGCAATCCGCTCGATCGCCCTCAGCAAATGCGCCTGCACCTCCGCCTTGTGCGAACGCACCGTCAACTCAATCCTCGCCTCGTCCGAGATCACGTTCCGCTTCAACCCGGCGTGGAACGTCCCCACCGTCACCACCGCCGGCTCGAACGGATTCACCTCGCGCGACACGATCGTCTGCAGCGTCACCACCGTCCGCGCCGCGATCAGCAGCGGATCCACCGTCAAGTGCGGCGCCGCGCCGTGACCACCCTTCCCATAGAACGTGATCGTCACCGCGTTCGACGCCGCCGACGCCGGCCCCGAGATCATCCCCACCGTCCCCGACGGCAGCGAGTTCGTCACGTGCAGGCCGAGCACATAGTCCGGCTTCGGGAACCGCTCCATCAGCCCGTCCGCGACCATCGCCCGCGCGCCGCGCACGACCTCCTCCGCCGGCTGACCGATGAACACCACCGTCCCGCGCCAGTCCTTCTTCATCTCCGCGAGCAGCATCGCCGCGCCCACCCACGACGCCATGTGCGCATCGTGACCGCACGCGTGCATCACCGGCACCGTCTCGCCGGCCTCATTCTTCGCCGTGGCCGTGCTCGCAAACTCGAGCCCCGTCTGCTCACGCACCGGCAACGCGTCCAGGTCCGTCCGCAGCATCACGACCGGACCCTCTCCATTCCGCAGCACCGCCACCACGCCGTGACCGCCCACGCCCTCCGTCACCTCGAAGCCGATCGCGCGCATCCGCGCCGCCAGCGTCGCCGCCGTCTTCTCCTCCTGCAGCGACAACTCCGGATTCCGGTGCAGCTCCTGATACAGCGCATCCAGCGACGGATACACGCGGTCCAGCCCCTCGAGCGGCGCCGACCACGCGCTCGCCATCACGATCCACGCCGCCCAACCACCGATTCGCAACCGCATGCCGTCGCCTCCTTCCCCCGCATCACGCACGCATCCTACCGCGCCCCCATCCCCACGCCCCCTCTACACTCTCTCCCGTGCGCCTCGCGCTCATCCCCCTCAACCCGACCGTCGGCGCCATCGACCACAACGCGCACCTCGCCGCGCAAGCACTCGAGCGCGCCGCTTCCGGGGGCGCCGACCTCGCCGTCCTCCCCGAACTCACGCTCTGCGGCTACCCACCCAAAGACCTCCTCCTCCACGAGTCCTTCGTCGAACGCTGCATCGCCGCCGCCCACCAACTCGCCGCGGCTATTCCGCCCGATCTCACCGCCATCGTCGGCACGCCCTGGCGCGTCAACACCCGCTCCGTCGCCAACGCCCTCGTCGTCCTGCGCAACGGACAGATCACCCACCGCTACCACAAGCGACTCCTCCCCACGTACGACGTCTTCGACGAAGACCGCTACTTCACCGCGGGTTCCGACTCCGTCATCATCGAAGCCGCCGGCGCACGCATCGGCCTGACCGTCTGCGAGGACCTGTGGCGCGGCGCAGACGCCCGCTCCCTCGAGCGCTACGAAGGCAAGCCCGACCCCGTCGCCGAGCTCGCCGCGCAACGCATCGATCTCCTCGTCAATCCCTCCGCCTCTCCCTTCGTCCTCGGCAAGCAGCGCGTCCAGGAATCCATCCTCCAGCGCCACTGCCGCGAGCGCAAGATCGCCGTCGCCGCCGTCAATCAACTCGGCGGCAACGACGAACTCATCTTCGACGGCCGCGCCTCCGTCTACATCCCCGACGCCAACGCACCCGCCGGCGCACGCCTCGTCGGCGCCACGGCCGCATTCTCCGGCGATACGCTCCTCCTCGATCTCCCCACCGACAGCGCCTCGCGCGCGAAACTCCCCGCCGCGCCCGATCCCCTGAACATCGCTGACGAAGCGACCCTCTGGCGCGCCCTCGTCCTCGGAACGCGCGACTACTGCCGCAAAACCGGCTTCCAGCGCGCCGTCCTCGGCGTCAGCGGCGGCATCGACTCCGCCCTCGCCGCCTGCATCGCCGCCGCCGCGCTCGGCCCCGCCAACGTCCGCGGCCTCGCCATGCCCGCACGCTTCTCCTCCAAGGGCTCCATCACCGACGCCCGCGCCCTCTGCGAAAACCTCGGCGTCCCCATGCACATCGTCCCCATCGAGGACATGCACAAAGCCGCCGAATCCTCTCTCCACGACGCCTTCGCCGCGCAGGGACTCTCCACCAAACCCGACATCACCGACGAGAACATCCAGTCACGGCTCCGCGGCCTCACCGTCATGGCCTTCTCCAACAAGACCGGCGCACTCCCCATCACCACCGGCAACAAGTCCGAACTCGCGGTCGGCTACTGCACGCTCTACGGCGACATGAACGGCGGACTCGCCGTCCTCTCCGACGTCACCAAGAAACTCGTCTACCAACTCGCCCGCTGGATCAACGCCAACTTCCGCGAAGCCGGCTTCAATCGCGCCCCCATCCCCACCGCCTCCATCACCAAACCACCCAGCGCGGAACTCCGCCCCGATCAGACCGACCAGGACTCCCTCCCGCCCTACGACACCATCGACGAGATCGTCCGCCGATACGTCGAGCTCCATGAATCCCCCGAGCGCATCGCCCGCGAAGCCGGCATCGATCCCGACACCGTCGCACGCATCGTCCGCCTCATCGACACCAGCGAGTTCAAGCGCAAACAGGCCGCCATCGGCCTCAAGGTCTCCTCTATCGCCTTCGGCAGCGGCCGCCGCTTCCCCATCGCCCAGCGCTGGCGCGCCTGACCACATCGGGTGGCTGAGATCCGCCGCCCGCCGGGGTTGTCTCCATTCTCGATAAAAGGACGGAGATATCCCTAGACACCTGCCGACGGTCTCTTACGGTGACCCCGTTGTGGGCCGTGGGCCTCGTGGAACTCGTGACGGCGACGAATCGGGAGGAAGAGAGAGAGCGAGCCGAGCGCCGCGCGAGAGGACGTTTCGCCACACCCGCGAAACGTGGCCCGCACGTCATCAACCGCCGCAACACGGTGCGGCGACCATTCACGGCCCGGGACCGATCATCCCTCGGTTCCGGGCCGTTTTCCTACACTCGCTCCGTGCCCGCCCTCCCCGACATCCTCGGCCAGGACCGCGCCCTCGCCAACCTCCGGCGCGCCCTCGAGTCCAACCGCATTCACCACGCCTGGATCTTCACCGGACCCTTCGGCGTCGGGAAGCGCACCACCGCCGAGGCCTTCGCCGCGCTCCTGCTCGACCCCACCACCGCCCCCAACCTCGCCGGCGAACTCGAACCCGATCCCGACAGCCACACCCAGCAGCTCATCCGCTCCGGCGCGCACCCCGACCTCCACATCGTCACCAAGGAACTCGCCGAGTTCTCCCGCGAAGCGAGCGTCCGCTCGAGCAAGCAGCGCTCGATCGCCGTCGACGTCGTCCGCGAGTTCCTCCTCGAACCCGCGCAGCAGTCCGCGGCCCAGCGCACCGACGCCCGCGCCCGCAAAGTCTTCATCATCGACGAGGCCCACCTCATGGCCCGCGCCGGCGCCAACGCCGCGCTCAAGATGCTCGAAGAGCCGCCCCGCGGCGTCGTCTTCATCCTCATCACCCACGAAGAGTCCGGCCTCCTCCCCACCATCCGCTCGCGCTGCCAGCGCATCGCCTTCGCGCCCCTCGACGAATCCGCCATGCTCGAGTGGCTCAAGCGCGAAGGCCTGAAGCTCGACGCCGCGCAAAAGAAGTGGCTCCTCGACTTCGCCGACGGCTCGCCCGGCCGCGCGAAGATCGCCCTCGACACCGGCCTCTACGACTGGGCGCAGACGCTCGAACCCATGCTCGCGAAGCTCGACGAAGGCCGCTACCCCGACGCGCTCGGCGCCACCATCGCGTCCCTCATCGACAAGTGGGCGAAGGCCGAAGTGGACAAGGCGCAGAACGCGAGCAAGGACATCGCGAACAAGGCCGGCGCCGACCACATGTTCACGCTCCTCTCCTCCTGGGCCCGCCACCGTCTCCGCCGCACCGTCGCCAAGGCCGACGACGCCGCGCTCGACAGCGCCACCCGCTCGATCGACCTCATCACCGAAGCCCAGCGCCGCCTCGAAGCCAACGCGAACATGTCCCTCGTCTTCGACAACCTCGCCGCCCAGCTCGCGACCCGCTGATCGCGCGCCGCCGCGGAAGCCAACTCTGAGGAGTCCTCGACGAAGAGTTGGATCGGACGGACGCCGGATCAACAAGTCAACATCAAACCCCCGTGCCACCGACATCGGCCCTGCGAAGTCGGTGCTCCTCCGCGTATCCCCCCCCCCCCTATCCGCCCTCTGTGTTCTCTGTGTTCTCTGTGTTCTCTCTCTCTTGCCCCTTCGCAACCTTCGCGTTCTTCGCGTTCACTCCCTTCTCTGCGCGCTCCGCGTTCAACTCCCAATCAATCCTCCGCCCGCTCCCCCGACGGCGCCATCTTCACCAGCCGCGGCTCAAACCTCCCCACCACCTCCACCAAATCCCCCTGCGCCGCCATCACCTCGTGGATGTCCTTGTACACGAACGGCGCCTCGTCGATCCCCGCGCTCAGCAGCGTGACCCCGCGCTCCTCGAGGTGCTTCTTCAGATCGCTCATCGTGAACCGCCGCTTCGCCTCCGTGCGCGACATCACCCGCCCCGCGCCGTGCGACGCCGAGAGCAGCGCATCCTCCGAACCCTTCCCGCGCACCACGAACGCAGGACTCGACATCGATCCCGGAATCACCCCCAGCACACCCTTCCCCGCCGGCGTCGCGCCCTTCCGGTGCACCACCACCTCGCGTCCGCCGTGTGTCTCCTTCCACGCGTAGTTGTGATGATTCTCGACGTGCGCCAGCGCACGGGCGCCGAGATGGCGCGCGACCGCGCGATGAATCAACTCATGATTCGCCGCGGCGTACCTTCCCATCAACTCCATCGCGCCCCAATACTCCTGACCCTCCTGCGAATCCATGCTCAGCCACGCGAGCTGCTTCTGATTCCCGCGCAGCTCCGGACGCAGCGACATCGCCAACTTCGAATAGTGCGACGCCACCGCCGCGCCCGCGCCGCGGCTCCCGCTGTGCGACAACAACGCCAGATACTCTCCCGCCTCGAGCCCCAGGTCCGCCTTCGCCAGCGTCAGCACGCCGAACTCGACGAAGTGATTCCCCGAGCCCGACGTCCCGAGCTGCGACCACGCCTTGTCCCTGTTCGCGCGCGTCACCGGCGACACCGACCAGTCGAGGTCCATCACCTCGTGCTCGTGACGCTTCTTGAACTCCGCGCCGATCCCGAATCGCGTCTCCCGCTCGAGCGCGTTCGACAGCCGCTTCGTCTCGCCCTTGAGCGCGCTCACCGGCGTGTCCAGCACGCTGATTCTCATGCGGCACGCAATGTCCACGCCCACCGCGTACGGGATCACCGCGTTCTCCGTCGCCAATACGCCGCCGATCGGCAGCCCGAACCCCGGATGCGCATCGGCCATCAACGCGCCGCGCACCGCCACCGGAAGCGCGGCCGCCGCACGCATCTGCTCCACCGCCGACGCCTCGAGCCCCACCCCCCACTGCCTCCACGGCGCCGACCCGGCCTCACGATGTTCCATCGAAGAACTCACGCGCGACTCTAGCCCGCTCTTCGCACCGCGAAGCGGCGCCGGCACGTAGCCGTGGGCGCAAGCCCACGGAAGGGCGCCCCAGTTCCAACTTCGCCGCGCCGCGGCGACGGCGGCCGAACAACCTCGTGCCACCGACTTCGGCCCTGCGAAGTCGGAGCTCAGCATGTGTGCCACGATTGTTCGCCGCCGCGGCGAACAGTCGTGGCGCCCGCGCCTAGGCGCCGCACATTCTCACCACCAAACACAACCCCCGACGTCAACGCCTCCGCGCGCCCATCACCTCCTGTCACCGTCCCGGAGGGACTCGCGAATGTAGCCGGGGGTGAAGCGATCCCGGCCTTGCCGGGAGAGCGCAACCCCCGGTCCGCGCCGAAAGTTCTCCATCGCCCCGGAAGGGGCGAGCGATTCCGCCGCTCAATCAACAAGACAACATCCAAACCCCGTGCCACCAGCCTCGGCCCTGCAAAGTCGATGCTCCCCTGACCTCCGGGTGGCACACCGCGGCGCCTCGCCGCGGTGTGTGTCTCCAACTCCGCACCGGGCGCCACGAGTCGGCCGCCGAAGAGGTGCCAGACTCGTGCTCCGATTTCGTTCTGTGCGCTCCCATCCCCGCCGCGAAGCGGCCCAGGCGCCCAGCCGGGCGCGCCCCGCCCCCGGAAGCCGTCACCACTCCCCCGCACCGCGCAGCGCCGCCGGTCTCCCCTCCGTGTGCCACGATTGTTCGGTCCTCCGAACAGTCGTGGTCCCCACCGGGCGCCGTGGTATCCCGGCGCTTCGCCGCGATGCCACGTTCCCCTGCGAACCGCGCACGTCAGCAAGCGGGCTCCGCGGCAATCCATCGCTTCGCCAGGACGCCACGTTCCCCCGCGAGACGCGCGCGTCAGCAAGCGTGCTCTCAATCCCCACCGCCACCATCCCCGCACCCGCCTCCATCCCCACCCCCGTCCGACCCGAACCCAATCCCCGCGGCCCACTCCCCACTCTTCCCCGGCGGCGCAATCAGCGCAATCGCGCCCAAGCCAAACACAACGCCCCCGAAGATCACGAAGAACCAGTCCCCGATCGTCGCGCCGGGCTCCAGCACACTCTCTGCCGGATTGCTCGGATCGAACGCCACACGCACGCTCCGCCCCGCCGCATAGCGTTCGACATCCGCGATCACATCGCACCGATCGCGCGCAATCCATTCATCCGCGAACCGGATGCGCCGACACACATACGCGCGCCCGCCCGTCTCGAACCGCACCGACACCTCCGCGCGGCACGAATCCGGCGACGACTCCACCACTCGCGACGCCTCCACAACGCCCGCCGCCAACGACCAACCCTCGCTCGACGCCGCGCGCATGACTTGATTCACCCCGATGGCCGCGAGCAACAACCCCACCACGATCAGAAGACCCATCGCCAGCCATAACAACGCCGACCGCCGCGGCCGCTCACCACTCCGCTCCCGCGCAACCTTCTCGCGCTTCATGAGCTCAACTCCAAATCCGACCAGCCGGTCCACAACTCACGACTCTAAATCAACGGCGCTCACCCCGCGCTGCGAACCGCGCACATCCCCAGGCGGCCCCGTGCCGCCGACATCGGCTCTGCGAAGTCGGTGCTCCGATTCCCCGCCGCGAAATCCCGGCGCGCCGGGACAGCCAGGGGTGCTTCGCCGCGGTGTGCGCCGTGCTCCCCGCCGCATAGCGGCGCAGGCACGTAGCCGGGGGCGCCCCGCCCCCGGTAGCCCGCCCCCAAACTCCCCGCGCCGCGCAGCGCCGCCGGTCTCCCCTCCGCGTGCCACGATTGTTCGGTCCTCCGAACAGTCGTGGTCCCCACCGGGTGCCGCGGTATCCCGGCGCTTCGACGGGATGCCACGTTCCCCTGCGAACCGCGCACGTCAGCGAGCGGGCGCCGCGGCAACCGGGTGCTTCACCGGGACGCCGCGTTTCCCCGCGAGACGCGCGCGTCAGCAAGCGTGCTCTCAATCCCCACCGCCACCATCCCCGCACCCGCCTCCATCCCCACCCCCGCCAAGCCACCGTCATCCACCCGCCGCGCCCCCCACCCCTCCTCCGCGGCGCCGTCTCGCCCGACCGATCATGAATGACTGGTGCCGCAATCAGCCGAGGCCTGACCGGAATGCCGCATCGACGCTCCCGCAATATTTCCCCTCTCACCCGAAGCCCTGCGCGAAATACAGTGGTTCACCCACCAAACTGCCAACATGGCCGTCCGCGATGTCCGGACTTTGAACCTGCAAAGCACAGCGGCCTAAGCATCACGACGATGAGCCATCCTTACCTTTCCACAGGCGATCCACCGCCCAGGGCTCCGCTCTACCATTCGCTACCCACTTACGTAATAGCCCCTACACCAACCCAAACAACCAATCACGGCCGTCCGAGCATCCCATCCGCCAATGGCATCGAACGGGCAGCTCTTGTGATGCCTGAGCTTCACGCGCGCGATTGCCAGTCCGCTTCCCAGTGTCGCGCACCTGACCAAGTTCAGTCATTCGTCTCACGATCTGAATTGACCGGGACTGACCGCCACAATCATCGTCACAGCGCGAAAGCCACTTTGGTCGCGACATCATCATCCAATGGGGAGACACAGATACTTGGATGTTGGAGCGTGCGGCATTCGCACGAATCAGCACTCCCGGGCGAGCCACAATCGTCCTGTACAGCATTGCCGCCCATGACACTTCGAACCTTCTAGCCTCCGCAGCTATCGCCCGCCAAAACAAATCACATCGCTCTTCGCGCTTACCCAGTGCGGCAAGTACTGCTGCGCTCTGCGCAACTACCTCCTCAGGCATAAGAATCTCTGACGCTATCCAATTCGCCGCCTGTTCCCAATTATGCCAGCACTGACCGCCCTGCACCGCCAAGTCCTGCGGCACTGCCAGCCGGAGAAGCAAATGGCCCAGTTCGTGAGCTAGCGTGAATCGTCTTCGTACGTTCAACACACTATCACTAATGATGATCTTCCACTTCCCGCCGCTGCCAAGCAATAGCCCATCACATGCCGCAGGCTTAATGATCACTTCGCCGACTCCCAAAGCCGTCGCCATCGCCTCAAGGTCTGTCCATCTTATAGGAACAGCGGACGGCAACATGGCGCGAGCGCGATACACCGCAGCACGCACACGCGGATCGTTCGCTGGATGCAGCACTTGACCCACGCTCCTTTTCACTGCTTGCCTGCCATTCTGCGACGCCAATCATCGGTCGTCCAGAGCTTTCCTCTACTTTGAATGAACTCTCGCACTCGACTCTGCCGATCACCATCACCTTCGTCGCGCCGCGATCGGGCTTCAAGGTACTCAGAAACAGGCTCCACCAACTCATCGCACCACTCTCGCCAAAGCTGCATCGCCCCAACAATTGACGGATACCCCCGAGCGCTCGCGAGCGCACTCGATAGATTCGCCGCAACTTCGAGTTCCGCCTCGGACCACACTCGCCCGACGCGGGCCAAGCAAGGCACACCCGAAGCAGAGACTGCGATCTTTGAGGTGGTAACAGAGGCAACGCACGCCAACTGAAGAATGGTTACCAACTCAGCGGCACCTGGGAATGCCTCGATGTGCTCAAGCCATTCTCGTCGCAGGCCTGTCGCAGACTCAATCTGCGACGACAGCGCATCGTCACTCCTTGCCTGAAGAGTTGGCAAGAAACGGCATGCAAAGACGCTAGATCCAAGCCTAGCGGCACGCGCACGTTCACGGAACAACTCTCGCGATTCCGCAATCCCAGCTATACGCTCTCGCCCAGCACTACAATATCGCACAACCCGACGCTTCAGATCTGTCGGTGACTCCACATCAATTCTGCCCAGCGAAGGCGCAGGCATGCCTTCATACATACGGGTCACGGGCCCGCCTGCGTAGGCAATTGTCATTCGCGGAATTCCGCAATTGCAGGCGATCTGCGCTGCGATTCCTACTCCCATTGCAGGCGGATGTACAACGCACACAATTGCATCGCAATTGCATATGGCCTCAAACTCTGCGCGATAAACCGCACTCCCGTCAAGCCCGAGCCTTTGCGGGTCTTCCGCAAGTGGGTCATACACCTCCATTCCGCAGTCGGACAGGGCCGATCTAATCTCATCCACCGCCTGCCGAACCCATGTCTTAGTGTGCTCCGTTGCCCCTTCAATGCTCGACATTGGGTAATCGAGATACACACGTAGGTTGCGCCTTAGCGCTCCACGCTTGGTCCGATTCTTCTCGAATTCAACAACTGGTCTTGAGCCATACCTTCGAAGAGGATCGTTCGGCTCAGAGAGTCCCTTCGAATCAAGAAACGCATGGCTCTGTTTGGCAAATTGCATCGCGGCAGACCACTCGGGGAGATGTCCTTCGACTGGAACAATCTTCATTCCGCCGAATGGAGAGCGAGACTCGTCCGATACCAACTGCCCACCTAGCGCATCAAGTACGCGCAGCAGTCTTCCTAGCGGCCAGAACGCTACCTCCGACGAATCCGATTCAGCATCGCGTATTAACCACGCTGATATTCCAGTTGATTCTGCAACAGCAGCCACTGATTTGCCGCGAAGTGCTCGAAGCGCCAGAAGCTGATCACCCAAACACCAGGTAGCGATCTGATCGAGCAGATAACGGCGACGTCTTCGCTGGACGTTTACGGCAATAAGAAGTGAGCCTAGTCGGTTCCTCAGAGTTGCGGGCAAATCGGCTGTATTATCAATTTGAAGCCATTCTAAACGACTGAACAAGCCGCGAAAGAGCGGCCCTGCTGACTCGGAAGCTGGAACTATCGCCAGTCTTGACAGGCAAGCTCCAGCACTCAATTCGACCTCTTGGCCACTGCCAATGCTAGTTGCGGAGGCCGAAATAACAATCAGATCGGACCTAGTACACGCTCTATAGTCTTGTCGATATACCTCGTCAGGTGTGTGAGGCGATCCCAGTCCGGTAAAGTCGGAGGGACAGTGCACATCCACGCCCTGTTGATCTAGCCCATCAATAAGGGCGCGCCGAATTCCGAGGGCAGAGGCATCGCCCGCTGCGTTGGCATGCGTGATTGCACCAACTAAGTATGCCTTGATTGGGCCCGGTCGAGGCGTGAAGCTCGGATTCAGACTCAGGTCGCTCATCGTGCCCTCCGAGAAGAATGCCTACTCTACAATCTACTGCCTATCATTACGACTCTTAAGATAGTACGCGAATGCTCCGCCAACGAGAGGCGCCGCGATTGTTGACCATTTATCAATTACTGTGACGACATCTAAGCGAACGTCCTTCACGGACGTAGCTCGATCCGCTTCTGGGAGCTGCCAGGCCATAACTCCTGCGATGCTGAGTAGCGAGATTATGCTTACAGGCAGTGACAACACAAACGCCCAAACCAATAGCCTCGAAAGCGTGTTGGCAGTCTTCGCATGTCCTTCGTGAAGAATAGACTCGCGATCCTTCTGGGTGATGTCGATAATGCCTTCATCTAGATCCCGCCTATCCATATACAACATCCCTTGACGATTTTCGTCGTCTCCTACTTCCGCCGGATAGGAAATGGCAACTCCAATATGCGCGTGACATCAGTACGTCTTGGATCTACCAAGTGGATCTCTACGCCCTCTTGTCTCGCTCGCACGTAAACCCCTAGGACAACAATAGCCCACCTGATTACATCCGATTGTGATGTAGACAGCGACTGGCACAAATACTCAAGCTCGGCACGAGCTTCCTCTGTGAGGTTTAAACTCATTTTTCCGGCGACTGCTTTTTGCGGCACTTGAAATCCTCCTTGTATGGTGTCGATTGTATGGCAAAAGGGCGCCATATACAAGCCAAAAGGCATGCCAATAGGTACCATTGCTGCACTCAGACCTCTCAAATACCTAACAGAGTGCTGCCGCGAGGCGCTGGGCAGCGCTTTGCTTGATCTGTTCCGATTTCTCAGCACCCGCGTCCGCATCGTTAGCCAACACTAATAACCACCCCCGTGCGCACAAACGCGCCCCGATGTTCCACGTGGAACACTCGCATCTCCCCCGCCGCCCACTCTGAACTCACATTCACCGCCGATTCACCCCGGCGCGACGGCGCCGGTGGCACAGTGCTCCTGCATCGCGACCGCGGCCCGCCGCGTCGCACGATCCCCCTCCCCCGCGCGTGCTCGCCAACTTGAAGGAGCGACACCGTGAAGCAATACGAGGAGCACCCTCATGACACGCCGACACCCGCAGCACGTCGAAACGCCCGAACACGATCACGACGAGAACCGCGCCCCGACCCGTCGCGACGACGACCCCGCCACCCGGGCGGACACCGGCGCGAAGAGACGCGGCGGCACCGCGCCTGGCGATGAGCGCCGGCGCGACCCGATCGAATCC
>JBGTSD010000032.1:0-27721 GCA_041940385.1 Phycisphaerales bacterium | reverse complement strand
GCCGAGCAGATGTGGGACCCGCAGTCCAACGCGCCCCACACCGCCCACACGACCTACGAGGTTCCGCTCCTGATTGTCGGCGCGCCGTTCAAGGGGCGCAAGCTCCGCACCGGCGGCCGCCTCGCCGACATCCTCCCCACCGCCCTCGACATGATGGGCCTTCCGAAGCCGGCGGAGATGACGGGGCAATCCTTGCTCGTCTGAACCCCGAGCGCAAGCGAGCGGGCTGCCGGATTTCGAACCCCGACCGGAAGGGAGGGCGCCCTCACCGTGGAAGTCCGCCAGCCCACCGTCTACTTCCTGACCTGGACCACGTACGGCTCCTGGCTGCACGGCGACGAGCGCGGCTCCGTGCACCATCGTGACGCCGCACCCGGCACGCCCCGCATCGCCCCTGATCCGCGGCGGCAGGATCTTTGCCGCAATCTGCTTCAGGGCGATCCGGTCCTTCTTAGCGATGAGATGCGCTCCGTCGTCGACGCCGCGATCCGCGAGCACTGCCGCTTCGCCGGATGGGGAATGCACGCGCTCAACGTTCGCACCAATCATGTTCATGTCGTGGTCGAGTCTGCTCCAAAGTCGCCGGAGACCACGATGAATTCCCTGAAGTCCTGGGCAACGCGGGCGTTGCGAGGACGTGGTCTCGTCCGAGCCGAGGGACGGGTCGGACGCGCCATGGAAGCACGAGATGGATTCACACAACGGTGAGTCTCCACGCGGCGATCGACTACGTCATGCACCAGTAGAGAAGCGCTGCGTCTCACTTCAGCTCCGCGCGTGAGGCCGGTCGCTCCCGCTCCCGGCTCGATGTCCAGCGCCGGGTACGATCTCCAACCCATGCCCACCCCCCTCCCCTCCAGACCCCTCATCATCACCGGCGCCGCCACCGGCATCGGACGCGCCACCGCCATCGCCTGCGCCGCCGAAGGCATGCCCGTCGTCCTCACCGGACGACGCGAGGACAAGCTGAGGGCCGCGGAGATCGACATCCAGTCCCGCGGCGGGCGCACGCTCGTCGTCCCCGGCGACGTCGCGAACAAGGACGACTGCCGACGCGCCGTCGACGCCTGCCTCGAAGCCTTCGGCTCGCTGTACGCCGTCTTCGCCAACGCGGGCTACGGCGTCGAAGCCCCCATGCACGAGATGCCCGAGGCCGACCTGCGCGACATCTTCGAGGTCAACTTCTTCGGCTCGATGAACATCGTCCACGCCGCGCTCCCCCACATGCTCCGCCAGCGCGCCGGGCACGTCCTCTTCTGCTCCTCGTGCCTCGCCAAGTTCACCATCCCCAACTACGGCGCCTACTGCGCCACAAAGGCGTCGCAGCACCACGTCGGTCGCGCCATGCGCCTCGAGCTCGAGCCCCTCGGCGTCCACGTCTCGACGGTGCACCCGATCGGCACGAAGACCGAATTCTTCGACCAGATCGTGACGCGCAACGGCGGCGCCGACATCGTCAAGCACGCGCCGGACCTCTTCCTGCAGCCGCCGTCCAAGGTCGCGCGCGCCGTCGTCTGCTGCCTCAAACGCCCCAGGCCCGAGGTCTGGACGAGCATGTTCGTCCGCTATGGCATGGCGATCGGCGGCATGTTCCCGCGCATGTCGGACCTGTTCGTCCGGCGCATGGTGAGCGAACGCACCACGCTCCAGCAGGCCCGCGCGCAGGCCGCGCCCGAATGACTCAGCGCTCCACCACCAACTTGCACCGCGACGGCGCGAACCCGTGCTCGTCGAAGATCACCAGCTCGTTGTCGCCGTCCTTCAGCCACGCGCCGGGCAGCGGCCGGCGGGACTGCGGCGGGACCAGCTTCCGATCCTTCGTCGCCACGAAGTAGCGACCGAGATTGATGCCGTTCAGGAAGAGCTGGCCCTTGCTCAGACCGGACGTGTCCAGCGTCAGACCGTCGAGGCCGCGCTTCGCGTTGAACACGCACTTCCACCAGCGCGGCAGCCCGCCGCCCTTGGTCATCGCCGCCTTCGTCACCTGCTCGTAGGCGTTCTTCGCGGGCGCATCCCACTTCGCGAACGCCCACTCCGCCTTCTCCGAGACGCACTCCAGACCCTCGAAGACCTCGAGCGCACTCTGGAGCGACGCCAGCGCCGGCTCCGCGAGCGGGCCCTCCACGGACGGATCGCTCACCATCGCGATCTGCACCGTGTTCTTGCCCTGCTTGAGCAGCGCCGGGTCCAGCCGCAGCCGCTCGACGCCGCCGGACTCGAGATACCGCACCGGCGTGTCGTTCACGAGCATCAGCGCCGGGCCCACCGCCTTGAGCAGCGCGATGAACAGCGGCGTGCGCTTCCGGTGCATGAACTCCCACGTCACCCGCGTCGCCTCGGTGCGATCGCCGTGGCGCAGACCCATCAGCGGCGCGACGTACGACATCGGGTCGATCGGCTCGCCCGTCGCCAGCGTCGGCTTGCCGACCTTGATCGACGAGACGTCCCAGAGATCTCCGTACAGACCCTTCGGCTCGCCCAGGTGCGAGCCCGCGCAGTGCCGGCCGAGGTTGTCGATGAGCGCGCACAGCGTCGTGCCGTCCTTGCCGATCGACATCGACGGCGGCTCCAGCGTCGCGCCCGGGCCCTCGCCCGCGATCAGCGCCGGCTGGCCGTCCTGATAGATATGCACCCGGTCCGCCGCCTCGAGGAACGCGATCTTCGCCTTGCGCGCCGCGGCCTTCCCCGGCACGCGGATGCGCATCCAGCCGTAGCCGTACGAGGCGCCCAGGTCCGACATCGTCGCCGGTCCGTCGATCGCCGCGTACCGCTCGCTCGTGCCGTCGACGTACGACTCCACGCTCGCCGAGAACCACTTGGACAGCGTCGGCGCCTTCGGCGCCTTGGCGGGCGCCGGCGCGCTCGCCGCGGTCTTCTTCGTCACCACGCCCTCGGCGTCGATGGTGTGGCACACGCGGTACTCATCGTGCGGCATCGGCTCGCCCGAGGCGTCCAGCCCCGCGCAGCCCACGTGCACCGCGTTCGCCGTCACGAACGTCGCGTCGATCAGCCCCTCGCTGCACACCACCACCGTGATGCCGCCATGCTCCTCGATCGTCGGCGTCTTGCCGTTCGGCACGGTCACGTCCATCGGCGCGCCCGAGATCGAAAGCTCGCCTTGCGCGCCGGCCGGCCCGTACACCACCAGCGTCCGCCCCACGAGCGCGAAGGCGCACAGCGACGTGTAGTCCAGCGTCGCCCGCCCCGTCAGGTGCGCATCGAACAGGCACCACGCGCAGCGCTGATCGCCGAAGCGCACCTCGAGCGACGTCCCGTCCGGACGCAGGATCTCCGCCGATGCGTTCTTGCTCTCATCATTCGTAAACAGGAACGCCGCCGACCCGCGCGTGCCGTCCACGTGCGCCACCGACACCGTCGTCCCCGCGCGCCCCGACGAATCCACCGTGTCCGGCGGCGCCAGCATCATCGTGCCGCGCTCCGCCTCCAGGTTCGCCAGCACCCGTCCGAACTGCGACGCGAAGTGCGCCGCGCGCCGAACCAGCGTGTACGACGGGCCCGGCCGGCCCAGCTCGTCCAGCGTCGCCGTCAGTCCCGCGGCGTTCGTCGAGAACCATCGCCCGTCGCCTTCCGCCGAGCGCCCCGCCGAGAACCCGTAGTGCGTCCCCTCGAAGAACCGCGCGACGTTGAACTGCGCCCCCGCCGCGAGCGCCTCGATCATGCGGCTCTGGATCACCGCGCCGCCCGGCTGAGTCTTTGGGTCCTGCGTATGACCCCACGCCGGCGCCTCGCCCGGCGCGAACCACATCAGGAGCGGCGGCGCCTCCGGACGCACCGTCCGCAGTTGCCGGAACGTGCGCAGCAGGTCCGTCGACCCCGCCCAGCCGTCCACCTGACCCTCGATCGACAGGTGCAGGTTGTTGCAGTTCACCAGCGGCACGCCGAAGCCGTTCTCGCGCAGGTAGCGCCCCAGCTCCAGCAGGTACGACTCCCCGGCCGTGTCGTTGCCGCAGTACCATTCGTGCTCCACCTGCACGAGCACGATCGGCCCGTCGCGGTTCGACGAGGCCTGCAAGTCCTTCAGCTCCCCCGCCAGCGCGCCGTACCACTTCGACACCGCGTCGAGGAACGCCGGCGTCCCCGAGCGCACGCCCGCCTTGCCGTCCACTGGCGGCGCCGAAGAGCCCACCCACGCCGGAAGCCCGCCCATGTCCTCGGTCCCGCCGACGAACGGCCCGGGCGACAGGATGCAGCGCATCCCCAGGTCGCCGATCGTCTCGACGAAGGTCCGGATGTCCTTCTCGCCTTTGAAATCCAGCGCGCCCTTGCGCGGCTCGTGCAGCGACCACACGACAGGCACATAGACGCAGTTGAAGCCCGCGTCCCGGGCCGCCCGGAGCCGGTCCCCCCACGACGCCCGCGCCGTCCGCGAGTACCGCACCGTCGCCGAGGCCAGCCACTCGCGCCGACCGTCGATCAGAAAACTCCGCCCGTCGTAGGTGATGGAAGCCATCGGCCGCCTTTGCACTGAGCCCGGTGCGCCACCGAGCCATAGAGGAAGGAAGATCGCAAGATCAGGCGTTCGACCGCCCGCAACGGCGCCGACGCGTCCCCGTCGCCCGCGCATCCCCCACTGTCAGCGCCCAATCCAATCCCGCCGGGCCGCGAAAGATAGGACACCCCGACAAAGCCCGCAACGCCGCCGCCAACCCCCCGGTAGACTCGCCGCCATGCCCGCCCAGCGACGCCGACACACCCTCCCGAAGCGCTGTCGCCACCCCCTTCATGCGGGGTGCGCCGCGCTCCTGGCGGTCGGCGCCCTCCTCGTCGCGGCCTGCGGCGACCACTCGCTCTCCGACATCGACAAGCGCATCGACAAGCTCGTCGAGCGCCGCTCCGACTACCTCGGCGGCAACGCCGCCTCGCCCGAGGTCGCCAGCACCTCGCCCGAGGGCTTCACCCACGAGGGCGTTTCCGAAGAGAAGCCCTCCTCGCTGAACCCCTCCTACGACCAGCTCCGCTACGACCCCGCCGGCCCGATCAACGTCGAGGAACGACTCGCCAAGCTCAACGCCTACGCCGAAATTCCCGAGGGCGGACGCGTCATCACCCTGCGCGACGCCTGGCGCATCGCCCAGACCTCCGGGCGCGAATACCTCAACGCTCAGGAAGACTACATCCTCACCGCCATCCGGCTCCTCATCGAACGCCACCTCTGGAGCCCGCGCTTCTTCAACGACACCACCATCGGCCTCGACGCCACCCCCACCGCCCCCGGCGGCGGCGACTACCAGGCGGCGCTCAACGTCGTGAACTCCCTGCGCGCCACCCAGCGCCTGCCCTACGGCGGGCAGGTCGAGGCCGCGTGGGTCTACCGCGCCACCGAGCAGCTCCGCACCGTCGTCACCGAGGAGTACGTCGAGTCCAGTCAGTTCATCCTCTCCGGCGACATCCCGCTCCTCCGCGGCGCCGGCATGGTGGCGCGCGAGTCGCTCATCCAGTCCGAGCGCAACCTCATCTACGCCGCACGCGACTTCGAGACCTTCCGGCGCTCCTTCCTCGTGGACATCGCGGTCGACTACTTCGACCTCGTCCTCCGCCAGAACGGCATCGAGAACGCGCAGGTTCGTCTCGAGTCCGTCCGCAACCTCGAGGAACAGATCGCGGCCCTGGTGGACGCCGGCCGCCGCGCCGCGTTCGACCTCAACAACGTCCGCCAGAACGTCCTGAGCTCGCAGGACAGTCTCACCAGCCTGCGCGAGGCGTACATCCTGGCGCTCGACCGCTTCAAGATCCGTCTCGGCATCCCCGTCGAGCAGAACCTCGTGCTGGTGCCGCCGGAGATCGACCTCGCGCCCCCGGACATCACGCCGGACGTGGCCGCATCGCTCGCGGCGCTCTACCGGCTCGACTACCAGAACCAGGTCGACCGACTCGAGGACTCGCGCCGGTCGGTGGCCAACGCGCGCAACGACCTGCTGCCGGACCTCGACGTCTCGGGCCGCGTCGCGTTCAACACCGACTCGCAGCGCGACTCCCCGGGTCTGTCCTTCATCGGCAACGAGACCGATTTCTCCCTCGCGGCGACGTTCTCGCTCCCGCTCGACCGGGAGATCGAGCGCCTGAATCTGCGCTCCGCGATCATCGGCTATCAGCAGGACAAGCGGTCGCTCGACCAGTTCCGCGACAACATCATCCTCGAGGCGCGCCAGGCGGTCCGGCAGATCGACACCGCGCTCTTCTCGCTCGACCTGCAGGACGAGGCCATCCGCCTCAACGAGCTGCGCGTCGAGGAGCTCGAGATCAAGGCCGACGAGGTGGACCCGCAGACCCGCCTCGACGCCGAGAACGAACTGCTCGAATCGCGCAACCAGCGCGACAACGCCGTCCGCGACATCCGCGTCGCCATCCTTCGCTTCCTCGAGACCACCGGCCAGATGCGCGTGCAGCCGGACGGCGCGTTCCAGCCGCTCCCCGGCATGCTCATCGGGATCAATCAGCCGCAGCAGTTGGATCCTGGCCAGCTTCCCACCGGCCCCGATCCCAGCGCGATCCCCGCCCCGCCGCCCGCCACGCCCGATCCCGACGCCACCTGAGCAGATCGGGCTTCCCCGCAACCAATCGGCGGGTCGCGTCGAAATCGCCGATGAAGCGAATAGACTCCGTGGGCGGTCGCATTCGCCCGTCTTCGGGGGATATCGGTGGAACCACGGAGCCATCGAGCGGTTCAATCGCAAGAGACGCACGGTCGGCCGCGTTACGCCGCCGAACATTCACCACACTCCGGAGCGAACCCTTGGCAGCCCACGAGAATCGTCGTCCCCGCTCCCGCACCGGAGCCGCGTTCATCAAGCTCGCCATCGGCCTCGCCGTGATCGTCGGCGTGGTGATCCTCTCGATCGCCCTCTTCGGCGGCGGCGGCCCTTCCGGCCCGGCCGCGGCGGAGATCTACCCGGTCGCCAAGTCCACCTTCAACATCAGCGTCGTCGCCAACGGCGAACTCCAGGCGCGCAACCAGGTCGAGATCCGCAGCAAGCTCGAGAAGCAGTCCGCCATCGTCGAGCTCGTGGAAGAAGGCGCCCGCGTCTCCAAGGGCGACGTCCTCATCAAGCTCAACGCCGAGGAACTCCAGACCCAGCTCCAGGAAGAAGAAGCCAAGGTCGAGTCCGCCAAGTCGGACCTCGTCGTCGCGCAGAACAGCTACGAGATCCAGCTCAAAGAAAACGAGTCCGAGCTGCGCAAGGCCAACCTCAAGCTCGAACTCGCCCGCATCGAGTACGAGAAGTGGCTCAACGGCGACGACGTCAAGAAGCGCCAGGAGCTCGAGCTCGCCATCGACCGCACCCGACGCGAGCAGGTCCGGCTCCAGGAGAAGTTCGAACGCTCGACGTCCCTCCACGAGCGCGGCTTCCTCTCCACCGACTCTCTCAAGCAGGACGAGACCGCCGCCATCGAGGCCGCGTCCAAGGCGCTCACCGCCAAGCTTGAGAGCGAGGTCTACGAGGAGTACGACCGACCGAAGGAGATCAAGCAGCTCACCAGCAACATCGAGGAGGCGCAGGCCGAGCTCGACCGCGTCATCCAGAGCAACTCTTCCAACCTCGCCAGCAAGGAAGCCGACCTCAACAACAAGCGTCAGCAGCTGCGCATCCGCGAGGAGCGTCTCGCCAAGCTCAAGGAGCAGGTGAACAACGCCATCGTCTTCGCGCCCAACGACGGGCTGGTCGTCTACGGCACCACGCTCGAGCGCTCGCGCTGGGGCGGCAACGATCAGGGCCTCCAGATCGGCCAGAACGTCCACCCCAACCAGCTCCTGATCGCGCTCCCCGACATCCGCGAGATGGTCGCCACCGTGCGCGTGCACGAGAGCATCGCCGGGCGCATCAAGCCCGGGCAGAAGGCCACCGTCAAGGTGGACGCCGTGCAGGGCCGCTCCTTCACCGGCGAAGTCCTCTCGATCGGCGTCCTCGCCGAGTCGGGCGGCTGGCGCGATCCCAACCTGCGCGAGTACACCGTCAAGGTCGTGCTCGACGAGTCCGAGGGCAAGAGTCTCCTCAAGCCCGCCATGCGCTGCGAGGCCGAGATCGTGCTCGGCGCCGTCGATGACGCGCTCGCCGTGCCGATCCAGGCTGTCTTCAACGAGGGCCCGATCCGCTACGTGTTCACGTCGACCGGCGATCGCTACGAGAAGACCCCCGTCCTCGTCGGCCGTCGCAGCGAGACGCTCGTCGAGGTCCGCGCCGGCCTGAAGGAAGGCCAGAAGGTCCTGCTCCGTCAGCCCACGCCCGGCGAGATCCTCTCCAACGAGATTTCGAAGGAAGCCATCGCCGCGCTCCAGGCGTCGATGCCCGGGGCGCCCGACGGCGCGCGTCGCCAGGGTGGTCCGCAGTCCGCGCCGGCGCAGAAGCCCTCCGAGCCCACGCCCGCGCAGCAGGTGGATCAGCCCAAGGCCGTGCCCACCGCGGCGCAGAACAGCGACGGTGCCTCCGTCACCGCCGCGACGCCCGGCAAGTAACAACCCGCTCTACGGCAGCAGGCGCACTTCCAGCTTCGCACGCCCGCCCTCTTCGTCCGTCGTCGGTCCGAACCACCCCGTGTCGCCCACGACGCCGGGATGGTCGCCCGTCGCGACGATCGGTGCATAGCCGTCGGCCTCGACGCGCACCAGCAGCCGGTTGTAGACCGCGACGCGCAGCGCCACCATGCCCTCCGCGTCCGTCACGCCGCGCGCCTTCTCCGGCCCCGCCGGGTTCAGCGTCGTGTTGCTCACCGTGACCTGCGCGCCCAAGACCGGGCGCAGCGTGTCGCGATCGCGCACCGCGACCGTCGTCGCGCCGTACTCGTAGCAGCCGCCGAGCGCCAGCGCGCACCCCGCTACCGCGAGACGCGCACCTCGTACTGCCCGCCGCCATCCGCCCGTTCGATCGTCCGACCGTCCGCGTCCAGTAGCCATCGCTCCTGCTCCCGTTCTACGCCGCCCTCGCGCCATCGCGCCGGCTCCACCTCCACCACGTGCGGCACGCCCGCCCGCAATCGCAACCGCGCCACGCCGCCCTCGCTCACCACCGCCTGCTGCGACTTCTTCTCGAGCAGCAGGATCTCCGCGATCGTGTCGTCGTTCAGCGGCAGCGGCACAAACCCCTCGTTGAGCGGGATCGCCCGCACCAGCGCCCCCCGCGCCGCGTCGTCCCCATCGCGCACATCGAGCGTCACCTCGCGCATCGACGCGCAGCCGCCGAGCGTAGCCGCAAGCGTCAGCATCATCACCCATCGATCGCGCCGCATCAGTCCTCCCCCAGCGTCTTCTTGCGCCGGAGCACGTGATGGTAATGCTGCGCGAACCGGTGCGCCTCGTCCCGGATCGCCTGGCACAGCCGCAGCGCCGCGTTCTCCCGACCCAGCCGGATCGGCTCGCTCCGCTCCTGCACGTAGATCAGCTCCTCCTTCTTCGCCAGCGAGATCACCATCGGCGGCCGCATCTCGAGCTGCTCGAACGCCTCCAGCGCCGCATGCAGTTGCCCCAGCCCGCCGTCGATCAGGATCACATCCGGAAACAGCTCCTGCCCCGCCCCCGCCTCGCGATACCGACGGCTCACCACCTCGCGGATGGCCATGTAGTCGTCGTTGTCCACCGTCCGCACCTTGTACCGCCGGTACTCGCTCTTGAGCGGCATGCCGTCCACGAAGCACACCTTGCTCCCCACCGTCTCGCCGCCCATCAGGTGCGCGATGTCGATCGCCTCCATGCAGCGGATCGGCTGCTCCAGACCCAGCACCTTCTGCAGCGCCTTCATCCCCTTGCGCGGCCGCACCGCGTCCGCGAACAATCCCTCCGTCTCCGGCTGCCAGCCCTCCCCGATCTTCCCCCGCTGATCCAGCCGCTCGATCGAGCGGATCTGATCCCGCAGCGCCGCGGCCCGCTCGAACTTCAGCCCCTTGCTCGCCTCCTCCATCTCCGCGCGCAGCTCGCGCAGCATGTCGCTGCGCTTGGTCCCGAGGAACCGCACGAAACGATCCACGTCCGCGCGATACTCGTCCTTCCCGATCTTCGCCGCGCACGGCGCCGTGCACTGCCCGATCGCGTGCAGCAGGCACGGCCGGAAGAATGTCCGCTTCTCGTCGTTCTCGCGGATCTCGAGGTCGCACGTGCGGAACTTGAAGACGCGCTGCAGGTGCGTCACCGCCTCGCGCAGCGCGTACACGCTCGTGAACGGCCCCAGCACCTTCGCGCCCTTGAACTCCGGCGCCGCCGGCGAGCGCGTCACGAACACGCCCGGAAAGTCGTCCTTCATCGTGATCACGAGGTACGGGAACGTCTTGTCGTCCGTCAGCCGCGCGTTGAACCGCGGCTTGATGTCCTTGATCAGCCGGTTCTCCGCGAGCAGCGCCTCCCACTCGCCCTCGCACTCGAGCACCTCGAAGTCGCGCACGAAGTCCAGCATCTGCTGCTTCTTCGGCCCCAGGTCCGTCGAGGGCTGGAAGTACGAGCCCACCCGGTCGCGCAGGCGCGCCGCCTTCCCGACGTAGATCACCCGCCCCTGCTCGTCCTTCATCAGGTACACGCCCGGCGCCCGCGCCAACGCCGCGGCCTTCTTCGCCAGCTCCGCGCGCACCGCCGCCCAGTCCCCGCCACCATTCACAGACGCATCCGACTCCGGCGCTGGCACGAGCAATCGTATGAGCGCCGACCGGCAATCACCCCCGGCGACGCCACCACCACCACACCGCCCACCCCGCGACATGCGCGATCGCGATCAGCCACGACACCACCAGAAACGACGCCTTCCGCGTCTTGTGCCGAAACACCCGCCGCGCCATCGCTCCACCCGGCCAACCGCCGAGGGCATCCACGCCGTGCAGCATCCGCTCCGGCACGCGCCACGCGCCCCGAGACGCCGCACGCTTGTCCCAGCCGTACAGCGCCGCGCTGACCGCGCTCCACGCCCCGTACCACGCCGCGGCCACAAGGGCAGCCGTTCCCATCCGTCCAGCGTACCCGCCCCCCTTCGATGATCCCCCGCGCGCCCGAAGGTGGCGTCTGTCCTGTCTCCCCCGCACGCTCACAGGAACGACGCCATGCCCCTCACCACGCGCCGCCGGCGCACCCTCGCGCCCTCGCCGACCTTCGCCCTTCGCGTTGCTTCGCTCGACGGCGGCGATCCGCTGATCGTGCGCCTTGTCGGCGCCGCGGATCACGCCGCGATCCCGCGACTCCAGGCCGAGTTCGAGTCCATCGCCGCACGCGAGCCCGCGGGCGTCGTGATCGAGCTCGGTGCGCTGACGTATCTCTCGTCCGGCGCGCTCGGCCTCATCGTCGCCCTGTGGGATGCGCAGCGCCGGCACAACGGCACGCTCGTCCTCACCGGCGCCTCGAACGAAGTGCGCGCGGTCCTCGACCGCATGCACATCGGACAGGTGATCCCCGTCCTCGATGCGTCGCTCCTGACCACCGCCGCGGCATGATCGTCCTCGCCACCCCCCGAGCCGACGACGGCCCGGCCGATCCGGATAGGGAAGTCATGAAGGCAATCCCTCCGGCCCTGGCAAAAACTCCCTGAAATTCTGCGCGAATCGGGACTTTCGCCGTCGTTCGGCGCCCGGCTATACTCCCGGCTCAGATGGAGCGGTCTGCTGGGATGGCCCTGCGCGCTCCCTTGGACAACCGACGCTGGATCTTGCCCGAGGCAGGCCGGTTTGGAATTCACAGGACTCTCGGGCAGGATCGCAGGCAGCAGAATGAAGAAGCTGTACGTCGGAAATCTCCCCTTCAGCACCAATGAGCAGGAGCTTCGCGAGCTCTTCGAGCAGCACGGCGAAGTCTCCTCGGCCCAGATCGTCATGGACCGCGAGACCGGACGCCCCCGCGGCTTCGGCTTCGTCGAGATGACCAACGACGCCGAGGCCGACGCGGCGATCGCCGCGACCAACGGCGCCCAGCTCGGCGGCCGCGCCATCGTCGTCAACGAGGCGCGCCCCCGTGAGGCCGGCGCCGGCGGCGGCCGCGGCGGCTTCGGCGGCGGCGGCGGTCGTGGTGGCTTCGGTGGCGGCGGCGGTGGTGGCCGCGGCGGCTACGGCGGCGGCGGTGGTGGCGGCGGCCGTGGAGGCAGCCGGGGCGGCTACGGCGGCGGCGGTGGCGGCGGCGGTCGCTCCTCCGGCGGCTGGTAAATCCCTCCCTCAGCAGGACTTAAAGGCGGTCGCTCCGGCGGCCGCCTTTTTTCGTGCCCGGACCCCCCGAAATACGTCACTTGCCTACTCGCCCACACGGGGTTCACAAAGCGCCTATCCTTTTGTCACCTCAGGGGCATCTACCCGGCCGACCGGGACGACCTGAGGAACAACCGACGCTCGATCTCGCCCGAGGCAAGCTGCGGATGAAACAAGGATCTCTCGGGCAGTTCGAAAGCAGAAGCATTGAAGAAGCTCTATGTCGGTAATCTCCCCTTCAGCGTGAACGAGGCCGAGCTCCGCTCGATGTTCGAGCCGCACGGCGAAGTCTCCTCCGCGCAGATCGTCATGGATCGCGAGACCGGCCGCCCGCGCGGCTTCGGTTTCGTCGAGATGACGAACGACGCCGAGGCCGACGCCGCGATCAACGCGATGAACGGCCAGCAGAGCGGCGGTCGCGCCATCGTTGTCAACGAGGCGCGCCCCCGTGAGGCCGGCGGCGGCGGTCGTGGCGGATTCGGTGGCGGCGGCGGCGGCCGCGGCGGATTCGGCGGCGGCGGCGGCGGCCGCGGCGGCTACGGCGGCGGTGGTGGCGGCGGCCGTGGCGGTCGCTCCTCCGGCGGCTGGTAAGCCGAACGCTCGCGCACGCGAGCGCTGATCACAACAACCGCAACGGGCGGCTCATCACGAGCCGCCCGTTGTCATTTCACACCCACCACCGCTTCGGCCTCCGGCGACGCGGGACGCTCGAGCGCCCGGCGCGCCTCGACCTCGCGCGCCTCCGCCTTCGCCCGCTCCGACATCACCCGCTGCACCCACAACATCCCCACCGCCCCCGCGACCGCCACCAGGCCGCACGTCCACTGCAGCGCCGTGAGCTGCTCGCCGAACAGCAAGTAGCTCGCCGCGCCCACGCAGAACGGCTGGAGTTGGATCACCCCCGCCGACACCGCCACCCCCAGATTGGCGATGCTGATGTAGTAGAACACGTGCCCCAGCGCGATCCCGATCACCGCGCTCAGGAGCAGCAGCGCGAACTGGTCCGTCGCCATGGCCAGCGCCGTCGCGCCCATCTGCTCCCCGAACGCGAACATCAGCAGCAGCATCACCCCCGCCGTGTACTGGCTGATCGCGGCGAACGCCACCACCGGGTGGATCCCCGCCATGCACTTGCGCACGCTGAGCGCGTAGCCCGCGAAGAGCGCGCCCGACGCGATCGCCATCATGAAGCCCCAGAACGACCCGCCGATCAGCGGCTCGTCGCCGAAGAGCCCCGTGCCCATCGCGCCGCCCAGCACCAGCGCGGCGCCGGCGATGTACACCGGCGAGCGCACCACGCGCCGCTCCGCGGGAAAGAGCATCGCCGCGCCCACCGCGACGAACACGATCTGCAGGCGCAACCCGAACGTCAGCAGCCCCGGCTCGATCTTGTAGTGCGCCCAGGTGAAGAGCACCTGCCCGGTGGAATTGAAGATCGCCGGCACGATCGCCGCGCGCCACAGACGCGCCGGCTTCGTCCCGCGCACCCCGATGAAGAGCAGCACCGGCGCCCAGAGAAACGCGCTGAATCCGTACCGCCAGCCGTTGCTCGTCCACGCGTCGATCGAGTGGCTGAAGTGCTTGAGAAACAGCGGCACGCTCGACCAGCCCAGCAGCGTCAGCACGACGGTCGTCAGACCGGCGAGCGTCGAGGGCGGGCGATCGGAGGCGCTGGACATGGGGCCGTCACGATAGGGACCACGCGCCCCGCTAGAGCGGCTTCTCGATCGGCGCCGGCTTCAGGCCCAGCCCACGCTTCAGAATGGCGTGCCCGAGATAGATCAGCGGCGTCACCGCCACCGCCACGATCGCCTTGAGCGCGTACCCCTTCACCGCCGTCTCGAACATGAACCCCACGCTCGCGCGGCTGCCGTCCGCCAGCGGCTGCATCGACATCAGCACGAACGAGATCACCAGCGAGTCCACGAACTGCGACACGACCGTCGAGCCCGTCGCCCGCAGCCAGATCATGCGCCCGCGCGTCAGCTTCTTCAGCACGCCGAAGAGGAAGATGTCGCACATCTGCCCCACCAGGTACGCCGTCAGCGACGCCACGATGAGCCAGCGCGACGCGCCGAACACCGCGTCGAACATCCCCTCGTCGACGTACGTCCGGTCCGCCGGCGCCGCGGGCGCCTCGCGCGCCAGCCAGAGCATCAGATACACGTACACGGACATCCCCAAACCGACCCACGTGATCCGCCGGGCGCCGCGCTTCCCGTAGTACTCGTTGATGAGGTCCGTCAGCAGGAACGTCACCGGAAAGGCGAACATCCCGACCGAGTGCTCCACGAGAATCGAATAGCCCAGGAGCGGGATCTCGCCGAAGAAGAAGAACTTGCTCCCGATCAGGTTGGCGACGATCAGCGAGGTGACGAACACCCCCGCCAGCCAGAGATAGATGACGTCCCGGAATGGCATCCGCTCGGGCGCGTTCGGCTTCGGTTCAGGCGCCATGGTCCATCCAGACTACCGACCCAAGGGGGTTCTGTGAGCAAGCCCATTTCCTTCGCCCGATTCGCAGGGTAGATTCTTCACCAGCGTTGAGCCCCTGCACTGGGCCCGCGCCGCACCATCTGGGAAAGGGAGTTCAGAGATCATGCGACGTCCACCGTTCCGGCTTGCGCCCGCGCTGCTGCTGTCCATCGTCTCCACCGCCGCGTCCGCCGACGTGGTGACCTACTGGCACAACGTCGCCATCGACACCATCCGGGCCAACGGCGGCGGTCCCGGGCCCGTCTCGCGCGAACTCGCGATGGTCTCCGCGGCCATCTTCGACGCCGTCAACGGTGTCGAACAGCGCTACGACTCCGTCGTCCCCACACCCGCCGCCCTCGCCGGCACCAACCGGCGCGCCGCCGCCGCGTGCGCCGCGTACGAGGTCCTCAAGCACCTCTATCCCGGCCAGAGCGACATGCTCGACGCCCGCCTCGCCCAGTCCCTCGGCGCCATCTCCGACGGCGTGGGCAAGGACCTCGGCATCGCCTACGGCGCCGTGGTCGGTCAGGCGTGCATCGACAACCGCGCCAACGACAACCACAACGTTGTCTACCCCTACACGCCCGGCAACCTGCCCGGCCAGTGGCGACCGACGCCTCCTGCCAACGACCCCGCCTGGGGACCGGGCTGGAGCAACGTCTCGCCGTGGGTCATGGCGACGCCCGATCAGTTCCGTCCCGAAGCGCCGCCCGCGCTGGACTCGGTCGAGTACGCCGAGTCCTTCAACCGCGTGAAGGAGCTCGGCGCGCTCAACAGCGCTACGCGCACCGCCGACCAGACCGAACTGGCGATGTTCTGGGCCAATGATCGCGACGGCACGAGCAAGCCCCCGGGCCACTGGAACCAGATCGCCGCGGTCATCGCCGAGCAGGAAGGCGCCACGCTCCTCGAGAACGCGCGCATGTACGCGATCCTCAACGTGGCCATGGCCGACACCGCAATCTCAGTCTGGGACGCGAAGTACGCCTATGAACTCTGGCGCCCGCTGACCGGCATCCGCGAGGCCGACACCGACGGCAACGATCTCACCATCTCCGATCCGACGTGGCAGCCCCTCGCCGACGCGCTGCCCTACCCCAACACGCCCGCGTTCCCCGCGTACACCAGCGGGCACGCGACCTTCGGCTCCACCGCCGCGACGATCCTCGCGCTCTTCTTCGGCAGCGACGACATCGCCTTCTCGATCGGCAGCGACGAGCTCGAGGGCGTCGTGCGTCACTTCACGTCGCTCTCGCAGGCGGCGCAGGAGAACGCCGACAGCCGCATGTACCTGGGCGTGCACTGGGACTTCGACAACGAGGTCGGCCTGCTCCAGGGCCAGGCGCTGGGCCAGTACATCTTCGACAACTTCCTCGTGATTCCCGCGCCGTCCGGCGCCGCGATGCTCGCCGCCTTCGGCGCCGTCATCGCCCGCCGCCGTCGCTGATCCTGCACCGAGCACCTCAGGGAGAAAGAGCCAAGCCATGTCTCATTGCATCGCACGCCTCGCGGGCGTCGCCGCCGCGCTGTCGCTCGCCGGCGCCGCGCACGCGAACGCCGTCACCAAGTGGAACAGCCTGCTCCTCGAAGCCGTCCGCGACACCGGCACGAACCCGCCCCGCGCCAGCCGCGCGATGGCCATGACGCAGATCGCCGTCTTCGACGCCGTCAACGCCATCACCGGGCGCTACAACGCGTACCTGCCCGGCGTCGTCACCAACGAGCCCTGCAACCAGCGCGCCGCCGCCGCGGCCGCGGCGCACGGCGTCCTCTCCGCGCTCCTCCCTTCCCAACAGGCCAACTTCGACGCCCTGCTGAATCGCCAGCTCTCCACGCTCAACGACATCGTCGCGCGCGACAACGGCGTCGCGCTCGGCCAGCTCTGCGCCAATGCCATCCTCGACGCCCGCGCCAACGACCACTCGAACGACGTCGTTCCCTACACCCCGGGCAATCTCCCCGGCCAGTGGCGACCGACGCTCCCCGGCAACGCGCCGGGCCTGCTGCCCAACTGGCCCACGGTCACGCCGTTCACCATGACCAGCGGCGATCAGTTCCGCCAGGGCGGGCCGCCCGCGCTCGACTCCGCCGAGTGGGCCGCGTCGTACAACGAGGTGAAAGAGATCGGCGCGCTCAACAGCGCCACGCGCACCGCCGACCAGACCGAGATCGCGCTCCTCTGGGCCGCCGGCGGCGGCACCGTCACGCCCCCCGGGCAGTGGAACCAGATCGCCCAGCAGATCGCGCGCGACTCGGGCATGTCGATCACCAAGAGCGCGCAGCTCTTCGGCGCCCTCGGCGCCGCGCTCGGAGACGCCGCGATCGTCTCCTGGGACAACAAGTACGCGTACGACTTCTGGCGCCCCATCACCGCCATCCAGGAAGGCGACACCGACGGCAACGACGACACCGTCGCCGACATCAACTGGCTCCCGCTCATCAACACCCCGCCCTTCCCCGAGTACACGTCGGGCCACTCCACCTTCTCCCGCGCCGCCGCGGCCATCCTCCAGCTCCTCACCGGCTCCGACGCGCACACCTTCACCGTCACCGTCGACGACCAGCCCCACATCTCGCGCGACTTCACCTCGCTCGACGAGGCCGCGAACGAGGCCGGCCTCTCGCGCATCTACGGCGGCATCCACTTCGACTTCAGCAACATCGACGCCCAGCTCTCCGGCCAGGCGCTCGCCGAGTTCATCGTCGCCAACTACTTCCTCGAGGTGCCCACGCCCGGCGCCGGCGCCCTCGCGCTGCTCGCGCTGACCATCGGCGTTCGCCGACGCCGCTAGTTCTCGACCCGAACCGCAACCGTCCGAAGGCCGCGCCCGCAACGGTGCGGCCTTTTCATGCGCCGCCCGCCCGCCGCGCCCTTGCCTCCATCCAACCGTGATGTACCGTTCCTCCGACTCCGGCGGGAGAGGTGGGCATTGTCCGCGTTCCAACTGTCCGTTCTCTTCTTCTTCCAGCTCGCGCTGATCCTCACCGTCTGCCGCGTCGTCGGCCTCATCGGCCGCTGGCTCGGTCAGCCGCCCGTGGTCTGCGAGATGATCGCCGGCGTCGTGATGGGCCCGTCGCTCTTCGGCCTGCTCTTCCCCGAGACCTTCGCGCTCGTCTTCCCGCGCGAGTCCATGACCATCATCTACGCCGTCGCGCAGGTCGGCCTGGCGCTCTACATGTTCCTCGTCGGCGCCGAGTTCCGCGCCGACCTCATCCGGCGCAACTTCGCCGGCGCCGCCGCCGTCTCCTCCGCCGGCATCGCCGCGCCCTTCGCGCTCGGCGCGCTCATCGCCCTCTGGCTCGTCGGCGACGCCACCTTCTTCAATGAAAGCGTCTCCCGCTGGGAAGCCATGCTCTTCCTCGGCGCGTCCATGTCCATCACCGCGTTCCCGATGCTCGCGCGCATCATCTACGAGCGCGGCCTCTCCAACACCTCCCACGGCACGCTCGCCCTCGCCGCCGGATCCATCGACGACGCCGCCGCGTGGTGCGTCCTCGCCGTCGTCCTCGCCTCCTTCACCGGCGACGCCGACATCGCCGTCAAGGCCATCGGCGGCGGCGTGCTCTACGCCGTCTTCTGCCTCCTCATCCTGCGGCGCATCCTCACGCCCCTCGGACGCATGGTCGAACGCCACGGCGCGCTCAGCGACAACCTCCTCATCGTCATCCTCGCCCTCGTCTGCCTCGGCGCCTGGTTCACCGACGCCATCGGCATCTACGCCGTCTTCGGCGCCTTCATCATGGGCGCCGCCATGCCCCGCGGCGCGCTCGTCGAAGAACTCCACCGCAAGCTCCGCCCACTCGTCTCCACCTTCCTCCTCCCGCTCTTCTTCGTCTACTCCGGCCTCAACACCCGCATCGGCCTCATCTCCACCATCCCCCTCCTCGTCGTCGCCGGCGTCATCCTCATCGCCGCCACCGCCGGCAAGGGACTCGCGTGCTTCGCCGCGGCGAAACTCTCCGGTGAGACCACGCGCCGCTCCATCGCCATCGGCGCGCTCATGAACGCGCGCGGCCTCATGGAGCTGATCATCCTCAACATCGGCCTCGAGCGAGGCGTCATCACGCCCACGCTCTTTTCCGTCATGGTGGTCATGGCCGTCGTCACCACGCTCATGGCCACGCCCGTCTTCGAGGCCGTCCTCGGACGCCAGCCCGCGCCCTCCGCGCGCCCCCTCGCCGCCACCGGCGCCGATTAGCGCGCCGCCGCTTGCCCCGCACGCGCCGAGCGGCGACCATCCACCCATGATTTCCTCCCGGGCGATGGAGCATCGCCGCGATCGACTCCTGACCGGCTGGGCGCGATTCGTCGCCCACCATCCCATCCTCACGCTCGTCGCCTGCGTGCTCCTCGCCGCGGGCTCCGCGTGGTACGCCGCGACCAACCTCGGCTTCATGGCCGATCGCAGCGACCTCATCAACCCCGACCTCCCCTGGCAGCAGCGCTACACCGAGTACAAACGCCTCTTCCCGCGCTGGGATGACGCCACCGTCGTCATCGACACAAGCGGCGACGTCAACGGCCCCCAGATCACCGGCTTCATCGACGCGCTCGCCGCGCGCCTGCGCGACGACCGCCGTTTCACCGACGTCGTCGCCGGCTTCCCCACCATGGAGGCCCCCGTCGGCCTCCTCCTCTCCGAGCCGCTCGAACGCGTCGAATCCGTTGCGCGCGACCTCGAGCGCGCCGGCCCCGTCCTCGCCTCGCCATCCCTGGGTCACCTCCTCGGCCTCTCCGCGCTCGGCGCCCGCGCCATGTCCGACGCCGACCGCGACGAGCTCCGCGCCCTCCTCCAGCGCATCGCCGACGCCGGCGAATCCACGCGCCACTCCGTCCTCGCCGACATCCCCGACACCCAGCGCTTCGTCACACCCAGCGGCCAGCTCGCGTTTCTCTTCGCGTCCCTCGCCGACGATGAGACGAAGGGCTCGACCTCCATCGTCGCCCATGGCCGCCAGGTCCGCGCACTGCGCAACCACATCCGCGACCTCCGCGCGCAGCCCGAGTTCGCCGACGTCGAGGCCGGCGTCACCGGCGTGCCCGTCCTCGAGTCCGACGAGACTCGCCAGTCGATGAGCGACTCCACCCGCGCCTCCGCGCTCGGCATGGCGCTCATCGCGCTCCTCGCCGTGTGCGTCTACCGCGGCGTCGCCGTGCCCATCGCCATCCTCTTCTCGCTGCTCCTCGGGCTCTGCTGCTCGTTCGCCTGGGCGACGCTCAGCGTCGGACACCTGCAGGTCCTCAGCATCGTCTTCATGATCATCCTCGTCGGGCTCGGCTCCGACATGGCCGTGCACCTCATCTCGCGCCTCGAAGTCGTCCACCCCGACCACGCGCACATGGCGCCCGCCATCGAGGACGCCTTCCGTTCCGCCGGGCCCGGCATCCTCACCGGCACGCTCACCACCGCCGCGGCGTTCGGCGCCACCGGCTTCACCAACTTCGCCGGCGTCGCCGAGCTCGGCGTCATCGCCGCAGGCGGCATCCTGGTCTGCACGCTCATCTCCCTCTCGGCGTTCCCCGCGATCCTCATGCTCCTGCCGCGCCCCGAGCGCAGCCTGCGCGGGCGCGAGGGCGGCGTCTCGCGCCCCTACATGCGCGGGCGCTTCAACTGGGTGGACACCCGCGCGCCGATCGTCGTCGGCGCCTGGGCGCTGCTGCTCCTGAGCGCCGGCTACGGCGCCACGCACGTCCGCTACGACACCGATCTCCTCAAGATGCTCCCCGACAATGTCGAGAGCGTCGTCTGGGAGCGCCGGCTCGCCGCCGACGACGAGCGCAGCGCGTGGCACGCCATCCTCATCGCGCGCACGCCCTCCGAAGCGCAGCGTCTCACCGAAGAGCTCCGGGCGCTCCCCGAGGTCGCCGAGGTCGGCGGCGCCGGCATGCTCTTCCCCGCCGATCTCGCCGCGAAACAGGCCGCGCTCCGCGCCATCCCCGAGCCCACGCTCGCCGACGGCGACATCATCGACTTCCGCGCCGCCGCCGCGTCGCTCGCGTCGTCCTTCGACACCCAGCCCCTCGGCGAGGTCGCCGAGCGCGTCGCGTCGATGTCCGATGACCAGGCGCAGCGCGCCGAGATGCTCTACCAGCGCGATCGCACCGACCTCGCGATGCGCACCAGCGTCGTCCGCAACGCCGCACCCGCCACGCCCGACGATCTCCCCCCCGCGCTGCGCGAGCAGTTCATCGGGACCGACGGCTCGCTCCTCCTGCGCATCTACCCGCGCGCGTCCGACACCGGCGTCAGCGTGCTCGACGCCTCGCGCCTCGCGCCCTTCGTCAACGCCGTCTACTCCGTCGCGCCCGGCGCCACCGGCCCCACCGTGCAGATCCACGAGTCCGCGCGCGTCATCAAGTCCGCCAACGTCGTCGCCGCGGGCCTCGCCGCCGCCGCCATCCTCATCCTCCTGATGTTCGACTTCCGGCGGCTCTCCGACGTGCTGTGCGCCGTCGCGCCGGTGCTCGCGGCGATCGTCGCGCTCCTGGGCCTCATGGGCGCCGCCGATCTTCACCTGAACTTCGCGAACACCATCGTCGCGCCGCTGCTCCTGGGCCTCGGCGTCACCGCCGGCGTGCACGCCGTCCACCGCTGGCGACAGCAGCCGCAGGACCGCCCCGCAGGCCTGGCCGGCGGCGCCGGTCGCGCCATCACCATGACGCTCGCCACCACGACCATCGGCTTCGCCTGCATGATGACCGCCGAACACCGCGGCATCCGCTCGCTCGGCTTCGTCATGACCGCCGGCCTCGTCCTCACCTGGGCCGCCACCGTGCTTCTTCTGCCCGCAGTGTTGCGGCTCCGCACACGAAACCCGTAGGATGCCCCGCGTCCCCTCGCCCAATCCCAGCGCCACGACGCGCGGAACCCGGACCGAACGCCCAATGCCCGAACAGAACGAGACGCCGACTCAGCCGCCCGCCGAGGCGCCCACGACACCCTCGCGGCCGCTGCGCTCGTTCGTCATCATCCCCGCCATCGGCGCCAAGCCCGGATTCGTCTGGGTCGAAGCCGACGAGACTCCCGGCAAGGGACGCGTCTTCGTCGTCAAGATGAAGTTCGGCAAAGAGATCGAACGCGTCCGCCTCACCAAGACCTACAAGAAGCTCGGCGCGCGACAGGTCCGCGAAGAAGTCGATCCCGTCATCGGCGATCTGCTCTTCAACGAACGCGAGCACGGCGCCCTCACCGAAGAACAGGCGCGCGAAGTCATCGCCCGCGCCTCCGCGCCGCGCCGACCCCCGCCCCGCGGACCTCGCGGCCCCGGCGGCGGCGGACATCGCGGCGGCGGCGGACCACGCGGCGGCGGGCCCGGCGGCCCTCGCGGAGGTGGCGGCGGCGGCGGACCGAGAGGCCCGCGCCCGGATCGTCCGCCGCGCGACCAACGCGACAGCGCTCCGCGCAGCGACAACCCCCCGCCCCAACACTGATTTCCGTCGATTTCAGCGGTTCGCCGACGCGATCGCCTGACGCAGCGGCTGAATGATGTGCGGCACGAGCCGGTCGTTCACCAGCCGCTCCGCGTTCGCCGTCAGCATGTCGAACACCACGCCGAGCTCGCGAATCTCCTTCACCGAGCCCGCCTTGCGAACCGTCAGGCACACGCTGATCGGCTCCTCGTTGTAGCGGTCCCGGCGGATCTCGCGCACCGACGTCTTCGTCTTCACCTCGATCCACGCCTGCAGGTCGCACCGCTCATTGAGCGCGATGCCGATGCACGGCTGGATGTCCATCGGCGCCCAGGCGTCGCTCTCGGTCGCCGCCGCCAGCGGCGTGTTCTTGAGCAGCGCATCGCGCACGATCGCGTGGTGATTCCCCGCCGCGTCCAGCTCGAAGCCGTAGGTCAGCTCGAGCCCGTCCACGTCCAGCGGGTTGATCGACAGGTAGAAGGGCGCCAGCTCCAGCGCCAGCCGGTGCAGCTTGAGCGCGTCCGACACCGCCGGTGGGTCCGCCGCGCCCGATCGGACGCTGTTCCGTCGCAGCGCCACCCACTCCTGCTCGCCGGCCCGCAACGCGGACTCCAGCGCCAGCTCGCCCTGGTACCGCTTCAGCCGCTCGAGCCGCGGCCGCTCCTTGCGGACACGCTCGAACAAATCCAGAACAGTCTCCCGCTTCAGCGGCAGATCCATCTTCGTGGACAGCTTCTGGTTGATGAAGAAGCCCGAGCACAAAGCCCTGTAGATGGTGTCCATCGCCGGCGGCCTCCGCGTCCAAAGGTGCGAGCCGGATCGTAGGTGCGGCCGGGCAAAAAGACTCTCACCCACGCCTCCGCGAACCGCCCGACCGCCCCTCCAACCCCTCCAGACGGCATATCCCCTAAATTCTTCTCACATCATCACTTACGATTATGCCACAGAATCGCGGGAACGCCGCTTCGCGTCCAGAATGAGACCCGTTCAGAATCCGATCAGACCGCCGCGGCCTGACGCATCGGCTCGATCAGCCAACGCACCACGCCCCGCGTGTCCTCCAGCGTCTCCACCGCCGAGTCCGCCCCCTCCGCGAGGAGCTGCTCCGCCGTGAAGATCCCCGTCCCCACGCCCAGCACGCGGCAGCCGTGCGCCTTGGCGCACCGAACATCATGGGGCGTGTCGCCGATGATCGTCACCCGATCCGGCGCGATCGTCGAGCCGAACCGCTCCTCGTACCGCTGCATCGCCACCGGCGGCAGGTGATCGCGCGACGGCGGATCGTGCGGCGAGTCATCCCCCCACGCGCACACGTGGAACCGCTCCGGATCGATCCCCGCCGCACGCAGCTTGTGCGCGCCCGACTCCGGGAAGTTCCCCGTCAGCAGCCCCATCGTCACGCCCGGCACGCTCTCGAGCGCGCCCAGCAGATCCATGACGCCCGGCAACGCCAGCGACGTGGCGTGCGTGCGCAGCCGATGCTCGATCCGCCGCACGTACGTCTCCCGGAATCGCAGCGCCAGTTCAGGCGAAAACGCCTGCCCGTTCCGGGCGATCAGCTCCATCAGGATCAACGGATCGAGCCGCCCCGCGAAGTCCACGCCGTGCTCGGTGAACGTCTCACCGAACAGCTCGCGCCCGGCCTCGCCCATCGAGATGAGCCCCGCGCGCGAGGTCGAGAGCAGCGTCGCATCGATGTCGAACAGAATCAGCATCCGGATCCATCCTCCGCGTCCACGACCTACCTGCGAATCTCAAAGCCGCGGTGCCCGCGCTCCTGCTCGCTCCGCTCCACGTCCTCGCGCGAGATGAACCCGCGCATCGCGCCGCGGATCGCGCCGAGGAACCGTTCCAACTCCTCCAGCGATCCCTCCGCCTCCATCCGGACCGATCCATCCGCCTCGTTGCGCACCCAGCCGGCGACCTCGTGCCGCCGCGCAATCTCGTGCACGGTCGCGCGAAAGCCCACCCCCTGCACGCGCCCCTCGAACCGGACGTCCATCCTCATCGCCGACGAGTCTAGCCCCGCCCGGCGCGCCGCCAAGCAATCCCGGCGCCACACCCCTGCAATCTCACCAACTCCTCAACCCCGCGTCGGCGCCGCCTACCACATCCCACCCCTGCGCACAAGGCATGATGCGCTATTTTTCCGCACCCTTCGTTTGACCCGCAATGGTTCGGTTGTACCGTTTCCACCGGAGCCGCAGCCCGTTACCCGGACCCCTCCTCTGGACGCCGTACGCCGTCCACCACGCGGGTCACCTCTTCCACGGGCACAGCCGCTCCGACGGTCGGGCGCCTGGTCGGCGCGACATCAGGGATCGTGTTCGCCCTCAATGACTTCCGTCTGAGTTGAACTGCGTTGACATGTTGTCGGACGCGCCACGGGTGCGCGAGCCGCGGCCATCCTGCCGCGCTCACCTCCCCAACGCCCCGCCGGCCGCTCCCATTGGATTGGACACGCTCGGGTGGTTCGAACCTTCACCGACAACGACGACCGACGACGGATCCTCGAGTCCACCGACATCGTCGGTCTCGTCGGCGAGCACCTCGCGCTCAAGCCCAAGGGCCGCGAGTTCGTCGGACTCTGCCCCTTCCACGACGACCACAAGCCCTCGATGTACGTCGTCCCCGCGAAGCAGATCTATCACTGCTTCTCCTGCGGCGCCGGCGGCAACGCCATCGACTTCGTCATGAACTACCACAAGATGGAGTTCATCGACGCCCTCCGCTTCCTCGCCGATCGCTCCGGCCTCGAGCTCACCCCCCGACGCGCCCCCCGCGCCGACGCCGACCCCGATCAGCCCGAACTCTCCCGCGCCGCGCTCCTCGACGCCTCCCGCTTCGCCGCGGAGTTCTTCCGCGCCATCCTCCGACACCCGGAGCACGGCGCAGCCGCCCGCGCCATGCTCGCCAAGCGCGGCCTCGACGAGGACACCGCCGAAACCTTCCAAATCGGCGCCTCCCCCAACCGCTGGGACGGCCTCCTCGTCACCGCGCAGAAGAAGGGCGTCTCGCTCGAAGCGCTCCAACGCATCGGCCTTGTCAAGCCGCGCACCGAGGGCCACGGCCACTACGACACATTCCGCGACCGCCTGATCTTCCCGATCCACGACCAGGCCGGGCGCGCCATCGCCTTCGGCGGGCGCCGACTCAACGACGAGGACGAGCCCAAGTACCTCAACTCCCCCGAGTCGGCGCTCTTCCACAAGTCGCGCACGCTCTTCGCGCTCCAGCAGGCCTCGCGCGCCATCCAGCGCGAGAACCTCGCCATCGTCACCGAAGGCTACATGGACGCGATCGCCTGCCACCAGGCCGGCCTCGCGCACACCGTCGCCACGCTCGGCACCGCGTTCACGCCCGAGCACGCGCGCATGCTCCAGCGCCTCTGCGACCGCGTCGCGCTCCTCTTCGACTCCGACGAAGCCGGCCTGCGCGCCGCCGACCGCGCCGTCGAAGCGTTCTTCGCCGCGCCCATCGATGTCAAGATCGTCCGCCTCGACGGCGCGAAGGACCCCGACGAACTCCTCAAGCAGGACGGCGGCGTCGAGCTCCTGCGCCGCGCGATCGACAACGCCGACGACGCGCTCGAGTTCCGCTCGCGCCGCCTGCGCGACCGACTTGCCGGCGCCGGCATGTCCGGACGCGCACGACTCATCGAGGAAGACCTCGCGCGACTCGCCGAACTCGGCCTCGATGCGCTCTCCCCCGTGCGCCGCCGCCTCGTCATCCGCCGCTACGCCGACATCGCCGGCGTGCCCGAATCCGAGATCCTCCGCGCGCTGCCTAAGCAAACCGCGCGCCGCGCCGAGGCCGATTCCCCGCGAAACGACAAGGGGCCCGTCGATCCCCGCGCCGGCGCCCTGGGCGCGCTCTTGGTGGATCCCACGATCTGGAACGAACTCGACGACGACGAACGAGACGCCGTGAAAGAGGGCGCCTACGCTCTCGGCCCCCTTGGAGCCGCGGCCGACGCGGCCGCCGCCCTCGCACAGGACGGAGCCAGCCCCGACGTGTCCCTCGTCGCCTCCACCCTCGATGACGCCGAAGCCCGACGCGCCGCCGTCGCCCTCGCCTGCGAAATCGAACGCTGGACCGAATCCGAGACCGAACGACTCCGCGACTTCTTCCGCGACTGCCTGCGCCGAATCCAGCGCGATCGCGCGCTTTCTTCCGACGCAACCGGCGCGGATCACGCCATACAAGACAGACTCGAACGCATCCGCGAACTCCGGCGCAACTTCGGCGACCGACCCAACTCCCTCCCCCGACCCGCCGGCCTCGCCTGAAACAGAACACCCCGCAACTCCAAAGGAGAACGGACCAGAAACGCTGATCGGAACGACGCCGGCCCCGCCGGCGTTCACACGAGGAAAAGGAAACGCCGCTCGCCCTATCTCTTCCCCTCGAAGGCGCGCGGCACGGCTCGAAAGAACGCGCTTGATCCTGGCAGCGAGGCCCGAAGGAACGATCGGGCCACGCGAACCTCGCGAGCGCACGGAGACATCGACGTGAATCCTGACTTCACGCCCCCGCTGGTCGAACTGCTCGAAAAGGCGAACTCGCGCGGCTGGATCGCCTACGACGAGCTCAACAACACCCTGCCCGACGTCCTCATCGACCCGGCGCGCATCGACGAGGTCCTCCTCGTCATCGACCGGATCGGGCTCGAATACCTCGACCTCCGCGACTACAAGGCGCGCCTCTTCCGCGAAGCCGAGAAGAACGGCTCCGCCCCCGCCAACATCACCATCGGCACGCCCGACCCCGACGG
The DNA here is from genome assembly GCA_041940385.1 of Phycisphaerales bacterium. Lineage (GTDB taxonomy): Bacteria > Planctomycetota > Phycisphaerae > Phycisphaerales > UBA1924 > JACVCK01. The sequence continues at coordinate 896 of JBGTSD010000032.1, read as the reverse complement.
CGAACGCGAAATCCGCGAAGCCCTCGCCGAGGTCGAGCAGTCGTCCAAGCGCATCGACGACCCGGTGCGCATGTACCTCACGCAGATGGGCACGATCTCGCTCCTCACCCGCGACGAGGAGATCCGCCTCGCCAAGAAGATCGAGCTCACCCGCATGATCTTCCGCCGACGCGTCCTCGAGCTCGACTTCGCCGTCGCGCAGGCCGTCGACACCCTCCAGCAGGTCGACAAGGGCGAACTCCCCTTCGACCGCACCATGAAGATCTCCACCGCCGAGGAAAAGGCGAAGGAAAAGATCGCCCAGCGCATCCCCTTCAACCTCGTCACCATCCGCGCCCTGCTCGACCAGAACCGTCAGGACTGGGAGAAGCTCGAAGAAGCGCGCAAGGGACGCGACGGCGACGCCATCGCCCTCCTCGAAGACCGCATCGCCCGACGCCGGCGCAAGCTCGCCACCCTCACCGAAGAGCTCTCGCTGCGCACCAGCCGCATCACCCCCTTCATGCGCAAGCTCCGCGGCATCTCCCACAAGATGTCCGAGCTCCAGCGCGGCCTCGCCAAGGCCGCCAAGAACCCCGGCCGCGTCGACCCCGAAGACGTCGAGGTCATGAAGGAAGAACTCGCCGGCCTCCGCTCGCTCGTCCTCGAAGACGTCGACGTCCTCGCGAAGAAGGTCCGCTCCATCGAGAGCGTCTTCTGGGAGTACGAGCAGGCCAAGCGCGACCTCTCCGGCGGCAACCTCCGACTCGTCGTCTCCATCGCCAAGAAGTACCGCAACCGCGGCCTCTCCTTCCTCGACATCATCCAGGAAGGCAACACCGGCCTCATGCGTGCGGTGGACAAGTACGAGTACAAGCGTGGCTACAAGTTCTCCACGTACGCCACCTGGTGGATTC
>JBGTSD010000031.1:0-30298 GCA_041940385.1 Phycisphaerales bacterium | reverse complement strand
TCCACCCGCGCCGCGGCGAAGGACGGCTACGTCCCGGGCGGCGGCGTCGCGCTCCTGCGCACCCAGCCCGCCATCGAGGCCGCGATGAAGAAGGCCAGGGGCGACGAGAAGATCGGCTGCCAGATCGTCCACAAGGCGGTCGAGGCGTGCCTCTGGCAGATCGCCACCAACGCCGGCGTCGACGGCGACGTCGTCGTCGAGAAGGTCAAGACGCTCCCGACCAACCAGGGCTTCGACGCATCGAACGAGACCTACGGCGACATGGTCAAGGCCGGCATCATCGACGCGGCGCTGGTCCCCAAGACCGCGCTCGTCAACGCCGCCAGCGTCGCGGGCCTCATGCTCACGACCGACGTGCTCGTCACCGACCTCAAGGAAGACAAAGACGCGGCGGTCTCCGCGGTGTCCTGAACCAGATGCAGCGCAGGGCCCTGCTTCGACGGAAGGCAAGCCCTGAGAACGACACGGGCCCGCGCCGGACACGGCGCGGGCTCGATTTCTGAAGATGCCCACCACCCGCGACTACTACGAGATCCTCTCCGTTGAGAAAACCGCCGACGGCGAGGAGATCAAGCGCGCGTACCGCCGCCTCGCGATGAAGTATCACCCGGACCGCAACCCGGGCGACAAGGAGGCGGAGACGAAGTTCAAGGAGTGCGCCGAGGCCTACGAGGCGCTCGGCGATCCGGAACGCCGCAAGGTCTACGACCAGTTCGGGCACGAGGGCCTGCGTGGTCGCGGCGGGCCGGCGGCGCACGACTTCAGCCGCATGAACGCCGAGGACATCTTCTCGATGTTCAATGACATCTTCGGCGGCGGCATGGGCGCGCGAGCGACCGGCCGCGGACCGAGGGGCGTCCCGCGCGGCTTCGACCTCGAGACCGAGGTCGTCCTCGACCTCGAGGACGTCCTGAAGGGCGCCGAGCGCGACGTCGAGTTCACGCGCATGGACGTCTGCGACACCTGCGGCGGATCGGGCGCGAAGCCCGGCTCCAAGCCCGTGACGTGCGAGACGTGCGCCGGGCGCGGACAGGTCATCCAGACCGGCCTCGGCGGCATGTTCCGCATGCAGACCACGTGCCCCGCCTGCCGCGGACGCGGCTCGGTGGTGAAGGACCCCTGCGAACCCTGCAAGGGGCGCGGGCGCACCGGCGCGCGGCGCAAGCTCAAGGTCAAGATCCCCGCGGGCATTCACGATCAGCAGGCCGTGCGCATCCCCGGCGAGGGCGAACCGCCCCCGGCGGAGATCAGCCCCGACGGCAGCGGCATGCGCGGCGACCTGCACGTCGTGGCGCGCATCCGCCAGCACGAGGACTTCCAGCGCGACGGCGACAACCTCGTCGCCGAGCTGCCGATCTCCTTCACGCAGGCGGCGCTCGGCGCGCACCTCGAAGTCCCGTCGATCGACGGCCCCGCGTCGCTCGAGATTCCCCACGGCACGCAGCACGGCAGCGTGTTCAAGGTTCACGGCGCAGGATTGCCGAACCTGCGCAGCGGGCGGCGCGGCGACCTCGTGGTGGTGGTGGACGTCCGCATCCCGAAGAAACTCACCGAACGCCAGGAAGAGCTGATGCGCGAGTTCGCCGCGACCGAGGAGGCCGCGGTGTCGGACCGCAGCGCGCAGGGCGCCGGCGGGAAGGTCTGGAAGAAGATCCGCGACGCGATCGGCGGCTCCTGATGCTGAGGCGCAAGAACAAGATGAACGCGAGTGACCACAAGCACAAGAAGGACCACGAGCGCGACGACAAGATCGACGCGCCCGACATGCCCGACATCCCCGCCGACCAGGCCGAGGACGCCCTCGACGCCATGCGCGCCGAGGTCGAGCGCATCTCCGCCGAACGCGACGACGCCGAGGGCCGCTATCGGCGCGTCCTCGCCGATTTCTCCAACTACCAGAAGCGCGCGATCGCCAACGAGGAAGAGGCGCGCAAGCGCGGCATGACCAACGTGCTCGAGAGCGTCATCGCCTCGCTCGATCACTTCGAGCAGGCGCTCGCGCATGACGTCGGCAAGACCGACGCCGCGACGTTCGCCCAGGGCCTGCGCATGATCCACAACGAGCTGATCCGCGCCATCGCGTCCCACGGCGCCGGCGTGATCGAGCCCGGACCGGGCGATGAATTCGATCCGCAGAAGCACCTCGCCGTGGCGCGCCGCGCCGCCGAGGGCGTCGCGCCCGGGCACATCGTCGAACTCTTCCAGACCGGCTACACCCTCGGCGATCGCGTCCTGCGCCCCGCCAAGGTCGTCGTCGCGCCGAGCGAGAGCGAGGCCTGAACCCATGCCCACCTACGACTATCGCTGCAACGCCTGCGGCCACGAGTTCGAGCAGTTCCAGTCCATGAAGGATAAGGCGCTCAAGAAGTGCCCCGAGTGCGCCAAGAACGCGCTCGAGCGCCTCATCGGGCTCGGCGGCGGCATCATCTTCAAGGGCTCCGGCTTCTACGAGACCGACTACCGCTCCGACTCCTACAAGAAGGCCGCCGAAGCCGACTCCAAGGCCTCGGGGCACACGCACACCGGCTCGTGCGGCTGCGGCGCCAAGCCCGCGGGCGAATGCGCCTCGTCCTCGACCCCGCCGGCCAAGGCCGACAAGCCCGCCAAGGGCAAGGGCAAGAAGTCCCCGGCCTCCTGAGGCGCGGGCCTGCTACATTCGATCCTCGGGTCGCGGCGGCGGTCGCGGCCCCGGCACGTCACACAGGAGTTCGCCGGGACCATGGCCGTTTCGATCCAGCATCCGACCACCGAGTTCGAGAAGAAGGACCGCTGCGCCAAGCTCGACCATCGGCCGCGCGTCCTGCTCGGCAAGATGGGCCTCGACGGGCACGATCGCGGCGTCAAGGTCATCGCCCGCGCCCTGCGCGACTCCGGCATCCACGTCATCTACTCGGGCCTCTGGCAGACGCCGCGCTCGCTGGCGATCTCGGCGCGCGACGAAGACTGCGACGTCATCGCCGCGTCGATGATGAGCAACTCGCACCTGATCCTCGGCCCCAAGCTGCTCGACGCGCTGCGCGAGGTCGGGCGCGAGGACATCCCCGTGTACATGGGCGGCATCCTGCCGCAGGAAGACGTCGCGACGCTCAAGGAGATGGGCGTCGCCAAGTGCTTCCCGACGGGCACGGGATTGCAGGAGATCGCGGACGCCGTCTGCGCCGCCGCGAAGGAGCGGAAGGCGGACGTCAGCAAGCACCCGACGGCCCAGCTCTCGCGCGACATCTCGCTGCTGCACGACGGCAAGCCGATGCGCAAGAGCGTGCCCAAGCGCCGCCCGAAGCGCGTGATCGGCGTCACGGGTTCCCCCGGCGCGGGCAAGAGCACGCTCGTGGCGCAGCTCGTGGCCGAGTACACCAAGCGCTCTCGCGAGGATGCGTCCCTCGGGCGCGTCGCGGTCGTCGCCTTTGATCCGATGTCGCCCATCACCGGCGGCGCGCTCCTCGGCGACCGTCTGCGCGTGGACTTCAACACCCTCGGCGAGTCCGTCTTCTATCGCTCGCTCGCGATCAGCGGCGAGGACTACCACGCCCTCGACGAGATCGTCGAGATGATCGGCGGCGCCGGCGCTGTCGAGTCCGATGGCGTCAAGGGACAAATCGAGACCGTCTTCATCGAGACCGTCGGCGCCGGCCAGAACGAGACAAAGATCCACAAGCACGTGGACAAGACCGCGCTCGTGCTCGTGCCCGGTATGGGCGACGCGGTGCAGATGGACAAGGCCGGCATCCTCGAGATCGCCGACGTCTTCGTCTGCAACAAGGCCGACCACCCCGGACAGAACGACCTGGTCCGCGACCTGCGCGAGATCGCCGGGCGCCGGCCCGTCGTCGAGACCGTCGCGACCAGGGCGCGAGGGGTTGCGGAACTGCTCGACCTCCTGCTATCTTGAATGACCGCTCAATGAACCTCCAAGATCGCTCCTGATCTGGAAGGGGCATGTTCGGTAGGCTGTATGCAGCCGACGGCGCCAAGCAATTCCCGCGACGTTCGCGGACGCACGAGACCACGAATGTCCCGGCGGAATTCGGCGCGGCACGGCAGGGCACAACGAAAGGACAGCAGCATGCATCGCACGAACTGGATGGTGGCGCTCGCGCTCGTCGGCGCCGGCGCATTCGCGACGTCGGGTCTCCTCGCGCAGGACTCCCACGGACATGAAGGCCACGGCCACCAGGAGGGCCACGCCCACGAGCACGGCGACATGGGCGGCTTCGAGATGCCGGCGGAGCTCTCTCCCGGTCCGATGCACGAGCACCTGAACGCGTTCGTCGGCGAGTGGAAGGCCGCGACCAAGTTCTGGATGGAGCCGGGCGGCACGCCGGAAGAGGGCGAAGGCCACTCGACGTCCACGTGGGTTCTCGACGGTCGCTGGGTGATGGACGACTACAAGGGCGAGTTCGGCGGCATGCCGTTCCGCGGCATGGCGATGACCGGCTACGACCCCTTCAAGAAGAAGTACATCAGCACGTGGTGCGATTCGATGAGCACCACCATGATGGTCTCTGAGGGCACCTACGACGAGGCCAACAAGGTCTTCACCTACACCTCCAAGAACTTCGATCCGTGGATGCAGATGGAGACCACGACGAAGATCGTGATCTCCGTCCAGAGCGACGACAAGCACACCATGGAGATGTACACGGTGATGCCCGACGGGGCCGAGTTCAAGGGCCTCGAGATCGTCTACACCCGCGTCAAGTAACGCCGCGGCCCAACTTTGCGTCTCCTGTGACGCGCCCGGTCCGGCCGCATCCAATCCGATGGATGGAATGCGCGCCGGGCCGGGCGCGTTCTCTTTGCTGCAGCGACAACCCCTCAAGAGGCGCCACGTGGTCTCCGACACCCGCTCCCCGTCATCCGAAGAAGCCGTCCACTCCCTTCAGTGCATGGAGATCTGGGGCGGCTCGGCCGCGATGGACAGCGGCGTCTCCGTGCCCGGGCTCGACGCCTGGGTCTACTCGCGTCCCCACGCCGGCGACGAGCGCGGCGGCGACATCCACTACATCTCCATGTGCGGCTCCGGACGCGTGACGCGCCTGGCGGTGGCCGACGTCTCCGGGCACGGCGCGGTCGTCGACGGCCTCGCAACGTCCCTGCGCACGCTCATGCGCCGGCACATCAACACGCCCGACATGACGCGCTTCATGCGCGCGCTCAACGAGGAGTTCGGACGCCTCTCGGACGACGGCCGCTTTGCCACCGCCATCGTGGCGACCTACTTCGCGCCCACCGACCACTTCATCCTCTGCAACGCGGGCCACCCCAGGCCCCTCTGGTACGACGCCGACGCGAAGCGCTGGCGCATCATGGACCCGACCATCGACGAGAAGGCCGAGAGCGTCGCCAATCTCCCTCTCGGCGTCATCGAGCCCACCAGCTACGAGCAGTTCGCGGTGCCCCTCGGGCGCGACGACGTCGTCGTCGTCTACACCGACGCGCTCACCGAGGCCCGCGGCGCCGACGGACGCATGCTCGGCGAGGAACGGCTCCTGCAGTTGGTCTCCGAGATCGATCCCACCGACCCGCGCGGCACGGCCGCGGCCCTCGTCGAGGCCGTCGAACGCTGGCAGGGCTCGCCCCTCGACGACGACATCACCGTCATGGCGCTCCGCCACAACGCCGGCGATCCGGAGCGCCCCGGCCTGCGCGAAGCGGCCACCGTGCTCGCAAAGCTCATCGGCCTCGTCAAAGTCTGAGCGCGGCGCGTCCGGCGCGCCGGACCCCGCTACCCTGACGCGTCATGAACGCCGTCGTGATCGAAAAGCAGGGTGCGCCCGTCGCCCCCAACATCAAGGCCGTCCGCGACTTTCCCGATCCCGAGCCGCCCCGCGCCGGGCACGCGCTCGTCCGCGTCGAGGCCTCCGCCCTGAACCACATGGACCTCTGGGTCGGCAAGGGGCTGCCCGGCGTCGATCGGCCGTTCCCGCGCATCACCGGCTGCGATGTCTGCGGCGTGGTCGACGAGGTCGGCGAGGGCGTCGATCGCTCGTGGATGGGCCAGCGCGTCATTATGAACGCGGCGTACGAGGTCCCCCGCGCTGTCCGCGCCGACGACCCGCCCGCGAGCACGTTCATCCCCGACATCGAGCTCATCGGCGAGCACGTCCACGGCGCCCATCGCGAGCGGCTGTGGATCCCGGTGACGAATCTCGCCGCGGTGGGGGATGCGGACCCGACGCAGGCCGCGGCGTTCGGGCTGACGACGCTGACGGCGTACTCGATGATGATCACCAAGGCGAAGCTGCGACCGGGCCAGTCGGTGCTGATCACGGGCATCGGCGGTGGCGTGGCGACCTCGGCGCTGGCGATCGCGAAGTGGATGGGCTGCCGCGTGTGCGTGACGTCGCGCCATGGGTGGAAGCTCGGCGAGGCGGAGCGGCTGGGCGCCGACTGGGTGGTGCAGGACCACGGCAGCGACTGGAGCAAAGAGGCGCGCGCCTTCACGAACAAGCGCGGCTTCGACCTCGTCGTCGACTCCGTCGGCAAGGCCACGCACCTGGCGTGCATCAAGTGCCTCGCCCGCGGCGGCGCCTACGTCACGCCCGGCGCGACGACCGGCGCCGATGCGACCACCGACCTCGCGCGCGTCTTCTGGAACCAGATCCGCATCCTCGGCAGCACGATGGGGAGCAACGACGAATTCGGCGAGATCGCGGCCCTCTTCCGTGCGGGCCACCTGAAACCCGCCGTGGACAAGGTGTTCCCGTGGACCGAGGCGCGCAGCGCGTGGGAGCGGCTTGAAGCGGGCGAACAGTTCGGGAAGATTGTGCTGAAGTGGTGAGGGAAGGCATCGAGGCAACAAGGCATCAAGGCATCGAGAGAAGGGCAGCGACCATGGGACTTCTCAGCGGCAAGTCGGGACTGATCTTCGGCATCGCCAACGACCGTTCGTACGCCTGGCACATCGCCAAGGCGCTCCTCGAGCAGGGCGCCCACTGCGCGTACACGTCGCTGCCCGGCGAGAAGAACGAGCGGCGCACGCGCAAGGCCGTGGACACGCTCCCCGGCGGCAACGGCGACGGCGCGTGGGTGCATCCCTGCGACGCCGGCAAGGACGAGGACCTCGACGCCGTCTTCGACGCGTACACGAAGAAGCATGAGCGTCTGGACTTCCTGATTCATTCGATCGCCTTCGCCGATCGCGAGTGGCTGGCGTTCGGCAAGTTCACCGAGACGCCGCGAGCGGCGTACCTGAGCGCGATCGACATCTCCGCGTACACGCTCGCGGCGATGGCGAAGCGCGCCCGCGAGCCGATGAAGGCCAGCGGCGGCGGCTCGATCCTCGCGATGTCGTACTACGGCGCCGAGAAGGTCGTCCCAGGCTACAACGTCATGGGCGTGGCCAAGGCGGCGCTCGAGTGCACCGCCCGCTACCTCGCGGCGGAGCTGGGCCAGTTCAACATCCGCGTCAACACCATCTCCGGCGGCCCGCTGCGCACGCTCGCCAGCAGCGCCGTCGGCGGCATCGACACCATGCTCGAGGCGACGCCCAAGAAGGCGCCGCTCCAGCGCAACGTCGAGGGCGAAGATGTCGGCGGCGCCGCGGCGTTCCTCGTGAGCGACCTCTCGAGCGGCGTCACCGGCGAGAACGTCTACGTGGATTGCGGCGTGAGCACGATTGGGGTGTGAGCGAAGCGCCTCGTCCCCGCCACCGCGATGTTCCTCAGTAGCCGTACGCGCCTTCGCTCCGGGCTCTGATGCTCGACGGGCTCGATGCGCACTCGCCACGCGTCACTGCAACCGCCCAAGGCCGCGGTTGCGGGCACGGCGCGGATCGCATCGCGCTCGAACTCGATCAATCCCCATCCCGTCGGGACTTCGCCCGGTCGGATCATGCCGCGCGGCGCCGCGATGAGGAGGTGGTCCGCGAGGCGCCACGCGGCGAGGACGCAGAACTTCGTGTCCCCGTAGAGCGCCCGATCGAGCTGCGCCAGCTCGCGCAGGACCTCGCGATACGCCGGCAGTCGCGACGCGGCGAAGTCCCAGGACTCGAGGTCGGGGAAGAGGAATCCGTCGCCGCGCAGCAGGTGCGGCTCGGCGGCGGGGATGAACTCGCGCTCGAGATCGGCCCGCTGGCGTTCGAGCGATGCGCGCCGGCGGAGGAGCGCATCGCGATCGCGCGTGTCGCGCAGGAAGTCGGCGCGGCTGGCCTTGCACTCGACGATGAAGGTGCGCGGCGTGCGGGCGGCGCCGCGGCGGCGATCGGCGTCGGCGAGCGCGGGGCCATCGCTGTATCCCGCGGCGTCCACGCGATGGCGCGGCACGGGGCTCTGCACCTCCATCGCGACGGCGCAGCAGCCGGACTCGCGCAAATAGGCGACGCAGAGCCGCTTGAGCGCACGATGCACACCGGATTCCATCGACCGTCTCCCTCGTCCCGCCACCGCCGACGAACGCATCCTAACCGCTACTTCGACACCACCGGCAGCAGCCGTTCCAGCGTCTTCAGCGAAGCGTCCAGGTGGGCGGAGGAGCCCTCCTGGCGGATGTTCGCCGGGGCCGTCGCGGCGTAGAGCACGCGCCGGATGTTCGCGAGCGTCGGGTAGTCGTCGCTGGTGTCGAGGCCCACGGCGCGGCGCGCCTTGGCGAGCAACGAGACGCACTTCACGCCGTCGAGCGCCTCGGGTCGGCTCCAGTGCAGGTGCTCGAGGTAGATCGCGTCCTCGACCCAGTGGCCGGGGCGCACCTCGGCAAGGTCCAGCAGCACGCAGCCCGCCGGTCCCCACGGCGAGCCCTCCGGCCGGTGCATGGCGTTGCCCGGGTGCAGGTCGCCGTGCCGCCAGCCGGTGACGGCTCGTGCGAGCCAAGTCGGCAGGAAGCGGTCGAGGCACTTCTGGACCTTGTGGATGAGGTCGTTCCAGTGCGAGGCGTGGTTGAGCCGCGCGTTCTTGGTCGCCTCGCGCGACTTGGTGAGTGCCGCGGCCCAGTCCGGCTCGGGCGCGGGCTTGTCCACCGGGCACACATCCAGCGCGTGCTTGTAGAAGCGGGCCGCGGCGTCGCAGAGTTCCTGGAAATGCTCCTTCGTCAGCGAGCGGGCCATCGGGCTGCCCGGGCAGCGCTCCATGACCGCCCAGGCGAGGTCGTACCCGGCGATCTCGGAGCCCTCGGCGACGATTCGCGGCGTGGGCGCGTCGGTCTTCGCGAGGCCGACAAGGAATCGGTGCTCGGTGGGGCCGATCGGAAGTTTCACGACGACGTCGCGCTTGGAGCCGTCGTCGAATGTCCATGTCGCGTACCCAGTTCCGGCGCCCCCGCGCTGCCAGTCGGAGCGGAACCACGCGATGTCGGAGAGCCGCCCATCGCAGTGCTGCACGAGCGCCGGACCAAGGGCCGATGCGAGGGCGGCGCCGCTGGCGCCGTTGGGAAGATCCGGGCTGTCCGGGGAAAGCGGGCGACTCATCGCGCGAAAGGCCTCCATGCGACGCGGCGATATCGCAGGGTAGCGGCGCCGCGACGGAGTGTGGAGCGACCCGCGGGCGATGCGCGTCGGCTAGTCTTGGACCCCCGCCCCATGAGCGCCCGCAAGTACGACATCCTGGCCGTGGACCTCGACGGCACGCTGCTGGACCCGTCCGGGCGGGTGTCGGCACGGAATCGCGACGCGGTCCGCGCGGCGAAGGAGGCGGGCCTCGAGGTCGTGATCTGCACCGGGCGGGGGCTGGTGGAGTCCAAGCACATCCTTGACGCGATCGACGGACGCCGACTGCCGAAGGGTTGGCCCGTCGCGCCGGCCGTTGTGGCTGGCGGCGCGATGGTGGCGGACGCGGCGACCAACACGACGCTGCACCGCTGGCCGATGGACGAGGGCTTGGTGCGCCGCATCGTCGATCGCTTCGCGGATGCGCGGGTGGCCTCGATGGTGCTGAAGGACCCCGACGCCGCGGGGTTTGATTACCTGATCGTGGACACCGGGCAGCTCGACCCGGTGAACATCTGGTGGTTCGAGAAGATGGGCGTGCAGCGCCGGCACGTTCCGGCTCTCGACGCGGACGAGCACCCGGAGCACACGGTGCGGGTCGGTTTCGCCGCGGCGACGGAGAGCATGTACGGCCTGGGTCGCGAGATCATGTCGGAGTTCCGCGGGCAGGCGACGCTGCATCACTTCGCGGCCGTCTCGGCGAAGCACGCCGCAGAGGGCGGGCGCGACGACAGCATCCACATCCTCGAGGCGTTCGACCCGCGCGTCAGCAAATGGACGGCGATCGAATGGCTGGCGCAGCGCCAGGGCGTCGGACGCGAGCGCATCGCGGCGATCGGGGACGAGGTCAACGATGTCGCGCTGCTGCGCGGCGTCGGGATGGGCATCGCGATGGGCAACGCGGTGCCGGCGGTGAAGGAGGTCGCCAGGCAGCACGCGCCGTCGAACGCCGACGACGGGCTGGCGCACGCGATCGAGCGCATCCTCGAGGGCGCGTGGTAGATGCACACGCTGACGGAACTTCGCGCGATGCTGGAGGAGCGCGGCCTGGCGCCGCGCAAGGCGCTGGGGCAGAACTTCCTGATCGACGCCAATCTCGCCCGGAAACTCGTCGAGGCGAGCGGCGTGGGCGAGGGCGACGTCGTGCTGGAGGTCGGCCCGGGAGCGGGCGCGCTGACGGAGACGCTCGTCGAGCGCGGCTGCCGCGTGATCGCGTGCGAGATGGATCGCGGTCTTTGCGACCTGCTGCGCGATCGACTGGGCGATCGGATTACGCTCATCGAGGGCGACTGTCTCGCGAGCAAGCACGAGCTGCATCCGGAGATCGTGCGGGCGATCGGCGACGGGCCGTTCCGACTGGTCGCGAACTTGCCCTACAACGCCGCGAGCCCGTTGATGACCATCCTCGCGCTGCACCATGCGAACTGCGCCGGGATGTTCGTGACGATCCAGAAGGAGGTGGCGGACCGGCTGATGGCCGAGCCGGGCGGCAAGGAGTATGGGCCGCTGACGGTGCTGATTCGCGCTTGCGCGGATGTGAGCCGCATCGCGACGGCGCCGCCGGAGTGCTTCTGGCCGCGGCCCAAGGTGACGAGCGCGATGATCGGGATCGTGCGCCTGCCGGCGCCGATGACGACGAACCTTGCAGCGCTCGAGCGGGTTTGCCAGCGCGTCTTCCAGCAGCGGCGCAAGATGATCGGCTCGGTGCTCGGGCGGGACGTCGCCTGGCCGAGCGGCGTGTCGCCGACGCAGCGCCCGGAGGAGTTGTCCGTCGAGCAACTGTGCGTCCTGGCGGACGTCATGGACAGCGCGGGCTCGTCGTCCTAGCGCGGGCTGGTGTTCGTCGCCCGGTCCGCTCTCTCCGCTCCCACACCCCGGGCCTGCTCCCTGGCGAGGAACACGTCGATGGAGCCGGCGTCCGTGCCGTCGGCGGCTCAGCCGCCCTGTGCGCCCGCGGCGAGCGCGATCTTGGCGATGACCTGAGGCTGCTCGGAGGCGATGGCGTCGGCCACTTCACGCCGATGCACATCGATGTCGCGCGGGAACTCGAAGGCGATGCGCACTCGATCGCCCTTGATCCCGACGATGCGCACGATGCCTGTCGGCCGGCGCGGATCTCCGATGACTACTTCTTCGCCCTCTCGTCTGGTGATCACTAGCATGGCCCTGGACCTCCTGTTCACGAGGCCATCTCGGTCGTCATTGACCTGTACCCACCCGGGAACAGACTACCACCATTCGCCGCAAAGGAAAGCGCGGGGGGCGCCTCTATCTGATGCCTCGCGGCTGGTGGGGGGTTCGCGCCCGACCCCCGACCGGGGTGGAATCGGGATCCTCGCGTCTCCACGCCGATCTACCCCTCGACGGACTCCACGCCCGTCACCTCAGGAATGTTGTCGCGCAAATTCTTCTCGATGCCGATTCGGAGCGTCATGGCGCTCGAGGGGCAACCGACGCAGGCCCCGTGCAGCCGGATCCGCACCACGCCGGCCCCGGTGATCTCGACCAGCTCGATGTCGCCGCCGTCGCTCTGGATCGCGGGGCGGATCAGCTCGAGAACGCGCTCCACCCGCTCCCGGACCCCGGGGGTCGAAGCGTCTGCGCTGGGAGTCGAGGAGCCGTGTCGTGCCATGAGGATTCCTTTCCGGCGGATGGTAGCCCTCAGCCCCGGCGAGCGCTCTTCAAAGGGACTTGCCCGGCGCCGCAGAGGGGTAGACTGCCCGGTCATGACCCGATCATCCTTCGCGCGAATTCTGTACACGCTGTCGGCCGGCGCGGCCTTTGCGCTCGCGTCCTGCTCGGGCGGCGGGTCGTCGTCGAGCAACCCGCTCGCCGACGTCGGCGACCCCGGTCTTGGCTATCGGACCCGGATCCATGCCATCGAGGCGTCGCAGCAGGAGGTCGAGGCGGGGACGATCGACCGGGATGCGTGGCGCGAGTCGGTGAAAAAGGTCGCATGGGGCGCTGCCAACTACGAGAAGCTGCGTGTGGCCGCGATCGATGCGCTCCTCGAGGACGACGAGGCGGACACCCGGAACATGCTGCGGCTGATGCTGCCTCGGGAGCCCTCGTGGCTCGTGATCGCCCGCATCGGCGAGCTGGCGGAGCAGCGGGGGTGGGAGGAGTACACACCGGCGCTCGTCCGGTCCTGGTCGCGCCCGGTCGTGCAGCCGGCCGACGACGAACGCCCGGAGCGGGCGGCGCTGATGGCGCTGCACCCGTCGATGGAGGTGGAGCGCGTCGTGTTCGACGTCTTCGCGCAGCCGAGCGACGACAAACTCTTCGGCGACAAGCAGCGGGAGGAGGCGTGGGCGCTTCTGTGCCGTTTGGATCCTTCCGGCGCGAAGGCGGCGCGGTATCTCGCGGACCTGGGACCGACGACCGACCCGCTGCTCGAAGACCTTCAGGCCGGGGCGTCCGACCTTCACGCGGCGCCGACGACCCCGGAGCAGCTCCAATGGCTTCGCGAGCTGCGCAAGCCCGAGCACAGCGCGTGGTGGTCGGAGGCGACGCGCGTCATCGGCACACTGAATGGAGAGCAATTGCAGGGGCTCGAACTCCGGCACGCCGCGGCCGTCGTGTGGGCGTCGCAGCATCGTCCGCAGTGGCTGCGCGCGGGGCGCGCCGAGCTCGTGGGTGAGCTGACGAGCCGGCTTTCGAGCCGGACGACGCACCAGCGGCTGGCGGAAGCCGTCGAGGGCGTGCGTCCGACGCGCGAGGAGTGGTCGGAGAACGCGTCGAAGCTGGTGTGGGGCGATGCGCTGCTCGTGCTGATTGCCGATGACGCACTGCGCGAGGACGATGTGATCGCCGCGCTGTATGAACAGGTCGACCAAGACAAGGACGACATCTCGACGGAGTACGGCGGCGTCATCGACGGGCGCGGCGACGGGTTTCTCGCCCTCTCGTACCCGCCTCGGCCGGCGCAGCGGATCGGCGACAACCGCTTCGTCGCATCGCCCGAGTTGCTCGAGCGCGGCGCCACGGCGCTCTTTCACTATCACTTCCACGCGCGCCGGGCGAACGAATCCACGTACGCGGGCCCGGGCCCCGGCGACACCGAGTACGCCGATCGCTTCGGCCGCTCGTGCCTCGTGCTCACCTCCATCGACGAGGACACGCTGAACGCGGACTATTACCAGCCGGGCGGCGCGATCGTGGACCTCGGCGAGGTCGCGCGCCCTTGAACCTCGGCGGCCGAGCTGGCTGATGCTGCACCTCCTGATCATCGCGCTGGCGGCGAGCGTCTTCATCCACGACGCGATGGGCGCGGCGCCGCTCCGAGAGGAACTCTCGACGGCCACCATCGTGATCGGCACGCTGGCGCCGATGGTGGTCGTCGCGGTGTTCGTGTACCTGTGGCTGCTCCGCTGCGGTCGGAAGCTGGATCGGACCGGATCGCCGCTCTATCTCGCCAGCGCCGACGCGGTCATCGCGATGTCGCGCGTGCTGATCGTCGGGCTTCAGTGCGCGGCCATTCTGATGGTCGGCTGGCTCGACGTCGTCCGCGCCGCCATCGGCGACTCGGTTCTGGTCGACGAGGCCATTGCCGTGGCGCCGGCGCTCCTTGTGATCGGCGCCGGATGGGCGTCGTACTACCCGATCGATGCGCGATTGCGCCAGGCGCGCCTCTTCGGCGCGGTGGAGCGGGGTGAGACGGTGTACCCGCCGCGATCGCTTGGCGAGTACCTGCTCGATCAGTTCCGTCACCAGATGCTGATCGTGCTGCTGCCGATCGGCCTGCTCATGGCGTGGGGCGAGACGCTGGTCTTCCTCACGCCGACGGTGGCGCGCTGGATGGGTTCGCCGCTGGAGGGTCCGGCCGCGTACACCGACGAGGTCGGCGACGTGATCGCGGTGCTGCAACTGCTGGGCGCGGTCGTCGTGCTGAGCGTCGCGCCGCTGCTCATGCGCCATGTCTGGTCCACGGCGCGGCTGGGCGCGGGGCCGCTGCGCGACCGGCTGGAAGAGCTGTGCCGTCGGCACCGTGTGCGCCATCGCGGCCTGCTGGTCTGGCGCACGCACGGAACGATGATCAACGGCGCCGTCATGGGCCTCTTCGGGCGCATGCGCTACATCCTGCTGACCGATGCGCTCCTCGACAGTCTCCCCGATGATCAGGTCGAGGCCGTCATGGCGCACGAGATCGCGCACGTGAAGAAGCGGCACCTGCCGTGGCTGATCGGGATTTTGCTGGCGACGCTCGGGCTCGCGAGCGCGATCGTCGGCGCCGCGATCGTGCTGGGCAGCGCCGCGGCCGGCGTGCAGTTCGGCGACGGCTCGCCCGCGATCGCCCTGATCGAGATGTCCACGATCGTGCTCTCGGTGGGGGCGGGGATCTGGGTCTTCGGGTTCGCGAGCCGCGCCTTCGAGCGCCAGGCGGACGCCTTCGCCGTGCAGCACCTCAGCGGCCTGACGGCCGATCGCTCGTCGGCGAAGGGGTTGATCGTGACGCCGGAGGCCGCCCATGCGATGATCGGGGCGCTGGACTCCGTGGCCGAGCTGAACTTCGTCCCCCGCCGCAAGTTCACCTGGCGGCACGGGAGCATCGCTGACCGGCAGCGCCGGATCGCGGCCCTGGTCGGCCGGCCGGTGCTCGCACTGGCCATCGACCGGCGGGTGGCGATGATCAAGGCGGCAGCGGGGGTGGCCCTGCTCGCGCTGGTCGCGTGGTTTGTGCTCGATTGGTTCCTGAGGCGCTAGGACGACGCCATGAAGTTCACGAAGATGCACGGACTCGGCAACGACTACCTCTTCCTCGACGCGTTCGAGGACGAGGCGCTCGCGCGCCGCGACGACCTCGCGGCTCTGTCGGTCGCCATGAGCGATCGGCGACACGGCGTCGGCTCGGACGGGCTCATCGTGCTGTCGAAGCCCGACGAAGGAGACGGCGTCGAGTTCGTCATGCGCATCTTCAACTCCGATGGCTCGGAGGCGGAGATGTGCGGCAATGGCCTGCGTTGCGCCGTGAAACTCCTCGTCGAGAAGGGCCACGTGCGCCTCGACGAGCGGAACCGCCTGAAGATGCGCACCGGCGCCGGCGTCCTCGAGGCCGAGGCGCGCTTCGGCGAGACCGGCGAGGTGGACACCGTCACCATCGCCATGGGGCGTCCCGTGTTCGCGCTCGAGAAGGTGCCGGTCGATCGCACGCGGGTCAGCGTGGTCAAGGAACACAACGGCGCCGTCGAGTTCGCGGTGGGGGAGGAGACGGGCGTCGCGGTGTCGATCGGCAATCCGCACTTCGTCTGCTTCCGCGACACGCCGGTCGAGAAGTTCACGATCGAACGCTTCGGGCCCGCGCTCGAGCGCCACGAGGCGTTCCCGGCGCGCATCAACGTGCACCTCGTCAACGTGCTCGGGCCGGGTCGGCTTCGGATGCGCTCGTGGGAACGCGGCGCCGGGGCGACGACCGCCTGCGGCACGGGCGCGAGCGCCACGCTGGCCGCGGCCGCCGCGACGGGACGCTGCGGCCGGAGCGCGATCGTCGAACTGCCGGGCGGCGAGCTCTTCATCGAGTGGGACGAAGAGACCGGCCTGGTCCACAAGACCGGCCCGGCGACGCTGGTGTGCGAGGGCGACTGGATCGAACGCCGCGATGATTTCGCGCCGCCGCCGATCCGCCTCCAGACCGAGCGACTGATCCTGCGTCTCGTGGACTGGGGCGATGTGCCCGAGATCCAGCGCGAGATGAACGACCCGGAGATCGCGCGCTACACGATGACCGTGCCGTATCCATACATGCCCGGCGAGGCCGCAAAGTGGATGCGCCGCTGCATGCGCCTGCTTCGCGACGGCAGCGCGCAGTGCTTCGCGCTCGAGCGGCGGGACACGGGCGAGATGGTCGGCACGATGGGCTACCGCATCGACACCCAGCACAAGCGGGCGGAGCTGGGCTACATCATGTGGAAGCCGCATCGCGGGAAGGGCTACGCCACCGAGGCGGCGACGCGGCTGATCGACTACGGCTTCGAGGAACTGAAGCTCGAGAAGATCTTCGCGGCGTGGTTCAGCGTGAACCCCGCCTCCGGGCGCGTCCTCCAGAAGGCGGGCATGACCGATGAGGGCGTGCAGCGCAGCCAGTTCCTGAAGAAGTCCGGCGATCGGCTCGATTCCTGCTGGGTCGGCCTCACGCGCGCGGAGTGGGCGTCGCGAAAGGGCAAGGCGTGACGGCGCTGTCCTCGATCGAGCAGAAGGTTCGGGATCACATCGCAGCTCGCGACGCCGAGCTGCGCGAGACGCTCGCGCACTGGGTCTCGATCCCCACGGGGCACAACTTCGCGTGCGGCCTGGACGAGATGCGCGGCATCCTCACCGACCGCCTTCGCAAACTCGGCGCGACCGTCGAACTCGTGCCGGGGGACGCCAAGCCGGCCTGGCTGTATGGCAAGGACGCGGGCGGACCGATCCCGCCGACGGCGGTCTGTCGGCGCACGCGCGAGAAGCTGCCTCGCGTGCTGATCGCCGGGCATATCGACACCGTCTTCGCGCCGCCGCCGTCCGGCAAGTTTGTGTCCATGACCGTGTCGTCCGACGGCAAGACCGCCGTGGGCCCGGGCGTGGTGGACATGAAGGGCGGCCTGCTGACGACGATCACCGCGCTCGAGGCGCTCGAGGCCTGCGGCGTGTCCGCCTCATGGACCTACACGCTCAACAGCGACGAGGAGACCGGCACCTACCACAGCGAGGCCGCGCTCCGCGCCGAGGCGGCGCGCCACGACGTCGGTCTCGCGATGGAGCCGGCGCTGCCGGGTGGCGAGCTCGCCATCGAGCGCTTCGGCAGCGGCCAGTTCATGCTGGAGGCGTTCGGGCGCTCCGCGCACGTTGGCCGCGACTTTGCCAAGGGCGTGAGCGCCACCGCGGCGCTCGCCCGCGCGATCGTCGGCGCGACCGACCTCGCCGATGCGGCGCGCGATCGCATCGTCAGCGTTGGGCCGATCCAGGGCGGCGAGGCGACCAACGTCGTCCCCGAGTACGCCGCGGCATGGGGCAACGTGCGCTTCCCAACGCCGCAGATCGCCGACGAACTCGGTCGCGCGATCGACGCGCTCGCGCGCGGCGCCGAGGGCGAAACGCCGCGCATCGTCGTGCAACGCTCGTTCAATCGCCCTGCCAAGCCGCTCATCGACGGCACGAAGCGCCTGGCGGAGCTCGCGCGTCACAGCGCCGAGTCGCTCGGTCAGCAGTTGCCGTTCGCCCGGACCGGCGGCGTCTGCGATGGCAACGTCCTGCAGGACGCCGGTCTGCCGACGATCGACACCCTCGGCGTCCGCGGCGGCGGCCTGCACACGACCGCCGAGTGGATCGACCTGACCAGCCTGACCGAGCGGGCGGCGCTCTTCGCCGTCCTCATGATCCGCATCGGCGAGGGCCGGCTTGCCCGGTAGACGCGGCCGCATGGGTCAAAAACGCCGATAGTGGCCTTCTCCGGGCGCCCTGCGGCTATCCTCCCGAGCCCCTTCGCGGGCCAGGCCGCCGAATTTCGAGTCCGAGAACGACAGGGACCAGCCATGCCGACCGCCTCCGCCGCTCCGAACGCTTCATCGACCTCCGCCGCGCACTCGCTGGGCCAGGAGCTGGCCGCGAGCCCCGCGCTCAAGCAGGGGATTGACGCCGTCGTGCGCGAGATCGAGTCGAAGCGTTCGCAGATCACCGACGTGCGTGGCCCGCGTTCGCCCGAGGCGACGACGGCCTACGACGAGCTGCTCCGTCAGGCGGGCGAGATCCGCGGCCGCGCGCTGCTCTATCCCTTCCTGGGATCGGGCCTGGGCAACGGCGCGCTCGTCGAGCTGGCGGACGGCTCGGTGAAGTGGGACATGATCACGGCGATCGGCGTGAATTTCTTCGGTCACTCCGAGCCGGACCTGATCCGCAGCGCGCTCATGGGATCGGCGACGGACATCGTCATGCAGGGCCACCTGCTGACCAATAACGACGCGTACCAGTTCGCGGAGATCGTGCTGGCGGAGGCGAAGAAGTGCAGCCGCATGTCGCACATCTTCCTCGCCAACGCCGGCGTGATGGCGAACGAGAATGCGCTGAAGATCTGCTTCCAGAAGCACGCTCCGGCGTCGCGGATCATCGCGTTCTCGCACAACTTCATGGGCCGCACGGTGACGATGTCGCAGATCGGCGACTCTCCCGGCAACCGCGAGGGTCTGCCGCTCTCGACGCTGGTGGACTACATGCCGTTCTACGACGCCGCCGCCGCGAAGCGCATGAGCGCCGGCGACGTCTCGGGCCAGACGCGTTACATCGACATGTGCGCCTGGCACCTGCGCCAGTACATCGAGCGGTATCCCAAGCAGCACGCCTGCTTCATCTTCGAATTGGTGCAGGGCGAGGGCGGCTTCAACACCGCGCCGCCGGCGTTCCACAAGACGCTGATGCAGATCTGCCGCGACGCGGGCATCGCCGTCTGGGCGGACGAGGTGCAGACCTTCGGACGCACGCCCCGGATGTTCTGCTTCGACGCGCTGGGCTTGGGCGACCTCGTGGACGTCGTGACGATCGGCAAGCTGCCGCAGATCTGCGCAACGCTGTTCAACTCCGACTACAACCCCAAGCCGGGCCTGATGTCGGCGACGTTCCTGGGCTCGACGGACGCGCTGCGCGTCGGCCGGCGGATCGTCGAGCGACTGCGCGACGGCGACTATTACGGCGACAATGGCCGCATCGCGAAGCACCAGAACGCGTTCCGCGACGGCATGAAGGCCATTGCCGCGCGTCATCCGGACTGGTTCGCGCACGACGGCGTGGTGGCGGACACGGTGGACGCGTTCGGCGGCATGATGCGCTTCACGCCGTTCGGCGGGAAGAAGGAGGCGATCATGAAGACCTGCCGCGCGCTGTACGACGAGGGCGTGATCGTTTTCTACTGCGGGCACAGCCCGTACCACGTGCGCATGCTGCCGCCGCTGGGCGTCATGAAGCTCGAAGACTGGCCGCGCGTGCTCGCGCTGGTCGAGTCTGGCCTCGGCAAGGTCGCCGGCGCCCTGGATCGCGAGAAGTCCCGCAAGTGATCGCGCGTCGCAAGGAACTCATGTGCACCTGATCCGACAGGCCAAGCCGACCGACGTGGACGCGCTCCTCAAGTGGGCGAAGATGGTGCACTTCACCAATCTCCCCGCCGACACGCGCGAGATCAGCAAGCGCATCGAGTGGAGCCAGGCCTGCTTCCAGGCGCTGGGCAACGGCGAGTCCGTGCGCAACGTCCGGCGCGGGCGCGTCGGCGGCGCCGGCGGCGACTCGCCCCGCTTCATGTTCGTCGCCGAGGACCCGGTCACGCGCAAGCCCGTCGGCACGTCGGCGATCATCGCCAAGATGGGCTCGCCCGGCAGCCCGAACTACTACTTCCAGCTCCGCCGCCACGACTTCTGGAGCAACGACCTCAAGGCCGGCGCGCAGCACATGACCGTCAAGCTCGTCGCCGATGAAGACGGCCCGACCGAGATCGGCGGCCTGATCGTCGCGCCCGATGCCCGCGCCTCCGGCCTCGGACGGCTCATCTCCTTCATCCGCTTCCACTACATCGCGCTGCACCGCGAGCTCTTCGAGGACCGCATCCTCGCCGAGATGATGGCGCCGATCTCCGAAGACGGACAGAACCTCTTCTGGGAGGCGTTCGGTCGGCGCTTCATCAACCGCTCGTACAAGGAGGCCGACCTCTTCTCGCAGAAGTCCCGCGAGTTCATCGCGGCCCTCTTCCCGCGCGAGGAAGTCTATCTCTCGCTCCTCCCAGCCGACGCCGTGCAGGTCGTCGCCGAAGTCGGCGACGAGACGCGCCCCGCGCGGGCGATGCTCGAGCGCATCGGCTTCCGCTACAACGACCGCGTCGATCCCTTCGACGGCGGCCCGCATCTCGAGTGCGAGACCGATTCGGTGCTGCCGGTCAAGGCGACGCGCCGCGTGGACCTCGCCGGCGCCGCGGGCGCGGGCCGCGCGAAGCGCGAGGCGATCGTGAGCGTCGAACGCCCGGACGGTGCGAGCGATGCGCTCCTTGCGACGCAGACGCAGGTGCTCGAGAGCCCGGACGGCTCCAGTGTTCGTCTGCCTGTGGAGGCGATGAAGCTCCTGCGCGCCGAGGCGGGGATGCAGATCGGCGTCACGATGATGGACGAGGCCTGGCCGAGCTCCAAGCCCGTCAAGTCCGCCGCGACCAAGCCCAAGCGCCGCACGCGATCCACCACGCGCGTCACCGACTAGTTGCCCGAAGACCGAACGACATGCCACACCCATCGCTGAAGCAGCCCGCGAGCGACCTGATCGGCGGGAAGTTTGTGCCCATTCCGGGCGAGGACATCCGCTCCATCAACCCGGCGCATCCGGACCAGACTCCCTGGGCCGGCGCGCCGCAGATCGGGCACGTGGACGAGGCGATCATCGCGGCGCGCAAGGCGCTGCACGCCGACGCGTGGGCCGGTCTGCTGGCGCACGAGCGGTACGCCATGCTCCGGCGTTACGCGGACCTCGCCAAGGAGCGCGCGGGCGCGCTCGCCGAGCTGATCTGCGACGAGACCGGCAAGGCGTGGTGGGAAGCGACAGCCGAAGCGGGCGCGATCGCGGACAAGGTCGCCATCACGCTCGATGAGGCGCCGCAGATGGGCCTCTCGCGCGTGTCGCGCATCAAGCTGCAGCTCTCGGAGACGCGCCAGGGCATCGCGGCGTTCCGGCCGCACGGCGTGATGGCGGTGGTGGGGCCCTTCAACTTCCCCGCGCACCTCGCGAACGGGCACATCGTGCCGGCGCTGGCGATGGGCAACACGGTCGTCTTCAAGCCCAGCGACAAGACGCCCGGCGTCGGCCAGTTCATGGCGGAGCTCTTTCACGACGCGGGCTTCCCCGCGGGCGTCGTCAACGTCGTGCAGGGCGGCGCCGATGTCGCCTCGCGCCTCGTGAGCGCCAGCGGCGTGGACGGCGTGCTCTTCACCGGTTCCTGGCCCGTCGGACGGCGCGTCCTCGAGGCCAATCTCGATCGGCCCGGGCGCATCATCGCGCTCGAGATGGGCGGCAACAACCCTGCCGTCGTCATGGCCGACGCCAATCTGCGCCAGGCGGCGATCGAGTGCGTCCGCGCCGGCTTCGCCACCACGGGCCAGCGCTGCACCTGCACGCGGCGGTTCATCGTGCACCAATCGATCGCCGACCGATTCCTTCGCGCCGTCACCAAGGCCGTCGAATCGCTGACGCTCGGCGACCCACGCGGGCTCGGCGACGGCCCGCCCGCCGGGCGCACGCCCGTCTTCATGGGGCCCATCATCCGCGAGGAGTCACGACGCGCCGCGCTCGACTTCCAGGCGGCGCTCCAGCGAGCCGGCGGACGCATCGTCATCGAATCGCGCGCCACCGAGCACGCGTCCCGCGGCTACTACATCACGCCGGGGCTCGTCCGCGTCGAGCGATTCACCCTCTCCGAGGATCCGGCGACCGACCCCGGCTGCGACATGGAGGTCTTCGGGCCGATCGTTCGCATGTCCACGTGCCGCGACCTGAATGACGCCATCGACCAGGCCAACGCCACCCGCTACGGCCTCGCGGCGTCGATCTTCACGACCTCCGAGGACGCCTCGAAGCGCTTCCTGCGCGCCTGCCGCGCCGGCTGCGTGAACGTCAACACCGGCACCGCCGGCGCCTCGAGCAAACTGCCCTTCGGCGGGCTGGGCCACTCCGGCAACCACCGCCCGGCGGGCTCGTTCTCGCTGGATTACTGCGCCTACCCGGTGGCGAGCATGATCGAGTCCGGGTCTGCGGCGACGGTGGCGCCGGGCATGACGTTCGAGGACTCCTGGATCTGACCTCCGGGCACGGAACTCTCGTTGACGCCGGCGCATCTGATCCCACAATGGAGTGGGGATGCTGACCCGCCTGTCCATCCTGATCGCCGTGCTCGGCCACCTGGCCGGCGCCACCCTCTGCGCCGCCATCTGCTGCGATGCGATGGGGCGGGCCGGTTCCGTCGACGCCTGCTGCCCCGTGGAAGCATCGGCGCCGGTCGTGTGCGAGGTCGCGCCGACCGCGGACTCATGCTGCGCCGAGCCCGAACCGGCGCCGTGCGATGACCCTGCGCCCGCGCCGCACCAGTGCCCTTCGAAGTGCTGCGAACTAACGGTCCCGATCCATCCCGATCCGGTGGTCGTCGATCCGGTGGTTGTGTGGACGCCCGCGCTCGCGCTCCTGCCGCTTGGCCGTCCGATGGTTTCGACGGCGCCGACGCGGCCGATGGCGTGCTTCGCCACCGGTCCACCCGATGGGTCGGATGTCCACGAACGCCTCGCGCGGATGTGTGTCTGGGTGATCTAGCCGATCGCGTTCCCGATCGGTCGGATCCATCGCTGCGCCGCCGCGTGGCGGGCGCAGAGCCCAACGACACATTCAACCTCAGTGAGGTTTCCCATGAACAAGCGTTCTTTTCTGTTCTCGATAATCGGTCTGCTCGCGCTCGGCGGCGCCGCGACGGCGCTCGCCACGGCCACCAGCGCCCCGCGCGCGGTGATCGGTTCGTGCAACACCGGTTGTGAGACGACATCGTGCTGCTCGGACGGCGACTGCTGCTGCCCGGGCGATGAGTGCTGCTGCGACAGCCAGGATTGCTGCGAAGGCGCGGAAGGCGCGTGCTGCGTTGCGCCGAGCGCCTGCTGCTGAGCAGCGGCGCCGAAGCGGCCTCGATTCGAGGCCATCGATTCCATCGCGGGCCCGCTCCCTTTGGGGGCGGGCCCGCTCGTTTTTGGCCGATCCCGCGGCGCCGTACCATGCCACGAACCATGGGCCGAACCATTCTTCCCGACCCCCGCCGTTTCCCCCGCTTCGCCGGGGTGTGCACCTTCTCCCGCTATCCGCTCGTTGAACTCGCGCCCAAGGAGAGCCGTCCATTCGACTGGCTGGTCTACGGGGCTCCGTTCGACTCCGGCGTGACGTACCGCCCCGGCGCGCGCTTCGGCCCGCGCGCCATCCGCGATGCCTCGCAGTACGTCAAGCCCTATCACCTCGTCCACGACGTCACCGTGACCGACGTCCTGAGCATCGCCGACGCCGGAGATGCGCCGGTCCGGACGTTCTCGTGCGAGGAGAACGCGAAGGAGATCGCTGCGTTCGCGAAGGCGCTCCCCGACGCCTCGAGCACGCGTCTGCTCGCGCTCGGCGGGGACCATTCGATCGCGCTCGCGAACATCCGCGCCACCTGGGAACGGCGCGGCAAGCCCAAGGGCGGCCTCGCGCTCCTGCACCTCGACAGCCACCTCGACACCGTCGATCAAACGAACCACGAGCGCTACAGCCACGCCTCGCCGTTCATCCGCGCCATCGAAGAGGGCCTGATTGATCCCAAGGCCATGCTCTCGATCGGCATCAAGGGCCCGCTCAACACCAAGGCGGACCTCGACTACGCGAAGAAGAATGGCGTCACGATCGTCACCTGCGAGGACTGGCGCGCCGGCGGCGCCGAGGTCGTCCGGTCGTTCGTCCGGAAGCTCGCCGACCGGGAGACCTATGTCTCCTTCGATATCGACGTCGTGGATCCCGCATACGCACCCGGCACCGGCACGCCGTCCCTCGGCGGGATGACCAGCGCCGAGGTTCTGGGCCTGCTGCGGTCCTTCGCCGGGGTCAACGTGGTCGGGGCCGACGTGGTCGAGGTTCTGCCGGACCGAGATGTCGCCGGCATCACCGCCCTCCTCGCCGCCCACGTGGCGTTCGAGATCATCTCGCTGGACGCCGTCCGCCGGAACCGCGGCGCCTGAAACCCCCGGCCGCCGCGTCCCAATAAAGGGGATTGTCCCCTCTCGAGAAGGAGAATCGCATGGCCCTGCTGAGCAACCTGACGCCCAAGCTGTTGACGTCCGCGATCGTCGCGGCGTCGCTCCTCGTCCCCGCCGGCTGCGTGATCGCCGGCGACGCCAAGCACGAGCGCACCGCCGAAGTCACCCTGACCCACCAGGACAACGCGCCGATTCGTGTCGGCACGGACAACGGCGCCATCGAGATCGTCGCCGATGACGGCGCCGAAGCTGTCTCGATCGTCGCCGAGATCAAGGCCCAGACCCGCGAGCGCGCCGAGGCCGTCATGATCAAGGCCGAGCGCAGCGCCGATGGCACGCTCTCTGTTGAGGCCGTCTGGCCGGAGAAGCGCCTGAACAACGAGGGTTGCTCGTTCACGATCCATCTGCCCAACGCCCACGGCGTCGAGGCGACCACCGCCAACGGACGCATCGACATCCACCACCTCTCCGGTCCGGCCAATCTCGAGTCCTCGAACGGCCGGATCACGGTGCTCGGCCACGAAGGCCCCGTCGATGCGCACACCAGCAACGGCCGCATCGAGATCGACGGCTCGGTCGGCGAGGTGAAGGCGCACACGAGCAACGGGCGCATCACGGTCGAGCAGGCCACCGGCCCCGTCTCCGCCAAGACATCCAATGGTCAGGTGACGATCCACATGGCCCCCGGCGCGGTCGGCCCCGTCAACGTGAAGACCTCGAACGGCTCGATCGAGTTCGCCTTCGCGCCCGGTTTCGTCGGCACGCTCGAGATGGACACGAGCATGGGCTCCATCGAGTTCACCGACGCCGCGGGCGAGACCGTGCGCCACAAGAACCACCTCGAGATCGAGGTCGGCTCCGGCGGTCCGCACTGCACGTTCGAGACCTCGCTCGGCTCGATCTCGGTCGCCGTGCAGGAGTAAGTGTCTGGCCCGGGCGCCGCTGCGGCCCTAGTCTCTCGTTCCCGACGGGAGACCCGCATGAAGCTCGCGCCGCATTTCAACTGCATCATCCTCGCCGGCGCCCTCGTGGCGTCGGCGTTTTCATTGGGATGTTCGACTACGTCGGAGAGCGCTCCGGCCACGACCGCCCTCGCCGAGCCGGAGCCGCAGAAGGCGGAAGAGACCAAGGCGCCGCCGCAGACGACGACCAGCCCGCGCGGCCGACGACGCGTCGCGATGCACGGCGTCAACCTCACGGCCGAGACGCCGGTCGACGTCGCGACGTCGCTGCGCGTGGAAAGCCCGCGCGGCGCCGTGATCGTCGAGGCGGACGATGGCGACACGCTGCGCATCGAAGCTGTCGGCTATGCGCTCAGCCCCGAGCGCGCCGAATCGCTCGTCATCGCGACCGAGCCGTCGGCCGACGAGTTGCGCATCCGCGTCGTCTGGCCGGAAGGGCCGCGCGACCTCGAGGGCGTCCAGTTCCGCATCCTGACGCCGCGCGACCTCGCGGGCGTGCGCATCGAGACGACCGCCGGACAGGCGCAGATCATCGGCCCGTTCGGCAGCGCCTCGATCCGCACCACGGACGGCGACATCGTCGTCCGCGACATCGGCGGCCCCGTGGACGTGGAGACGAATCATGCGCGCATCACGATCGAGAGCGTCCGCGGCGACGTCCGCGCCGTGTCCGTCAACGGCGTCGTCACCGTCGCCGATGCGGGCGGACGCGTCTTCGTCGAGACCACCAACGCCGGCGTGGATGTGAAACTCTCGCCGACCGGAAGCGGCCCCGTGGACATCGCCACGACCAACGGCGTGGCCCAGGTGACCATCGGCGCCGGGTTCAGCGGTCAGGTTCTCGCCGAGACCAGCCGCGCGCCGGTTGAGATCGGCGTCGGCATCGATCCCTCGAATGTCCGCTTCGACGGACCGGGCAAGGCGATCTTTGACCTGGGCGGTGGTCAGACCTCGCGCGTGAAGTCCTCGCGCGGCACGGTCCGCATCTCGCGCAATCCGAACGGGTCCTGATCGATCAGGACGCGCGCAGGGCGAGGATGAGCTGCACCTTGCCGATCTGTTCGTCGAGCTGCTTGGCAATCTCGGCGGGCGTGGCGCCCTTGTCGGCCAGCCGGCAGATCTCGCGCGTCACGGGGTCCGGATCGAGATCCCGTGCCGCGACGAATCGTGCCGGCGTCTTCGGCTCCAGCGCGGAAACTGCCGGCGCGGAGGATGGCGTCGGCCGCGATTCTGTTCGGCGTTCCTCGACGACGTCGCGCCCCTCGAGCTTCGCGAGTCGTTCGTCGGCCTCGGCGATGAGTCGTTCGATGCGCGCGGCCTTCTCGTCCAGCCGCGCCGCGAGACGCTCGGCCAGCTCTTCAAGGTCCGTCGCGAGTTCCTGGATCTCGCCCACGCCACGCGCCGGCGCCGGACGCGCCGCGCCGCGACGGGGGAGGAACGAGGCCAGCCACGTCGGTTGAACCATCGAGAGCAGCCACAGCGACACCAGGCCCACGCCGGAGAGCACAAGGATCATGGGCAGACCTGCCCACGGCGCCGCGGCCTCGGCGGAAATCGTCAGCGTGTCGATCGTGGTCTCTCGCATGCGTTCGTCGTCGCCCGAATGGGGTGGCGGCGGGGCTTCCGAGTGGGAGTCATCGGTATAGTCGCTCCGTGGCCTCGACAAAGTCGCCGCCGACCGCCGCTCGCGACGCCGCGGGCTCCCTGACCGCCCGGATCCGGCGCCTGGCGCCCGCCCGCGCCGCGGTCCGATCGTGGCGCGAGCTGACCGGAGGCCGGCCCACGCTCATCGCCTGCTCGGGCGGGGCCGACTCCACGGCGCTCGCCATCGCGCTCGCAGGAGGCCGCGGGCACGCGATCGCCCACATCGTCCACGACATGCGCCCGGCCTCCGAGGCGAACGTCGACCGCGACGCCGTGCGCGAACTTGCCGGCAAACTCGGCCTCCCATTCCACGAGTCACAGGTCTCGTGCCGCGACGATGGCAACGTCGAGAGCGCCGCCCGTCGCGCCCGCTACCGCGCCCTCGAGCGCATCGCCCGCGACGCGAACATCGCCTTCGTCGCCTCCGCGCACCACGCCGACGATCAGTTCGAGTCGTTGGTGATGGCGCTTATCCGTGGCGCCGGGCTTCGCGGCCTCTCCGGCATCGCGCCGTCGCGCCCGCTCTCCGACTCGGTCACGCTCGTGCGCCCGATGCTCCGCCTCACCCGCGCCGACAGCGAAGCGATCTGCCGCGCCGCGGGCATCGAGTGGGTCCACGATCGCACCAATCTCGACGAGACCCGTGCCCGCGCCGGTTTGCGCCTCGGCCCGATCGCGCAGATCCGCGACCACCGCCCCGGCGCAGCGCTCCGCGCCGCGAAGAGCGCCGATCTGCTGCGCGCCGCCGCGCAGGTCGTCGAAGAGCGCGTGATCGGTGTGTTCGGCGACGCCGACCAATGGCCGCGGGCGCGTCTCCGAACTGAGACGGCGTTGGTGGTGGGAGCAGGACTCCGGCGCGCCGCGTTGCGTGTTTCCGGTGGGATCGGCGCCGATCGGCTCACCGCGCGCATCGTGGACCCCGTCGTCCGCGCCGTGCGCGACAATTCCACCGAGCCGCGGCGCTTCACCTGGTCCCTCTCGGGCACGAAAATCGAAGTCCGCGTCACCGCGCAGAACATCACCCTCCGCGCGACACGCGAAGGGTGATGGCCAGTGTTCAATCTGTCTCGGCTTACTTCGCCTTCGACATGTTCTCGGCGACCTTCGCCCAGTTCACGACGTTCCACCAAGCGGTGACGTAGTCCGGGCGGCGGTTCTGGTAATTCAGGTAGTAGGCGTGCTCCCAGACGTCGAGGCCCAGGATCGGCGTCCCGCCGCAGCCGGCGACGGACTCACCCATCAGCGGGTTGTCCTGGTTCGCCGTCGAGCAGATCTCGAGCTTGCCGCTCTTGACACACAGCCACGCCCAGCCGGAGCCGAAGCGTCCCGCGGCCGCGGCGGCGAACTGCTCCTTGAACTTGTCGAACGAGCCGAACGCGCTGTCGATTGCCTTGGCGAGATCGCCGCTCGGATTGCCGCCGCCGCCCTTCCCGGCCGGCGCCATGACCTGCCAGAAGAGCGAGTGATTGACGTGCCCGCCGGCGTTGTTGCGGACGGCGGTGCGCTTGTCCGCGGGGATGTCGTTCAGGTGCTTGACGACCTCTTCCGGCGCCATGTCGGCGAACTTCGTCCCGGCGAGCGCCTCGTTCGCCTTCGTCACGTAGGCGTTGTGGTGCTTGCCATGGTGGATCTCCATGGTCTTGGCGTCGATGTGCGGCTCGAGGGCGTTCGCGGCGTACGGCAGGTTGGGCAGGGTGAAGGGCATGGGTCGTCTCCTGTGCCTGGGGCCGCCCGAGGGGAAGTTGGGGGCGGCCGGAGTTTCTCGTGCTGCATCCCCGGAACCGGCGAAACCGCCGGGCGGGGGAACGCTATCCAAGGAGGAGGGGCTGTGAAGGCCCTCCCGCCACGGAAGGCCCGGAATGACAGAATTTTCAGAACAGATTGAAAGCGGAAATTGGGGAAGACGGACCGGCTTCACCGATCCCTTGTTTTCAGGTGGGCCAAGGCATTGTACCCCGGGCGATTTTTGTTTAGAATGCTTCCAAACGGAAACTTCAGCCGTTCTCCAACGTATGAGACGCGGGGCGTTGACATCGCCCCACGACCAATCCCCGTCTGCCCAGTCAAGGCGTTCTGACACCGACGCCCCGACGGGGGGAACAAAGAACGCCTCGGATCGACTGGAAGGAAAGGACCTTCCCCGACTTTTCACCGCATCTCGTCGTCGCGCGTCAGGCCAGCAGGCAGTTCCGAGTGGGCCCGCGACGAGGTGACGGACGCAGCATCCCCGCAGGACACCCCGGCGAAACACGACCGGCACGGAAAGCGAACACAACGCCATGGACCGAATGACCCGAACCCGTCGCACTCTGCCCCTCGAGCAGGTCCGCCGGCGCACCCGCGCCTCGGTGGACCGCCGCGGCGCCACGACTGCCCCGCGCAAGAAGCTCAGCGAGCATGAGGACCGCATTCTGCGCGACCTGCTCGCCAAGGAGCAGGACTACATCGACTCGCCGGAGTTCTACAAGGACGACGCCGAGCGCAGCATCTACGACGAGGCGCCGGACATTCGCAAGCCGGACACGTCGTGGTATCACCCTGTCATGGACGACCTGAACCACACGCGCTCGCGTGAGAACCGGCCGTCCGATCAGGTGATCCTCACGGCCGCCGAGGAGCGCGTGCTGTTCCTCCAGTACAACTACGCCCGCCATCGCATCTGGGGCCTCCAGCAGGAAATCTGGAGCACCCCGGACAAGACGCCGACCGACGATCAGGCCAAGCAGCTCCTGGGCTGGGCCAACATCGCCGGCCGTCTGCGCGAGCAGATCGCGAACACCAACCTCGCGCTGGTGCTGGCCATGGCCAAGCGCACCCGCATGAGCGAGGTGGACTTCGCCGACCTGGTCTCCGAGGGCAACATGGCCCTCCTCCGGGCGGTGGACAAGTTCGACTGTGGTCGCGGCTTCAAGTTCTCGACCTACGCGTGCCGCGCCATCCTCAAGGCTTTCAGCCGTCAGGGCATGAAGCTGAGCAAGCACCGCCAGCGCTTCCCGACCGATTTCGACCCGAAGCTCGAGCGTTCCAACTTCCTCGAGACCAAGCGGGCCGACTTCGAGAAGGACGCCGCCGAGGAGGTGCGCCGGATCGTGATGGAGAACCGGGCCGAGCTGTCCGACATCGAGCGGACGGTCATCGAGCACCGCTTCGGCATAGAGTCCGGCCAGCAGGAAAAGCCCATGACCCTGGAGCAGGTCGGCCAGATCATCGGCGTGACCAAGGAGCGCGTGCGTCAGATCCAGAACAAGGCGCTGGAGAAGATCCGCACCGAGCTCGAGGTGAACTACCTCGGCACGCTCAAGGAGGAATCGCCCGAGGGCGAGGCGACCGAGTCGCCCGTCGTCGTCGCGAAGAACCTCATGGGCGTCATGGCCGCGCTGAACTAACGCCCATTCCCACGCACCAAGCCCAACCGCCCCGGAGCAATCCGGGGCGGTTTTCTTATGCGCTTGCCGCGGTGATCCATCCGCCGCCGATCACCACATCCCCCTCGTAGCACACCACCGCCTGCCCCGGCGCCACGC
>JBGTSD010000030.1:0-30487 GCA_041940385.1 Phycisphaerales bacterium | reverse complement strand
CGAGCCGGGGCTGTTGGTGCGCGTCGTGGGCGCCGGCACGCCGGCGGCGAAGGCGGGCGTGAGAGAGGGCGATCGCCTGCTGGAGGCGGGCCGGAAGGAGTTGGCGCCGCTGAAAGCCGTCGCGGACCTGGGGCGGATTCTCGACGAGGCGAAGGGCAAGATCCCGACCATGCAGTCCGCGACCGACCTTGCCGATGCGGCGAAGAAGGTCGTCGGCGCCGTTGCCACGGCCTGACGCGATTCGCCCTATTCAACCGCGTCGAGCAGGTTCAACCAGGCCGGGCGGGGCAGATCGCAGTTGCTCGATGCGCGCCGGAGCCACTCGCCGATTGGTCCGGGCCGGCGAACAGGATTCTCGTACCAGATCACGCCGAGCGCGGGCAGCGCTCCGTTGTCGCCCTCTTCGGTGGTGACGAGGTCCAGATCGCCGTCATCGTCCAGATCCACCGCGGTGAGCACGTCGAACTTGCACCCGGCAGGGCCGGACACGTCCTCGATGATCCAGCCGTCCTCGCCCGCGACGTACACGCACACGCCGATGAGCGGGTCGTAGGCGAGCTCGCACGTCAGGGCGAAGTCCAGCCGCCCGTCGAGGTTGAAGTCCTCGATCACGATCGCCTTCGGCACGCCGATCGTGGCGGGCATCGGCACCGGAGTCTCGGTCCATCCGGCGCCGGTGTTCTCGAGGTAGATCATGCCGTGCGGCGTGTTGTTGACGCGCTCGTAGGGCGCGATGAAGTCGATGTCGCCATCGCCGTCCATGTCGGCCGCCGCGACAGCGCGGGCGCGCCGGGTCGCGAGGCCGATGAAGTGGGTGTTCCAGGGCGTCCGGTCGAAGTTGGGCGCAGGGTTCTCGACCCATTTCAGGCCTCGGGTCGCGCCGAAGCGATCGGCCACGACAATGTCGTCGTCGCCGTCGCCGTCCATGTCCATCGCGAGCAGCGCCATGGGCCAGCCGGCGTCCGCGATAATGCGTTCGTTCCACTCGTTGAACGCCGCGGCGTTCTCCCCGGGCTGGAGCCATGCCATCGCGCCCTGGGTGTTCTGCGTCACGAAGCGGCCGCCGACGACGAGGTCTGCCCGGCCATCGGCGTCTAGGTCCATTGGCGCCCCGACCATCCACTTGAACGGCGGCAGATCAAAGGTGTGTTCGACGAACCCCGCGTTTTCATCGTTGATGAACGCTGTGACGCGGCGCTCGAGCCCCTCCATGCACACGAGCACGTCGCGATCGCCGTCGCCGTCGATGTCCGCGGCGACCGCGTCCTCCGCGCTCGGCGTCGCGCCGACGAATTCGAACGGCCACACACATGCGGCGGCGCTCGCGCGCCTCGGCGTGTACAGCGCCGTCAGACCGGATTGCTCCCACACCACGGCGAACTCGCCGGGCTCGAGCCCGGCGCGAGGGTCCGGGCGGGCGCCGTCGGCGCCGATGTAGGAATTGTCGATGGTGTGCATGGGCCATGGCCTTGCGATGACGGAGTTCGTCGGCAAGACCATCGCGCTCAGGACGAACGAGACGACGCTAGCGATCCATTGTTCGCGAGCGAATGAAGTCGACCTCAACCCGGCCTCCTGGCCTCGAGCCACACCTTCCAAACGAGAGCGACCACCACTGCATTGTGGACCGCATCATCTGCTCGAGCAAGAGTCCAGATCGAGTTCGCGATCCAATACACGCCTCCAAAGCGTTCAATCTACGTCCAGAATCGCCTCCAGCCACGAAGGACGAGGATCGTCGCACGCGCCCGGGAGCCACGGAAGCAACGCGCCGAGCCAACCGCGGCGCCGAGCCGGATTCTCGTACCACACGACGCCCAGCGCCGGAAGGGCTCCGTTGTCGCCCTCTTCGGTCGTCACGAGGTCAAGGTCGCCATCGCCGTCGATATCCACCGCCGTCAGCACATCGAACTTGCAACCTTCCGGACCGGCGACATCCGCCGCGGCCCAGACTCCTCCGGGGCGTTGGAGAAAGACGCACACGCCCGAGAGCGGGTCGTACGCGCTCTCGCAGGACAGCGCCACATCGACAAGTCCGTCGAGGTCGAAGTCTCCGACGACAACGGCCTTCGGTTCACCGACGGTGGGCGGCAGCAGTATCTGGCGCTCGATCCAGCCGGATCCCGTGTTGTCCAGCAGCACCAGCCCGGGCGGCGTTAGATTGACGCGCTCGTACGTGGACACGAAGTCGATGTCGCCATCGCCGTCGACATCGAACGCCGCGGCGCTGCGGACTCGCCGATTCTGAAGCCCGATCATGTGCACGGGCCATGGCGTCGCCTCGAAGTGCGGCGCCGGATTCTCGATCCATTTGAGCCCGCGCGATGCGCCGTACCGATCGGCCACGACAAGGTCGTCGTCGCCGTCCCCGTCCATGTCGAGCGCCAGCAGCGCCATGGGCCAGCCCACGTCGGCCACGATGCTGGGCCTCCACGCGAAGAGATCGGTCGGGTCCGCCCCCGGGCGGATCCAGGCCATGACGCCCTGAGCATTCTGTTCGACGAACCGAGCGGCCGCGACGAAGTCGCTGCGTCCATCGTTGTCGAGGTCGGTCGGCAGCGAGATCATCCACTTGTACGCCGGCAGATCAAACGTGTGCTCGCCGAAGTTGGCCCCGTCTCGATTGACGAACGCGGCGACCCTGCGCTGTGTGCCCTCCATGCACACGATCACGTCGCGATCACCGTCGCCGTCGAGATCGATCGCCACCGCGTCCTCGGCGTTGGGCGTGACGCCGACCAGTTCGCTCGTCCACGGGCAGAAGGACATCGCCGCGGTCTGCCTCGTGTGCAGCGTGGTGACCCCGGACTGCTCCCACACGACGGCGAACTCGAGGGATGTCGGCGGACGATGCGGATCGGGGCGAGCGCCGTCCGCGCCGATGTAGGCATTGTCCACGGTGTGCCTCGCCCACGGCGACCGCGCGTCGGCTGCGGGAACACATGCGGACACGATGATGCTGATGTTCAGCCCGATACGAATTCCGGAATGCAACAGGACGCCTCCCACTCAAGAAGTGGGAGTGAAGATTCATCGCGTCACTGACCGCTGTCTGTCATGGACCGCGGTGCTTCTTCCGCATCCACCGACACGACGTTGTCAGTGCTCCGCGGCGATCGCGCGCA
Source organism: Phycisphaerales bacterium (assembly GCA_041940385.1). Taxonomy (GTDB): domain Bacteria; phylum Planctomycetota; class Phycisphaerae; order Phycisphaerales; family UBA1924; genus JACVCK01. The sequence goes on along the minus strand of JBGTSD010000030.1, from coordinate 27,362 downwards.
CCGCATCGTGGCGGCGCGAAGCGGCCGGTCCAATCCCCATCTGGCCTGACGTTCTCGAGCCCAACTCCCCGTCCGGCGACACGCCAGCATCGGTTTGCCCCCTGACATCTCTGTGTCAGTGGGGTCGTGTCAGTCCAGGCATTCCTCGGTCGGCATGCCCGAGATCCCCGCGTACACCGCCGCCGTGCGGACCGCAAGGTCACGAACCCGCTCGGCCAGTTCGGTCGGCGCCACGACGCGGCAGTGCGGCCCCATCGAGAGCACCCACCAGGTGATCTCGTCCAGCCCGGAGACGGTGCAGCGGAACGTCGCCGATCCGTCCTCGTTCCAGTCGATCGACTGGGTCTTGTGCCAGAGGGTGTCGCCGATCGTTGGCGCGAAGGACGGATCGAACCACACTTCGACGTCGTGCTCCGGTTCGCCGCGGATCATCCGCCACGCGTTGCCCAGGTACTCGTCGATGGAGAAGTTCTCTGGTCGAGGAGCGGGCCGATCGATCGGCATGATCTTGGTGAAACGGGTGAGTTTGAATGTTCTGGGCTGCTGATGGACGCCGTCGAGCCCGACGACGTACCACGCGCGGACGCAGAAGAACAGGAGCCACGGCTGCAGGATGAAATCGTCCTCGCGCCGACCCGACCCGGAGTCGTACCGGCATTCCAGAGCGCGCCGATTCGCGAGCGCCGACTGCACGATCTCGTAGACATCGGCGTGCCCGTCGGCCGGCGTCGCCGCGGCCGTACGGATCGCCACCTGGCGTCCGAGCTCGTTGATCTCCTCCTGCAGACTGACCGGCAGGTGGGTTTCGATCTTGGTCAGCGCCCGGAACGCCGGCTTGAGGAAGGCGATCTGCTCGCGTCCGGCGATCTCTCCGCACACCAGCGTGAGCGCGAGGGCTTCCTCGGCCGTCAGCTGCACCGGAGGAAGGAAGAAGTCCTGCCGGATTCGATAGCCCTGCGACTCGCCATCGTAGAAGTATGGGATGCCGACACCCTCGAGTTCTTCGAGGTCGCGGTAGATGGTCCGCTCGTCGACGCCGCATTCCTGCGCCAATCGCTTCGCGTTCCAGCCGAACTGCGATTGCATGAGCGTGATGATGCGGAAAAGTCGATGAACCCGGGTGTACGCCATACAGAGATCCCGCCAGGAGATGAACGGCGCCACCCCGTCGGAGCACCGAGAGCCCGGAAGGGCGACGGGGGAATACTGTACCGACTCCGCGAAGAACGACCGCCTCGAACGCGGGAATCACTGACACCGTTGTGTCGTCCCGCCACCCATTGACATAGTGTCGTCACTCCGGTTGCCTCGACCATGACCCACCCCCCACCGTCATCGACCGGGCGCTCGAATCGGCTCCGCGCCGAGACCAGCCCGTATCTGCTCCAGCACGCCGCGAACCCGGTGGATTGGTTCCCATGGGGCCAGGAAGCGTTCGACGAGGCCCGTCGGCGACAGGTCCCGATCTTTCTCTCCGTCGGGTATTCCACGTGCTACTGGTGTCACGTCATGGAGCGCGAGTCCTTCGAGGACCCGCGCATCGGAGATCTGTTGCGGGATGGCTTCGTCGCGGTGAAGGTCGATCGCGAGGAGCGGCCGGAGGTGGACGAGATCTACATGGGCGCCGTGCAGGCCATGACGGGCCGCGGCGGATGGCCCATGAGCGTCTTCTTATCTCCGCCCGGCGCACGCGGAGAAGCCGACCCGGGGCTGGAGCCGTTCTACGCGGGCACGTACTTCCCCCCGAAAGCCGCGCACCAGCTCCCCTCATTCGCCCAGGTTCTCACCGGCGTCTCCGCCGCGTGGTCGCAGCAGCGCGAGCAGGTGCTCGCCCAGGCGGGCGCCGTCACCGCGCATCTGCGCGACGCCATGAGCGGCCGGCGCGATCCGGTGCGCCTCGGGCAGCCGCAGATCGTCGATGCGGCGACGGGGCTCCTCCGCACGTTCGACTCGACCCATGGCGGCTTTGGTCACGCGCCCAAATTCCCGCAGCCGGTGTATCTCGAGTTCGTGTTCGATGCGCTCGCGGCGGCCGGCGATGATTCCACCGTCGAAGCGTTCCGCGTCGTGCTGACGCGCACGCTCGACGCGATGGCGCTGGGCGGCATGTTCGATCAGGCCGGCGGGGGATTCCATCGCTACAGCGTGGACGAGCGATGGCTCGTGCCGCACTTCGAGAAGATGCTGTACGACAACGCGCAGCTCCTCGCGCTGTACGCCCGCGCCGCGGCCGCATTGGACGACGACTTTTTCGCGTTGATCGCTCGGCGCGTCGCCGGATACGTCGCGCAGGAGATGACCTCGCCCGAGGGGCTGTTCTACTCCGCGCAGGACGCCGAAGTGGACGGACGCGAGGGCGCGAACTACGTCTGGTCCGAAGAGGAAGTCCGCGCCGCGGTCGGCGATCAGGACGCGGACTTCGCCGCGGAGATCTATGGCCTGACCCGCGGCCCGAACTTCCGCGATCCCCACCATCCCGGCGCCCCGGCAAAGAACGTGCCGTTCCTGATCGCCCGTCCGGACGCGCTCGCGTCGAAGCAGAATGTCGCGCCCGACGATCTGCATCTCCGCCTCGACCGTGTGAACGCGGCGCTGCTCCGGACGCGGGCGCAGCGCCAACAGCCGCGGCTCGACGACAAGGTCATCGCGTCCTGGAACGGCATGATGATCGGCGCACTCGCGGACGCATCGAGGCATCTCGAGGAGCCGGCGTGGCTCGACCGCGCCGAGCGCGCGGGCGAGGCGGCGTGGACGCTGCTGCGCGACCAGGAGGGCCTCCTCTGCCGCGTGCGCCGAGGCGGCGAGAACTCCGGCTCCGGCGGTCTCGAAGACTACGCATGGCTCGCATGGGGCTTCGCAGCGATCGCGCGGGCGTCCAAGGATCGTGAGCGGTGGATCGACCGGGCGGCGGTCACGCTGCGTCAGGCGCAGACGCTCTTCGCGGACGAGCGCGACGGCGCGCTCTACGACACCCGCGCCGGTCGCCCGGACCTGATCGTGCGCTCGCGCTCGATCTTTGATGGCTCGCTGCCCTCGGCGCCGTCCGTCGCTCTGCACGCGATGCTCGATCTGCACGAGCTCTCGAAGGACGATTCCTGGCTCGAGAGCGCCGGGCGACTGCTCGCGACGCTCAGCGCCGCGGTGGCGGAGTCGCCTGTCGGCGCCATCAACACCACGCGCGCGCTCCTGCGCGTGCTGCGCATCGATGGCGGGCTGATCGAACGGTCGGGGATGCTGAACGAGCCGGAGACATCGGACGCGCCGACGAGCGAGGCGGAGTCTCCCGTCGAGATCCTCAGCGAAGCGGACCGGGTCACCGTGCCGCCGGAGAAGGGCGCGGGCGCCTCGGTCCGGCTGCGGCTGCGGGTGAAGGACGGCTTCCACATCACCGCCCACGATCCCTGGCCCCGCGAGGTCGCCGCGAAGGATCGGATCCCGGAAGTTGTGCCGCTGATTGTCCGGCTTGCGCCCGGCAGCGGCGACGCGGTGCGGCTGGAGGTGGACTATCCGGACGGCCGCCTGCTCGAGCCCGCGGACGGCGACGAGGACGGCTCGCTGCCGCCGCTGCTGGTGCACGAGGAAGAAGTCGAGCTTCCCCTCCGGCTGGTGCGCACCGACGCCGCGTGGAGCGGGCGGCCCCTGATCCTGGTGTCGTGGCAGGCCTGCACTCGAACGGAGTGCCTGCGGCCGACGACGGTCGAACTGGATATCGCGATCGATCCCGGGTAAACACCACGCCCGGCGGCCGAGGAGATCATCGATGACGTATCAGCGAGTTCTGGGGACGGCGGCGTTGGGTGCGCTCCTGCTGGGCGCCGGCGGCTGCGTCTTCGACGACATTCACGAGCAGCTGCAGAGCAACGAGCAGGTGCTGCTGCGCGTCGAATCTGTCATGTCGGACGGCACCGCCACGATGCTGCGCCTCGAAGCGCAGCTCGCCGACCTCAACGCGAGAAACGCGGAGCTTCAGGAGCGGCTCGACCGCCAGCACGAGATCCTCCAGTCGATCGACCGCTCGCTCGCCGCCCTCGACGTCCACCTCGTCGCGCTGCGCTCGATGATCGACGCCATTCCGTTCGTCTCGTTCGGCTCGAACCCCGAGGAAGCGCCGGCCGACAGCGCCGAAACCCCTGCGGAGGGCGAAGACGCGGGCGCCGTCGAGGAAGCTCCTTCCGAACCAGCGCCCGAATCCGAGCCCACGGACGACACGCCACCGACCGACGAGCCCGAGCCGAGCCCGGAGCGGCGCTAGTCACTCCCGGCCGCGGAGCGCGCCGATGTCGGCCTCGATGCGCTCGAGCTGCCTGGCCATCTCGGTGATCTGCGACTGCGCGCGGACGTTGATCTGGTAGTCGAGGTCGGTGCGGAGCCGGTCCTTCTCGCTCTGGCGGTTCTGGCTGACCAGCACGAAGATCGAGAGGAAGATCGCCTCCAGCGAGACGATCATCGTGAGCAGGCCGAACGGGAATGGATCGAACGCCAACGCCTCCGGCAGCACGCCGAGGCGGCTCAGCAGGTTCATGCCGATCCAGATGCCGAACCACGTCAGGTGAAAGAGCGTGAACCACTGGCTCGCGGCGATGAACGCGATGAAATCGCTGGCCCGCTGCCAGAGCGACACGCGCGACGCGTCGAAGAGCGCGTTGGGATTCCGAAGCGCACGCAACGCGGCCGTCGAGGCGCGCTGGCGCTCGCCCATCACCGTCAGTATGTCGATCGCCGCGTCGGGCCGCCTGCGCAGGAACTGGTGGAACGGCTCTCGCCCGAGGACGTAGACGTGGGATGGCTCGGTCGCACGGACGGTGGCGGTGCGCGGACCGCCGTCGAGGAGCGAGATCTCGCCGAAGAACTCGCCGGGCCCGAGAGATTTGAGCAGGACGTGCTCGCCTTGTTCGTTGGGCGCGGTCACGGTCATGCCGCCGCGATCGATGAGAAAGAGCGCATCGCCCTTCTCGCCGTGCCAGCAGACGACCTCATTGGCGCCGACGCTTCGCGCCGTCATGGCGCTCTGGAGGGCGCGCTGCTCGTCGGCGTCGAGTCGGGCGAAGAGCGGGATATGAGCGAGCGGCCCGGGATCGCCGGTGGCGGAGCGGGGCGCATCATCCCTACTGACCATGGGTTGCATCGTACCGGGGTGTGGACTCTTGACAGGGGGGCGGAGGGGGATACGTTGTGGGCGTCAACGGTGCCCCGCGGATGGCCGCGGGGTGAAAAGGGAAGGCGGTGAAAATCCGCCGCGGACGCGCCGCCGTAACGAGCGAAGCGCCGTGCCCCACACGCCACTGTCCTGCCGAGCGACTTCACGTCGCCTCTCGGCCAGAGACGGGAAGGCGGGGCACGCTCCCCGGGTGCCGCAGGCATGCCAGGGACGCTCGAAGCCGGAAGACCTGCCGCTGACGTGTGTTGTGCGCCCTCGCGTGACTCGGGGCGCCGGCGCGGTGTCCGCGTGCTCCCTGCGGCCCCACCGTCCCGGCAAACCAGCCCCCTCGCGAGGCATCGATCGGCCGGGAGCCGCTCCGCGCGAATCGGAGTGCGACGAAAGGCGACGGTTTTCCCATGGCAGCAGACGCGTGGATCGCGGCGGCGCGCCGAACAGCGGCGCTCCTCGTGATGACGTGCGGATCCGCCCAGGCGGGCGCTCCGCAGTATCAGCTCGTTGGTTCCTTCCTCACACCGGGCGGCGCGCAGTCGCGCACCGTGCTCGGCGACGGACGAATGGCCGTGATGATCGGGTCGGAGATCCACGTGCAGGACGCCCTGCATGGCTCGACGTTCTCGAGGATCGGCTTGATCGACTCAGCGCTGATCAACTCCTTCGGCGCGAGCTTTCTGGCGTTCAGTCCCGACGGCTCCATGGCCGCGATCGGCGACGGCAACTTCGGGCCCGGCGCGAGCGTGCACTTCGTGGACGCCTCGTCGCTCGACCCCAACGGCGTCAGCGCGGTGTCGAGCGTGCAGGCCGCGAACTTCGAGGGGCACTGGCACACCGACGGCCGGTTGTATGTCTCCGGTGGCGACTTCACGGACTCGTTCGTCTCGGTGATCGACAACGTCCGCGGCGCCCCCTCCGTCACGCGCCTCGTCGAGGGCGTCGGCGGCGCCTCCGCGGGTGTCACGGTGCGTGATGGTTGGCTCTACACCGCCAATGGCTTCGACTTCGCGAAGGGTGGATCGATGACGGGCGACGTCCGCGCCTTCGATCTCGCGGCGATCACCACAGGGTCGGCCGCGAACTTCGAGACCGACGGCGTCCTCGTCGCGAGCGCGCTCAGCGGGAACAGTCTCGGTTTCGACGCATTCGGCAACATGCTGGTGGGCGGAGGCGATTTCGCGAATCCGAACGAGTTTGGTTTTCAGGCATTGATCGACGGCGCGGCGATTCTCGATGCGCTCGGCGGCCTCGGCGCCGCGGGCGACGGAGACGAGCAGCGCCTGAGCCCCGCTGGAGAGAGCACCTACAGCGCCCTCTACAACGACGCGACGGGAGAAGTGCTGGTGTGGGCGTTCGCAGACGGCGTGGTGTATCGCTACGCGATCCCCGCGCCCGGAGGTGTCGTGTTGCTCGGTGGAATCCTCGGTGCGGCGTGGAGGAGACGCCGTGGCTGAGGGCCGCGCTCACGACTGGAGAGAGTCGGCCCGACTCGTCGGGCTCGCGATCATGATGATCGCGAGCCCGGCGTCGGCCGGCGACTTCGCCAGCGCCGTGCTGGACTACACACCCGCGCCGGGGCAATTCGTCAATACGCCGGGCGTCTACAACAACCCGCAGAAGGCGCTCGGTCCGCCCGTCGGCGGTGGAACGCTGTCGCCGGACAATTCGAAGCTCGTCACGCTCGGCGGCTTTGGCGGGTCGATCACCTTGGCATTCGATCAGCCGGTGATGGATGATCCGTGCAATCCGCTGGGCATGGACGCGATCGTCTTCGGCAATGCGCACTGGGTCGCGGGCAATCCGAACCGTCGCTTCGCCGAGGCGGCGGTGATCGAGATCAGCCGCGATGTGAACGGCAACGGCCATGCCGACGACCCTTGGTATGTCGTCCGCGGCTCGAGCCTTCCGAACGTGGCCGCGTCGGTCTTCCGCACGCAGGACTGGGACGTGAATCCCACCACGCCGACGCCGCCGCTCTTTCTGCCGTGGTATCCAGGCCCCCCGAGTTTCCCCAACTGGCCGGCGCAGTACACGACCGGCGCGTACGAACTCCCGTCGGCGTTCGCCTCGCCGGTGCTCGCCAATCCGAACGGCGGCGGCGCCACGATCGAAGGTCACTACGGATACGCCGATATCAGCCCCACGCTCATCAAGGGCGACATGTCCGGCGCCAAGGGCGGATTCGGCGAGAACTCGCTTACCGATCCCGAAGATCTCCCGGGCATCGATCCCGCCGAGTTCTACACCGTGCCTGATGATCCGACGAGGGTCGGCGTGAGCATTGGCAGCGGCGGCGGGGACGCGTTCGACATCAAGTGGGCGCGCAACCCGGTCACGGGACAGCTCGCACAGCTCGATGGATTCGACTTCATCCGCATTCGAACATCGGTGGATCACATCGCCTCATCGTTCGGCGAGATTTCCACCGAAGTCGGCGGCGTCGCGGACGTCCGCCGCGGCAAGCGCATGCCCGGAGACGTTGATCTCGACGGCGATGTGGACTTCTCCGACCTCAACGCCGTGCTCGGCGCCTTCAACACCTTCGGCGAAGACATGCCGGCGGACTTCGACTGCAACGGCGTGGTGGACTTCGGCGATCTCAACGCCGTCCTCTCCAACTGGGGGATCGGCGGATGAGGCGAGCATTCACCCTCGTCGAAGCGCTCGTGGCCATCGCCATCATCGGCCTGCTGCTGGGCGTCCTCCTGCCCGCGCTCGGCGGGGCGCGCAGCTCGGCCAGGCTGACGCAGTGCGCCAGCTCGGCGCGCCAGCTCCAGGTCGGCAATCTGGCGTACGCCGCGGACCACAAGGACCGCTTCGTCGCCGGCGCCGTCGGCATCGACAGCGCCGAGTCGTCCGCCAACCTGCACCGCTGGCACGGCTCGCGGCTTTCGGTGGTCGAGCCCTTCGACCCCGCGAAAGCGCCGCTCTCGCGCTACGTCGACGGCGCTCAGGGCAGCATCGCGATCCGCATGTGCGACGAGTTCGCGAACGACCTCGACGAAGCGATCAAGCGCGGCGACGGCTTCGAGCGGGGCTGCGGCGGATATGGCTACAACCAGGCGTTCGTGGGCGTCGTGCGCACCGAGACCCAGCCCGGCGTCTGGACGAGCGAATACGGCTCGCCGCGCGGCGCCCGGCAGGATCAATTTGACCGTCCGGAGGGGACGGTCGCATTCGCGGACTCGGCGTTCGCGGGCGACTTCGGACTGATCGAGTACTCGTTCATCGAGCCGCCGCTGCACCCGCAGTTCCCGCCGTCGTTCGGGTACAGACCCGACCCGTCGCTGCATTTCCGCCATCGCGGCAAGGCGACGGTCGTCTGGCTCGACGGCCACGCCACGGCGGAAACTCGGACCTTCTCCGCGTGGAGCCAGCTCTACTCGAACGATCCTGCGCGGTTCAACCTCGGATGGTTCGGCGATCCTGAGGACGGGAACGAGGCGTTCGACTATGAGTGACGCCGGCGGACCTTGGCGCATCGATCGCTGCGTCTGCACCGGCCTCACGTTCGAGTCGCTCCGCGCCGCCGCGGAGCGCGAAGAACTCGACCTCGACGGGCTCCGAGAGGCCGCGGGCTGCTGCGATGGCTGCGGCCTGTGCGAGCCCTACATCCGGCGCATGCTGGTGTCCGGCCAGACGGTATTCACGACGCTGCTCGGTCCGGACGATTGAGCGATCGCGGCGCCGACCCGCGCCTGCTACGCTTTCGCCCGACATGGCCACGACGGGCATCACCATCGGCGATTTCCAGCGGATCATCCGCGAGCGGTACTACGCGACGGACTCGGCGCGCGGCGCCCCCGGCACCTTCATGTGGTTCATCGAGGAGATCGGGGAGCTGGCCACGGCGCTCCAGGACAACGCCCCGGGGAAGACCCCCACTCCCGCGCAGAAGGCCAATCTGGACGAGGAATTCGCCGACGTTCTGGCGTGGCTGACCACGCTGGCGAACATCTCCGGCGTTGATCTGGAAACGGCGCTGCGCAAATACACGACCGACGGCGGAGTGGAAGGGGTGAAGGATTGAACCGCGTCGATCAGGTGTTCGCCTCGCTCCGCCCTGCGGGCGCCAAGCCGGAACAGGGCCGCAAGGCGTTGATGCCGTTCATCGTCGGCGGGAGGCCGGACGCCGAGCGGCTGCCGAAGCTCCTCGGCGCCCTCGAGAGCGCCGGCGCAAGCGTGGTCGAGATCGGCATTCCCTTCAGCGATCCGATCGCCGACGGCCCGGTGATCGCCGCGGCGATGCACCGTGCGCTGGAGCAGGGCGTCACGCCCGAGACGGTCTTTGAGTCGGTCGCGAGCGCACGGGGCAAGACTAAGCTCGCCCTCGTCGCGATGGTGAGCGTGTCGCTCGTGCATCATCGCGGCGCCAAGGCGTTCGTCGAACGCGCCGCGAACGCCGGCTTCGATGGCTTCATCTTCCCGGACGCGCCGCTTGAGGAGGCCGACGCCTACATCGGCGCCGCTCGGTCCGCCGGGTGCAGCGCCTCGTTGCTGGTTGCCCCCGCGACGCCCGACGATCGGGCCGCGGCGATCGCACGGGCCTCGAGCGGCTTTGTCTACCTCATTGCCCGGGCGGGGCTGACCGGCGAGCAGTCCGCGGCGCCCGATGTCCAGCGGCGGGTGCAGCTGCTCCGCCAGACCGTGACGCTCCCGATCGCCTGCGGCTTCGGCATCTCGACCCCCGAGCACGTCCGGGCCGTCGTTCGTCCGGGTGAGGCAGGCGGGGCGGACGCGGCGATCGTGGGCTCGGCCCTGGTCCGTCGCATCGAGGACGCCCTCGCGAGCGGCGAGGACCCGATCGCGGAAGCACACAGTTTTGTGTCCACACTTTCGTGTGGTCTTGCAAAATCCTGAATTTTGCTGCTGGCGGCCCTTGCCGCGGTCGAGAAACCACGCACAATGCCGCCGTTGAGAGCACGCCGGAAGGACGGCGAGGGCTCTTCCCGCATCGCGCAGCCATCGGAGCTTCGATGAATCGCACGACCGCTCGTCACGACGCGATCGCCGCTGTGATCGCATGGAACGAAGAGGATCACCGCCTCGCGCCCGGCGCCGTGCGCGCCGAGGATCTCTACGGACGCGACGTCTTCTCCGAGCGCGTGATGCGCCAGCGCCTGCCGAAGGAAGTCTTCCGCGCCGTGCAGCGCACGATCAAGCGCGGCGAGCCGCTCGATCACTCCGTCGCGGACACCGTCGCCAACGCGATGAAGGACTGGGCGCTCGAGAACGGCGCCACCCACTACACGCACTGGTTCCAGCCGCTCACCGGCACGACCGCCGAGAAGCATGACTCGTTCATCGCGCCCGACGGCCTCGGCGGCGCCCTCGTCGAGTTCTCCGGCGACCAGCTCGTCCAGGGCGAGCCCGACGCATCGTCCTTCCCCTCCGGCGGCGTCCGCGCCACGTTCGAGGCGCGCGGCTACACCGCGTGGGACGCGACGAGTCCGGTCTTCCTGCATCGCGGCGCCAACACCGTCACGCTCTGCATCCCGACGGCCTTCGTCTCGTGGAAGGGCGACTCCCTCGACTACAAGACGCCGCTGCTCCGCTCGATCGATGCGCTCTCGCAGCAGGCGCTGCGGGTGCTGCAGGTCTTCGGCGCCGCGGACGGCGTCTCGCGCGTGACCCCCACCGTCGGCGCCGAGCAGGAGTACTTCCTGATTGACCGCAACTTCTACTTCGGCCGGCCGGACCTCCTGACCTGCGAGCGGACGCTCTTCGGCGCCAAGCCCGCCAAGGACCAGCAGCTCGAGGACCACTACTTCGGCGCCATCCCCGCGCGCGTGCTCGCCTTCATGGCCGAGGTCGAGCGCGAGCTCTACACCCTCGGCGTGCCCGTCCGGACCCGGCACAACGAGGTCAGCCCCGGTCAGTACGAACTGGCGCCGATCTTCGAGACCAGCAACGTCGCCGCCGACCATCAGATGCTGGTGATGGAGACGCTCACCCGCCTGGCGCCGCGCTTCGGCCTCCACTGCATCCTCCACGAGAAACCGTTCGCGGGCGTCAACGGCTCCGGCAAGCACAACAACTGGTCGATGAGCACGGACACCGGCGCCAACCTTCTGGACCCGCGTGACGAGACGCACACCAACATGCAGTTCCTGGTGTTCCTCTGCGGCGTGATCCGCGCCGTGGACCGCCACGCCGACCTGCTGCGGGCCAGCGTCGCCAGCGCCGGGAACGATCACCGGCTCGGCGCCAACGAGGCGCCTCCGGCCATCGTCTCGATCTACCTCGGCGAGATGCTGACGGACATCATCAATCAGCTCGAGCAGGGCAGCGCCACCGGCACGAAGAAGGGCGGCAAGCTGGACCTCGGCTCGCGCACGCTGCCGCAGATCCCCCGCCACTCCGGCGATCGCAACCGCACCAGCCCGTTCGCCTTCACCGGCAACAAGTTCGAGTTCCGCGCCGTGGGCTCGTCGCAGTCCGTCGCGTGGCCGAACACCGTGCTGAACACGATCGTCGCGGAGAGTCTGGACGAGATCGCGACCCAGCTCGAGCAGGCGGCGGGCGATTCGCCGACGCCGGCGAAGCTCCAGAGCGCCGTGCGGGCGCTCCTCAAGCAGATCGTCAAGGAGCACCGTCGAGTCCTGTTCGACGGCGACGGCTACACCGCCGAATGGCGCGAGGAGGCCGAGCAGCGCGGCCTGCCGCACGCCAAGGAATCCGTGGAAGCGCTCGCCGCGCTCAAGCAGAAGAAGGCGGCCGACCTCTTCAAGAAGTACGGCGTCCTGAGCCGCACCGAGCTGGACGCGCGAGCGTCGATCTTCCTCGAGCGCTACATCAAGCAGGTCGCAATCGAGGCCAACGTCATGCTCTCGATGGCCCAGCGCCAGATCATTCCGGCGGTGATGCGCCAGCAGAAGGAACTGGGCGAAGCCGTCGCGGCGTGCGAGGCGGCCGGCGTCGACTGCGCCGGATCGCGCGGACGACTGGAGGAGTTCGTCGAACTCGTCGAGAAGCTCCTCGGCGCCGTGGATGCGCTCCAGCACGCCGTCGACCATCATGTTTCGGACATGCGCCGGCACGCCGAGCACATGCGTGACAAGGTCCGCCCCGCGATGGTCGAGCTGCGTGAAGTCGCGGACGACCTCGAGCGCCGCGTCGCCGACGACCTCTGGCCGCTGCCGACCTACCGGGAGATGCTCTTCGTCAAGTAGGCGCGGAACTCATGGAAACCCCGACTCCCGGTATTCTGACCGGCTGATCGCGGCCCCGTAGCTCAGCGGTTAGAGCGCCCGACTCATAATCGGTGCGGTCGCAGGTTCGAATCCTGCCGGGGCCATTGCGCCGTCATCTTCCCCGCGGTGGAGCGTTGCGTTTCATTCGTACTCCGGTAGTCTGGTCGCGTGCGCTGTCCGTCGCGTGGCCCAAGCTGCGTCGCGGGCCCGGCGGCGCGGGTCGTGCGCGTGCCTTCTGGCACGGGAACGGTCGATCGTGGTTGGGCGGAACAACCAGGCAGACGTCGTCATTGTCGGCGGCGGTCCGGGCGGCTCCACGGCGGCGGCCATGCTGCTGAAGTATCGCCCGGGACTGCGCGTCGTTGTGCTCGAGAAGGAGCGCTTCCCCCGCGATCACGTCGGCGAGAGCCAGCTTCCCGGCATCAGCCAGATCCTCGACGAGATGGGCGTCTGGGAGAAGGTCGAGGCCGCGGGATTCCCGATCAAGATCGGCGCCTCGTACACCTGGGGTCGCGACGCGGATCAGTGGGACTTCGACTTCTACCCGGTCGAGAACTGGCGCGACGAGCCGCGCCCGGCGAAGTTCGAGGGCCAGCGGCGCTACACCGCGCTCCAGGTCGATCGCGCGATCTACGACGAGATCCTGCTCGATCACGCCGCGTCGCTCGGCGCCGACGTGCGCGAGGGCGCGCTGGTGCGCGATGTGGGGGTTGACGGCGACCGCGTCGTCGCCGTCACGCTCGACACCGGCGAGCGCATCGAGGGCCGGTGGTTCATCGACGCCAGCGGCGCCGCGGGGATCGTGCGTCGCGCGCTCGATGTTCCTGTCGATGTCACGCAGGAGCTGAAGAACATCGCGATCTGGGACTACTGGCAGAACGCCGAGTGGGCGGACAAGGTCGGCGTGGGCGCGACGCGCGTGCAGGTGCGTTCGCTGCCCTTCGGCTGGATCTGGTTCATTCCGCTCGGCCCGACGCGCACGAGCATCGGCCTCATCTGTCCTGCCGACCACTTCAAGAAGCTCGACAAGACTCCCGAAGCGCTCTACCTCGAAGCGCTCGGCATGCAGTCGCAGATCGCAGGTCTCATCGCCCACGCGCAGCGCGAGATGAAGCTCCAGGCCACCAAGGATTGGTCGCAGCTCGCCGAACGGCTCGTCGGTGAGAACTGGTTCCTCGTCGGCGAGTCCGCCGGCTTCGCCGACCCCATCCTCGCCGCGGGCATGTCGCTCACGCACTCCTCGGCGCGCGACGCGGCGTACACGATCCTCGAACTGGACCGCGCCGAACTCGACGCGAAATGGCTGCGTGAGCGCTACGACCAGCGTCACCGAACCAACATCGGCCAGCACATTCGGTTCGGGCAGTACTGGTACTCCGCGAACGGATGCTTCACCGACCTGCAGGACCATTGCCGGCGCATCGCGTCGGAGGCCGGCCTGCAGCTCGATCCCAAGAAGGCATGGGCCTGGCTCGCGCAGGGCGGATTCATCTCCGAATCGCTCGGCCTGCCCAGCTTCGGCTCGTTCGACATCGCGTCCGCCAAGCAGGTCCTCGGGCGTTTCGACGCCCAGGGCGATCGCAAGCTCGTCTCGCGCGTGAGCGGGAGCAACGTGTTCAAGCTCCATACGCGCGGCGCCACGAAGGGCATCGTCGGACATCTCTCCGAGGGACGCATCCGGCGGGTGGAAGCATGGACGCGCGGCGAATCGATGCTGCCGCTCATCGGCGTCTACGGCGCCGTGGTGCAGGTGCTCGAGCAGACGAGCGACGCCCGCGAAATGATCAGCGCGTTCGCCTCGATCGCTCGCTCGTCAGGCGTGTCGCCCGATCGGCTCAACCAGCAGGTCTCGATCTACCTCCAGGCGCTCGACGTCATGATCGAGCAGTACTGGGTGACCGCCTCCGTTGACAAGAAGAAGCCCCTGCTGCGCATCGATCTCGAGGATTCTCGATTCCTGCGCTCGCGGAACCAGACCAACGAGGCCCTCGGACAGGCGAGCTAACGCGACTTCTCGCCGGTCATGCGCAGACTCTCCTCGAACCGCAGCCCCGCCGCCTCCGCCTCGGTAGCGTCAGCGAGCCAGGCTGGGCCGTACAGGGTGGCGAGCCGAGCGTCGATCAGCAGACGAACCGCGACGCCGTCCGAGGCGCCCCGCACGGCGTCCGCCGCCTCGTGCAGACGCGCCACGATCTCCGCCGCCTCGGCGCGACCTTGTCCCTCCGAGCCGGCCGCCACGAGGGCGTCGGCCTTGGCGCACCAGCGCAGCGCATCAAGGACATCGAAGATGGGATCGTCCGCGTTCAGCCGGGCTCGATAGTCTGCCTCGAGCGGCTCGAGCGCCTCCAGCGCGAGCGCGTGGTTCTCCTGCTGCGTCAGCCAGAATGCACGCTGCGTCCGAAGCAGCAGCGCGTAGAGCGAATCCGCCCCATCCGACTCCGTGATGCGCCCGATGCGCGCGTCGATGTACTCCATCCGCCGTGTCGTGAGCTCGTCCGGAAGGGACTGCGCATCAAGACGCTTGCGCCCGACCACGCCTTCCACCCACCAGAACATCATCAGATCCCTGGCCGTGCTGCCGCGCCAACCGCGGTCGTCCGCCGAAGGGGACATCGACTGGGCGAACTTCGCATCGCCAAGGCGCTCGCTCTCCCGCGCCTGCGCGCGAAGCGTGGCGAGCTCCGCCGCCTGCTGGCGCCGCGCCGCTTCGCTCCGGAAATGCAGGGTCGCCGCGCCGCCCACGAGCCCCAGCACGATCGCGGCGCCAACGGCGCCGGCGACCGCCGGGCGCCGACGGAGCATCAGCGAGAAGACCCGCGCCACCGATGGTCGCGTCCACGCGATCGGCTCGCGACGGCGCCATGCATCGAGATCGTCGGCCAGCGCGCCAGGCGAAGAGTGCCGATCCCGCGCCGCAGGCGATAACGCCCGCCGACAGATCGCGTCGAGATCCGCGTCGATGCCCGGTCGAACGGCGCACGCCGACGGCGCGGGCCGCGGCGGATCCGCCAGATGGGCCGCGACGACCTCGTCGCGGGTGTTGCCGTTGGCCAGTCGACCGGTCAGCAGCCAGTAGAGCATCCCGCCGAGCGCATACACGTCGGTCGGCGGCGTGAGCGACCCCGGCTCCATTCGGAACTGCTCGGGAGACATGAACGCCAGCGTCCCCACTGGGCGCGACGGCGACGAAGCGCCGCCCGCCGCGTCGGGCGGTCGAACAGCGGCGCCGAAGTCTGCGACCTTTGGCGCACCCTGGGCGTCCAGCAGCACGTTGCCGGGCTTGAGATCGCAGTGCACGAGGCCCGCGGAATGCGCCGCCTGCACGCCGCGCGCCATCGCCGAGACCAGCGCCGCCGCATCGCGGGGCGTCAGCGGCAGCTTTCCGGTGAAGCGGGGCGACGCGAGATCGCCGCCCTGCACGTACTCGTAGACGAGGAACTCTTCACCGTCCTCCGAGACGCCGCGATTCAGCACGCGGACGACGTTCGGATGGTCGATGCGCCGCGCCTTGGTGGCCTCGTCGGCCGCCTGACGGCGGGCCCAGGGGTCAACGCCGTCAAGGCGCAGGATCTTGACCGCGACCAGCGCCGGCCGATCGGCGTCCGACAGCAGCCGATCCTCGGCGAGAAAGACATCGCCCGAGGCGCCGTCGCCGAGCCGCTCGAGAAGCTTGTACTGCCGACGACCGCCGCCGATGATCATGCCGAAGTCCGCGGGAAGCTCGCCGGTGCGGGGCCGGGGCGGCGCGATCTGTTCGGTCGTCCACACGGCCTGCCCAAGGACCGCGGCGTCGCGGATGGCTTCCTGCAGATCGGGGTAGTTCGCGACGAGCGTCTCGACGGCGTCCGGCGTCGGCGTCGTGCCGCCCGCGAGCGAGCGCAGCGTCATGTCGATCGCCGCGTCGAGCGCGACCGGACACTCGCGCACGCGCGGGATCGCGTCGAGGTAGTCGGCAAGCTCGACCGATTCTCCCTTGCTGATGCGGAAGCGTCCGTCGACCTCGATCAACTCGGCGAGCTGCGCATCGGTCGGCGCCGACCGCGTCCGCAGGAACTCGGCGAGCGTGACGCTCCCGTCCGATGTGCGGAGCGTGGCGAGCAGATCGTCCTGGAGGCTCTCGGTCGGCAAGATCATGCGTGGCCCGGTTCGTCGTCGTAGGAGTCACGCAATTTACGGCGGATGCGCTCCCAGCGTTTGCGCGCGTTGTCCGGGGTCATGCCGAGGATGCCCGCGATCTGCTGGTGCCCGACCCCGTTGAGCCAGAGCCAGAGGATCCGCTTGTCGTCGTCGCTGTCGAGCACGTCGAACGCGGAGGCCAGTTCGATCTCGGACTGCTCGGCGCCCTGACGCTCCGCCTGCCGGAGCCGCCGGGCGAGCGATCGCGCCACGGCGCCGTCCTCGTCCTCGATGCGGTCGAGGCGCTGGAGCACACGGAGCTTGTCGATCACGGCGTTCTGCGCGATCTGCAGGATCAGCGACCAGAACTCCTGCTCCGTCGTCGCGACGAGGTTGCGCCCCTCCACGTAGACATCGAGCCGGCGCAGCACCGTCGAAAGAATGTCCGCCGAGTCGAAGTGCCGACGCAGGTGCGGGCCGAGTTTGCCCGAGATGCGCCGCCGAAGAAGGGGCGCATAACGCATCGCGAACTCCGCGGCGGCCTCGCGATCTCCGTCACGAACACGCGCGAGCAACGAGCCGGCGTTATCGCCCTGATCGCTGTTCGTTCGCGGTGATGGGTCTTTTCGGACGGGCACGAACGTCCTCCAGAACTTCTCACAAGCTGATCAAAAATCCGCGCGCCGTGTGTCACACGCCGGCATGCACGACGCCTACTTCGACGGCGGCCGGCGATGTGTTGCAGAGCCGCATTCGGTAGGCGGGGCCAAGACGCCCCCTTGATCGAAGGGAAGGTACCACATGGGTTGCGCGCTGGGAATGTTCCCGTGCGGTGGTGAGCGGCAAGCGTCAAAAAGGGCTTCTGAAGCGGGATTTTCGGCCTCGGGACGCACCTGGCTCCGAGGCGTGCTGGCAGCGGCGATCTGTGTGGGCGCCGCCGCATTCGGGGATGCTCGATCGGAGGTCGCGGCGCCCATGATCGCCGCCGCGAATACGCCCGCGGATGCGCCGGTCGGAGACATGTCGTGCGAGGAGCAATGGGAGCTCTACCACTGGAAGTGCTCGCAAGGCATTCCCTGCAACCCCCCGAACTGCCTTTGAACACGGAGCTTGATTGAAGGAACTCGCAGCGCACAACATCAGGCCCCTCCGGGGCGGGAGCGCACAATGCAGAATGCAGCGACGTCGTCGACTGTCTCCGGGTGCAGCGCGTCGGCCGTTCAGGCCCGATTGAGCTCGGTGACGTCCTCCTACACCTACCGCCAACTCGCCGCGATCGTCTCGTCGCATCCCGAGAGCGTGCGCCGATGGCTGACGACCGACACGCGACCGCCGCTGTGGTTCCTCGTGTCGCTCTGCGATGCGCTGCACCTGAATCCGCATTGGGTGCTCACCGGCGCCGGCCCCTCGCACCGGGACCCCGATCGCCTCATCGCGCTCAGCGCGACTCCGCCCCGCATCCTGCTCGAGCGGCTCGCTCAGATCCTGGACGAGTGGTCGGCCGACCGAGCGGCTGCGGCGGCGGAGCTCTCCCCCGCGAGCGAAACCCTCCGTCCGGTTCGCCTGCACCGCTCCGGGCCGCTCGCCCCGGCCATCTAGCGGATTCCCCTGGGGCAGGTCCCCCGAAGAACACCCTGACGGCCCCCGGAAGCGGTAGGATTCCGGTTGCCGGGGGTTGTTCTGTTTCCGAGAGTTATGGGTCAGAACCGGGGAGAGCGGCCGGCCCCGCCGCCCTGATCGGGCAGCGCGCCCGGCGAGTTCCCTTCGCTTGCGTACAGCGATCGACTCTCTCCGGCATCGACCCTCGGCGATCTCATGGCTTCCGAACACGACCTGCCGACCAATCCCGGCGAGAACCCCACGACGCCCATCGCGCCCGGCTCGCGTCCCTCGTCCGGGACCGGCGCCGTCCTCCCGCGCGAATCCGCGCCCGATCGCATCGGCGGCTATCGCATCGTCCGCGAGTTGGGGCGCGGCGGCATGGGCGTGGTCTACCTCGCCCGCAAGGACGACGACCGCTTCCAGCGCACCGTCGCGATCAAGATCGTCAAGCGGGGGATGGACACCGAGGACATCGTTCGGCGCTTCGAGACCGAGCGTCAGGTCCTCGCCGCGATGGACCACCCGAACATCGCGCGACTCCTCGACGGCGGCACCACCGAGGACGGCCGCCCCTACTTCGTCGTCGAGCACATCGAAGGCCGACCGATCGACAAGTACTGCGACGAGCAGCGCCTCAGCATCGGCGAGCGGCTGAAGCTCTTCTGCAAGGTCTGCTCCGCGGTGCACTACGCCCACCAGAATCTCGTCGTGCACCGCGACATCAAGCCGGGCAACATCCTCGTCACCAAGGACGGTGAGCCCAAGCTGCTCGACTTCGGCATCGCGAAGCTCCTCAACCCCGGCTTCAGCCCCGTCACCCACGACCCGACAAGCCCCTCGCTCCGCCTGATGACGCCGGAGTACGCCAGCCCCGAACAGGTGCGCGGCGAGATCGTCGGCACGGCGAGCGACGTCTATTCGCTGGGTGTTCTGCTCTTTGAACTGCTGACCGGCCACCGCCCCTACCGCCTGCGCACGCGACTGCAGGCGGAGGTCGAGCGCATCATCTGCGAGGTCGAGCCCGAGCGCCCCAGCACCGCCATCAGCAAGGTCGAGGACGTCCCCGGCGCCACCGGCACGACGACCGTCACGCCCGAGCTCGTCGCCGGCACGCGCGAGAAGCGACCCGAGCGCCTCCGCCGCCGGCTCGAGGGCGACATCGACAACATCGTGCTGATGGCCCTGCGCAAGGAGCCGCGCTGGCGGTATCAGTCCGCGCTCCAGTTCGCCGACGACATCAAGAACCACCTCGAGGGCCGGCCCGTCCTCGCGCGCCGCCCGACGGTGATCTACCGCGCCGCGAAGTTCGTCCGGCGCAACCGCTACGGCGTGAGCGCCGCCGCCGCCATCTTCCTCGCGCTGCTCTTCGGCGTGATCGGCACGACGGTCGGCATGCAGCGCGCCATCGCCGCGGAGAAGGTCGCCGTGGCGCAGCGCGAACGCGCCGAGCGGCTGTTCGAGTCCGGTCGCGACCTGGCGAATACGTTCCTGACGGATTTCGCGGACTCGGTGAAGCAACTGACCGGCGCCCTCGAGGCCCAGGAGCTGATCGTCAACGAGGGCCTCGAGTATCTCCAGGAAACCCGCGGCGAAGCAGGCGACGATCTCGAATTCAAGAACGAGCTGATCACCGGCTACCTGGCCGTCGCCGAAGTCCAGGCCGGTCTTCGTGGTCTCGGGCGCGGCGACATTGGCTCGGCGCTCACGAGCTACGACGCCGCCAGAGAGATCGCCGACGAGGTCGCCGCCTCGAATCCCGGGAGCGCTCAGGCCAAGGGCCGCGCCGGCACGGTGCGCCTCGCGACGGCGCTGGCGGTCGATCGCACCGCGGACACCGCTCGCGTCGTAACGCTGCTCGAAGAGTCCGTCGCGCTGCTCGAACAGGCCGTGCAGGCCGGCGGCGAGTACGACCGCCAGCTCGCGGTGGCGCAGCTCGAACTCGGCTTGCAAAAGATGCGCGCCGATCAATTTGACGATGCGGAGAAACTGATCCGCGCCTCGCTGACCTTCCGCGAGCAGGAGCTCGCAAAGGAACGCTCGCAGGGCAACCTGCGCGATGTGAGCGTCGCGCAGATGCGCATCGGCAGCCTCGAAGCGCAACGAGGTCGCATGGAAGCGTCTGTCGCCGCGTTCCGAAAGGCGCGCGACCTGCGGATCGAGATCAAGTCGATGGACCCGCCCGACGCGCCGACGCTGCGAGCTCGGCGGGACGTGATGATCGCGCAGGAGTTCCTCGCCCGTGCGCTCCGCGCCTCGGACGATCTGCCGGGGGCCCGCGCGGCGCTGAATGGCGCAGTCGCCGAGGCCGAGGCCATCGTCGAAGAGAACCCGCAGGACCCGCGATCCCGATTCACGCTCGGCCAGACGCTCGAAGCGCTCGCCGACATCGAGATGAGCGCCGGCGATCTCGACGCGGCCTATACGGCCCAGACCAGGCGGCTCGACCGCCTGAACGAGGCCGCATCGCTCGCGCCCGATGACGTCACCATCAGGAGCGCCATCGCCTCCGCCCATCTGTCGCTGGGAACGATCCGCTTGAGACAGGATCGCGCCACGGACGCGATGCCGTCCCTCTCCCGCGCCGTTGCGGCGTTCGAACAGATGGAGGCCGCGGACTCGGCCGATGCGCGTGTCCGAGTTGCGCTCGCCACCGCATGCTGGGAGCTTGGCAAGGCGCACGTGACCCTCGGCGACCGCAACGAGGCCAGAGCGCTCGTCCACCGCGCCATCGCGCTCATGGGCTCTCCCACCGAGGGCTCCCTCGAGGATCACACCCTCGAGGCCATGCGCTCCACCATGGACGAGATCGGCGCGAACTGACGCGCGTCAGTCCAGCAGCACGAAGTGCGGCTCCTCCACCCGGCTGCCGCGCTCGTCGGTGAAGGTGTGGCGGAACCCCGGCCGCAGCGACGCCGACGCCCATTCGCCGCGTGTGTTCACCGCGAGGAACGCCGTCTGGTGCTCCGGCGCCAGCTTGTAGCGCGAGGCGATGCGCGACAGCACTTCGCGCAGCGCGTTCAGCGGCGAATGGCCCTGACGCATCAGCTCGACCGCGAGGAACGAGCCGTTCACCCCGGTGATCAATTCCCCCGTCCCCGTGGCGCACGCGGCGCCGGCCTGCTGATCCACATACAGACCCTGCCCGATGATCGGCGAATCGCCGACGCGCCCCGGCACCTTGAACGCCATCCCCGACGTCGAGCACGCGCCCGCGAGTGCCCCGCGCTGGTCCATCGCCAGAATCCCCACCGTGTCATGGTGCGGCTCCGGCACGCGACCCTTCTGCGCGATCTGCACCGCGGGGCGCAGCTCCTCCACATTGCGCGGCGGGAGCCAGCCCTTGTACCGGTCGCGATCGATGGCGTTCGGATCCTTGCTCCACTGCTCCCAGACCTTCTTCGCGCCGGGCGTCAGCAACTCGCGGCGCTGAAAGCCCTCGTGATTGGCGAAGTCCTCGGCCCCATCGCCCGCGAGCGTGATGTGAATGGTCTTCTCCATCACCCGCCGGGCGATCTGCGTCGGGTTCGGGTAGTGCCGAATGAAGCACACCGCGCCCGCGCGCCCGGGATCCGTCATCACGCACGCGTCGAGCGACACCTCGCCGTCCGCGTCCGGAAGACCGCCCACGCCGACCGAGTCGATCGTCGGATCATCCTCGATGACCGTCGCCGCATGCACCACGGCGTCGAGGGCGCCCCCACCCTTCGCGAGCGCCGGGTATGCGGCGTCGGCGCCGACTGGGGCGAACGACCAGGTGGAGAGCATGAAGGGCGATGCTTGGGGCATGGGTTGGCGCCTGCAATGATCAGAGTGGGATGCGGATCGAAAGGATGAGCGTATCGTCGGTCGGCGGCTCGCCGCCGGTCACGCCGCGCACTTCCTCGAGAATCGCCCTCGCCGGATCGTGACGCGGCGCCTTCGACTCGACGATGCGCCGAAGGCCCGCCAGCCCGAGCATCTCACCCGACCCCACGCGGCACTCGAACGCCCCGTCCGTGTACACGACGACCTGCGATCCGGCCTCGAGCGCCACCTCCCGCGGCTCCGGGTCGAAGTCCTCCGGTCCGGCGGCGCCCAGCACGAAGCACGTCGCCTCCAGCTCCGCCGCGCCGCCCTCGCGCGCGAGCAGATACGCCGGCGGATGCCCGGCCGACGCATATCGCAGCAAGGCGCGCCCGTCCGCGCCGACCGTGCATCGCGCGCAGAACGCCGTCGCGTAGACCGAGTGCTTGGCCAGCGCCACGTGGAAGTAGCTGTTGAGCTTCGCGAGCGCCTTGCCCGGGTCGGTCTCGGGATGCTCGCCGTAGATCCGCTCGAGCTCGCCGTGCAGCCGGTGCACGGTCAACGCCGCGGGAACACCATGGCCCGTGACGTCGACGAGGATGCAGGTCAGCGACGTGGCGCCGTCGCCGTCGTGCCGGTGGAAATACAGGAAGTCACCGCCGATGGCGCGCATCGGCTCGTAGGCGTAGTCGGCGACGAGGCGGTCCGTGCGGATCGGCGCCGGGAGCAGCGCTTCGTGCAACCGGTGCGCGGAGGTCAGCTCCTGCGTCGTCTCCTCGTAGTAGCCCGCGAGCGTCGTGAGGTGGAAGCGCCGGGAGAATCTCGAGTGCCGCAGCGCGCACACCGCCATCCCGGGCGCACCGACCAGCAGGAGCGACACCGCGCCGATGATCCGCACGTTGAGCGGGTCGGTGGTGTAGGTGAGCGACATCAGGCCGATCACCAGCGAGATCGGCAGATACGAGATCGCCGCCTCGCGCGGGCGCCAGGGGATGATGAGGCACGCCAGCAGGTGGGACGAGAAGAACCCCAGAAACCACGGCCCCATCGGGCCGATCGCCCCTTGATTGCCCGACGCCCGCAGCGCGCTCGTCGCCATGTCCGACAGCGCGCCGGACGGCACGATGAACGCCGCGGCGAAGGCGAGCGTGACGGCGTACGAGAGCCGAAGGATCGTTCGCCTCGACAGCGGCCGGCGCCGGCGCGCGATGACGAGCAGCGGCGCCGCGTAGATCATCACCGCGAGCAGCGAGCAGATTAGCGCCATCGGCCCGAGCCGGCCCGTCGTCGATCCTCCGAACACGCCGAAGGCGAGCACGGCGGACGTCGCGGCCGAGACGGCGCAGAGCACCGCGCAATAGAGCGCGAACCGGCGACGAAGCCAGCGGTCCTGCTCCCCCGCCAGCGCGGGGCGCAGCGCCGAGAGAGGAGCGTCAGACATCGGCCACGACGTGGAGCGTCATGCGTGGATGGGGCAGGAGATCTCGACCACCAGCGTGTCGTCCGCCGGCGGACCGAAGCGGTACGCGTCCACTTCCTGCAGCACCGCCGCCGCGACGCCGCCGTCCCCGTTGAGCGCCGCGATGATGCGCTGCAGCCCGTCGATCCGCAGCATGCGCCCGTTGCGATCGCGCGCCTCCGTGGCGCCGTCCGTGTACGCGATCAGCACGTCCCCCGGACCGAACGGCATGATGTCCTGCCCATGCTGGAAGTCGTCGCCGTGCGCGGCGCCGAGCACGAAGGCCGTGGAATCGAGCCGATGGATCTGTCCGTCCACGGTCCGCACGAACGCCGGCGGATGCCCGCCCGACGCCCACTCAAGACAGCCAATGTCCGCGTTGTCCGTCCCGTTGGGGTCCACGCGGACGCAGAGCGCGGTCACGTACACGCTGTGCGACGCAAGCGTCAGGTGGATGTACCGATTGAGCGCCACCAGAATGCGCCCCGGCGTGGCGTCCGGATGCTCCGCGAAGAGCCGGTCGAGCTCGCCGTAGAGCCGGTTGACGGTGAGGGCCGCGGGGATGCCGTGCCCGGTGACGTCGAGGATGACGACGCTGAGCGCCGGCTTGACGCCGCGGGGCGAAGGACTGAAGCGCGAATAGAGGTAGTCGCCGCCGATCTGGCGCATCGGCTCGTAGCGGTAATCCAGGCGCACCGGTCCCTCGCGCACCGGCTCGGGGAACAGGGCCTCGTGGATGCGCCGAGCGTCGGTCAGCTCCTGGCGCATCTCGCCGTAGCGCTTCTTGTACGCGCCCAATTGGAATCGGTTGTGGAACCGCGACTGCCGCCACCAGCAGACCAGCGAACCGGGAATGGCCACGAACGGCGAGAGCGTGATCGAGAGCACCGGCGTCAGCCAGCCGTCCGCGTACACCAGCACCAGGATCGCGTGCAGGATCAGCAGCGGGATGACCGGCCGAAGCGACTCGCGCGGCGTCCAAGGAAGGAAGAGGCACGCGAAGAAGTGCGTGAAGAAGACGCCGGACAGCAGCGAGGCCGACGCGAGCCCCCCCGTGGAGAATCCCGCGCCGGCGATCTTCCCCATGCGCTCGACGAACTCGACCTGCACGATGCTCGCGCCGAAGCCGAGCACGCCGTTGATCACGATCAACCAGAAGACGATGCGGAGGATCGCGTCGCGATCCAGAAGACGTCGGCGGACGTGCAGTAGCGCGCCCAGGTACAGCGCCAGCCCGACCGCCGAGAGCACGGTCACGATGGCCGCGCTGAGCCGCGTCAGGCGGATGATCTCCGCTTCCTGCGCCGCGTCCTCTCCGCGCACCTGGATCCCGACGCCGAACGCGGGCAACAGGCCGCCCAGCGTGGAAAGCACCCCGAGGATCAGAACCACCACGACATACCAGATGAACCGCTTGCGCAGCCAGCGCTCGCGCTCCTGCTCGAACTCCTCCCTCAGTTCGCTGGTGAATGTCGAGGTCATGGCGCTCCAGAATCCTGCGGCGACGAGCCCACAGGGTACCACGAGTCCGGGGCAACTCTCATTCCGATTTCACCCCTGCCGATTCGCGCCCGGGACCCACAGCACGTCGCCCTCGCCCCCTCGATTCGCCACCCGCGACAGCACGAAGAGCAAGTCGGAGAGCCGGTTCAGGTACACCACCGCGTGCGGGTTCGTCGCCTCCGGCTCCGCCGCGACCAGAGCGCACGCCTCACGCTCGGCACGGCGCACCGTCGTCCGGGCCAGGTGCAGCGCCGCCGCGAGGCGCGTGCCCCCGGGCAGCACGAAGGACTGGAGCGCGGGCAGGTCCGCATTCAACCGATCGATGACCCCCTCGAGCCGCGTCGTCTGCTCCGGCGTCACGCGGAGCCGCTTCCCCGGCGCCTCGTCCCTGGTCATCGGCGTGCACAGGTCGGCGCCGACGTCGAAGAGGTCCTGCTGGACCGAGCGAAGAATGTCGTGGATCTCTCCCGACCCGCCGCACTCGCAGACCGCAAGGCCGACAGTGGCGTTCGCCTCGTCCACGGCGCCGTAGGCCCCGACGCGCACCGAGACCTTCGGCACGACGCTGCCGTCGCCGAGCATGCACTCGCCCTTGTCGCCGAACTTCGTGTAGATCCGCGTGAGATGGACCATCGACGGAGTGTAGGGACAAACGAAAACGCCCGGCGTCGAAACGCCGGGCGCTGGGGTCTTCGTTCGGAATCGGAGATCAGACCGTCGCCGCGACGACTTCCTTCGCCATGTTCGGCGGGAGCGGGCGGTACTCAAGGGGCTCCATCGACGCCGAGGCGCGTCCCTGGGACATCGAGCGGAGCGTCGTCGTGTAGCCGAAGAGCTCGGACAGCGGGATCTCGGCGGTGATGAGGCGGACATTGCCGCGCTCCTCCGTCTCGACGATCATGCCGCGCCGGGACGACACGTCGCCCGTCACGTTGCCGAAGTACTCGTCCGGCACGGTGATGACGACCTTCATGACCGGCTCGAGGAGGGTCATGCCGGCCTTCGAGCACGCCTCGTGCAGGGCCAGTCGGCCGGCCTGCTCGAACGCGACCTGCGACGAGTCGACCGGGTGGTACGAGCCGTCCACCAGCGTCACCTTGATGTTGATGAGCTGGTAGCCCGCCATGACGCCCGAGAGCGCCGCCTGACGCGCGCCGTACTCGACGGAGGGGATGAACTCCTTCGGGATGCGGCCCTGGGAGATCTTGTTGTCGAAGGCGACGTTGTCGCTGAAGTCCAGGCCCGCCTCGGCCGCCTCCGCCGCGGTGAACGGCTCGAGGTTGATCGTGCAGTCGCCGAACTGACCGCGACCGCCGGTCTGCTTGACGAACTTGCCGCGGACGTTCTCGACCGACTTGGTGATGGCCTCGCGGTAGGACACGCGGGGCTTACCCACGTCCACGTTGACCTTCATGTCGCGGACGAGCTTGTTCTTGATGATCTCGAGGAGCAGCTCGCCCATGCCCGCGATGATGGTCTGGCCCGTTTCCTCGTCGAAGTGCGAGCGGAACGAGGGGTCCTCGCGCCGGATGGTCGCGAGCGCGTTGGCCAGCTTCTGCTTGTCGTCGGCCGTCTTGGGCTCGATCGACATCGAGATGACCGGCTCGGGAAACGTCATGCGCTCGAGGAGAATCGGGTGATCCGCCTCGCAGAGCGTGTCGCCCGTCATCGAGTCCTTCAGGCCGACGACCGCGACGATGTTGCCCGCGCCGACCTCGTCGAGCGCGTTGCGGTGCTGCGCGTGCATCTCGAAGATGCGGCTGCAGATCTCCTTGCGCCCGTTGCCGGGGTTCAGGATACGAGAGCCCTTCGTCAGCTTGCCCGAGTAGATCCGCACGTACGTCAGGTCGCCGTGCTGGTCCGACACGACCTTGAACACCAGCGCCGAGAACGGCGCATCGGAGCGGTGCGGACGGCTGAGACGCTTCTCCTTGTCGTTCGGATCGACGCCCTGCACCTCGTCGACCTCCGTCGGCGCCGGCAGATAGTCGATCACGGCGTCCAGCAGGAGCTGGATGCCCACGTTCCGGAGCGCGGCGCCCGCGAGCACCGGGTAGCACTTGCGCGTCACCGTGCCCTTGCGGATCGCCTTCTTGATCTCTTCGTTGGTGATCGGCTCGTCGTTCAGGAACTTCTCGGTCAGCGAGTCGTCCAGCTCGGCCGCCTTCTCGATCAGCGTGTGACGCCAGATCTCGGCCATGTCCTTCAGATCGTCCGGGACCTCCTTGACCGTCACCTTGGCGCCCTGGTCCTCGGCGCTGAAGTAGTGCGCCTTCATCTCCACCAGGTCGATGACGCCCTTGAGCTCGTTGCCGCGACCGATCGGGATCTGGATCGCCACGGCGTTGGCGCCGAGTCGCTTGAGAATCGAGTTGAACGAGAACTCGAAGTCGGCGCCGATTTTGTCCATCTTGTTGATGAAGCACAGACGCGGCACGCGGTAGCGGTCCGCCTGGCGCCACACCGTCTCGGACTGGGCCTCCACGCCGCTGACCGCGTCGAACACGGCCACGGCGCCGTCGAGGACGCGCAGCGAGCGCTCCACCTCCGCGGT
>JBGTSD010000029.1:0-30958 GCA_041940385.1 Phycisphaerales bacterium | reverse complement strand
ACGGCCCATAGGCGTCAAGGCGTGGACGCGCTGGAAGCGCGGCGTCCAATCGCCCTTCGAGTCCTTTGCGAGGAAGAGCAACTGTTCGGTCAGAAAAAACCCCGGCGCGAGGGCGTTGACGCGGCCGTGGCGGTCGGTGAGGCGGAAGAGGTTGTCGCCGTAGTCGACATCGCGCTTGGTGCCTTCGAAGAGTTCGAGGGGTTCGAGCGCGGGCATGAGCATTTCGATGGCGCCGGCGCCGTCCATTTCCTCGCGCACGATGGCGGAGATCTTCTGGAGGACGCGCCAGGCGAGGGGGAGGTAGTCGTAGATGCCGGCGCCGACGCGTCGGATGTATCCGGCGCGGGTGAGGAGGCGATGGCTCGCGGCCTCGGCGTCGGCGGGCGCTTCCTTGGAGGTGGGGATGTAGGTGCGTGACCAGCGGTGAACGGCGGCGGTGTGGCTCATGGGGGCGGGCAGTCTAGTGCGGGCGTGTGCGACGGCATTGGTGGGAAGATGGGGAAGCGATCGGGACGGTGATCGGGCCGGGGATTGCCCCGGCAATTGCTCCCAGGGGCTCGCGCTGCGGCTCCGTAACGCCGGAATTGGGTCTGGCATCCCGATTTTCGGCGGGAAGGGCGTTGCAAAAAGTGGCCTGCGGTGGCATACTGCGTGGTTGGGAGGCCTCGCGATGTGCGGGGTCCATGAGGAAGACACACGTCACTGGGCCGGCTGCATCGGCGGGCCTGCGGGAATGAAGGCGCTGGGAACGGCGACTTTTCCCCCCAAGCAACAGTGACGAGACGAAGGGTTTTTCGCTGAGCTTGTGTGAGCTCGGCTGTTTGTAAAGCCTTCTCTCGAGAGGAAGGAAAGGGAAAGAACATGTCTAAGATGATCGTTTCTGTCGCGGGTCTGGCGCTGGCTGCTGCCGCGTCGGCGAACACTCCGTTCTCGGCGAGCGGTCAGGGCGGCCTGATTCCGGCGTCGGGCACCGGCGGCGGCACGTGGCCGAATTACGGCTCGAACCCCGGCATCGTCACGTCCAGCGTGACCCTGTCGAGCGGCGTGAAGAGCATTTCTTCGGTCCAGATCGCGGGCCTGACCCACACCTGGATCGGCGACCTCCAGATCACTCTCCGTGATCCGAGCGGCAACGAGTACACCATCATGCACCGCCCTGGCTACACCGGCTCGGGCTTCGGCAATGGTGGCGACTTCACTGGCGGCAACTACACGTTCGTTCAGTCCGGCGGCACCAACATCCCGACGACGGTCGGCAGCCCCGGCACGAACGCCCCCGCCGGCACGTACAACCAGCACTTCGGCAACTGGGCCAGCGGCACTGGCAACACGTTCAACACCGGCCTGTCGTCGATCGCTGGCGCGGCCGGCACGTGGTCGCTCGT
This sequence comes from Phycisphaerales bacterium, assembly GCA_041940385.1. GTDB lineage: Bacteria > Planctomycetota > Phycisphaerae > Phycisphaerales > UBA1924 > JACVCK01. The sequence goes on along the minus strand of JBGTSD010000029.1, from coordinate 29,573 downwards.
GATCCGTGACTGGGCGGGCGGCGACAGCGGCGCGTTCAGCGGCTGGACGCTCAACGGCAACTACGTCCCGACCCCCGGCGCCGCGGCGCTGATGGGCATCGCGGGCCTCGCCGGCCTGCGTCGTCGTCGCTAATTGCGACTCGAAGCAGACCGATCAGCGATGATCAACTCGTGGCCCCGGCATCCTGCCGGGGCCACGTTGTTTTTGGGTGGATCTGGATCGGCGATCCCGGGATGACGAAACTCGTTCGGGCGCATGGCGGGCCTGTCGGCGGGGGTTAGACTTCGGAGCGGACAGCGAGAAAGGGGCCGGAACGAGCATGGTGTCGAGCAATGGATCGGGCGCGATGTACGACGTGGTGATCGTGGGGGGCGGGCCCGGCGGATCGACGACGGGGGCGCTCCTGAAGAAGTACGCGCCGGAGATGCGGGTGCTGATCCTGGAGAAGGAGAAGTTCCCTCGGGAGCATGTGGGCGAGAGCCAGTTGCCGCCGATCAGCGCGGTGCTGCAGGAGATGGGGTGCTGGGACAAGGTGGAGGCGGCGAACTTTCCGATCAAGATCGGGGCGACGTACACGTGGGGCAAGACGGTCGAGCCGTGGGACTTCGAGTTCCTGCCGATCGGCGACGTGCAGCCCGACGAGCAGCGTCCGGCGAAGTACCAAGGTTGGCGGGTGCAGACGGCGTTCCAGGTGGAACGGTCGACGTACGACAAGATTCTGCTCGATCATGCCGCGGAGCTGGGGTGCGAGGTCCGCGAGGAGACCCTGGTGCGCGAGGTGATGCGCGAGGGGGACCGGATCACCGGGCTGAAGCTCGAGAGCGGCGACGTCGTGACGGGGCGGTATTACATCGATGCATCCGGCGCGCCGGCGGTGCTTCGGCGCGCGATGGGCGTCAAGGTGGACGCGCCGACCAAGCTGCGCAACGTGGCGTTCTGGGATTACTGGGACAACGCGGAATGGGCGGAGGAGATCGGCATCGGCGCGACGCGCGTGCATATCCGATCGCTGCCGTACGGGTGGCTCTGGTTCATCCCGCTGGGGCCGACGCGGGTGAGCATCGGGCTGGTGACGCCGGCGGACTACTACAAGAAGTCCGGCAAGCGGCCGGAGCAGATCTACGCGGAGGCCGTCGCGGACGAGCCGTTCGTGCAGGCGCTCACGAAGAACGCCACGCGCGAGAACGAGGTGCGGAGCACGACGGACTGGTCGTACGTCGTGGACCGGACGTTCGGCGAGAACTGGTTCCTCGTCGGCGAATCGTCGGGCTTCGCCGATCCGATCCTCGCGGCAGGTCTGACGCTCACGCAGACGGGCGGGCGCGAGCTGGCGTACACGATTCTCGAGCTGGAACGCGGCGAGCACGATCCGAAGTGGCTGATCGAGCGCTACGACGACGTGCAGCGTCGGCGCGTGATCCAGCACATGCGCTTCGCGGACTACTGGTATTCGGCGAACGGCATCTTCGACGACATCCGGGAGAACTGCACGGAGATCGCGCAGGCGGCGGGTCTGAAGCTGGACCGGGCCGCGGCGTTTCAGTGGCTGGCGCAGGGCGGTCTTGGCGATGACTCGCCGGGGCAGGTCGGCGTGGGCGGGCTGGACCTGGCGGGCGTGAAGCAGATCATGGCGCGCTTCGGGCACGACAAGGCGACGTGGCAGATCAGCGGGAAGAACGTCTTCAAGCTGAACCTGGCGAACGCGGAGACCACGTGGATCGGCCGCCTGCACGACGGGCGGATCGAGCGCGTGAAGTGCTACGTGCGCGGCGCGGCCCGGCTGCCGCTGCTCGGACTGCAGGGGATCGTGGTCGAGGCGCTGGAGGAATCGCAGGATCTCGACGGGATCCTGGCGTATCTGCGCAATCGGTTCGCGCTCGAGGCGCCGGACCATGTGCAGGTGGGCGTGCATCACGCGATGCAGGCGCTCGAGGTGATGGCGAACGACTACTGGGTTCTGTGCAGCGTGCGGAAGGGCCGGCAGACCCTGGACGTCTCGACACCGATGGAGGGGGCCATCATCCACACGCACCAAGAGGGCAGCGCCGTTTCACGGCGGATTCCGGCCGGATAACGGGGGGCGAGTCAAATCCCGCCTGGCAGGCCGACTTTCGAAGTGGTGAATCTGTGCCGCCGGAATGGTCTGTGCGGGCGCGCGCCGGGAGGGTGATTCGGGGCCGGCGGGAGATTCCGAAATCCGGGCTTGCCGGTCAACCCAGTTTTCAGGAAACTCCGCCCGGCATGGAGACCTGGGTGGTTCGAATGGTCGGTGTTGCCGGTCGGCAACATTGGGTCCTTCGGTGTCTTCGGCGGAGATGAGTTGTCGCCGATCCTCTGTGCGAACGCCGCAATGGTTGCGGCCTATCGACACGGAGGCAGGTCATGGCTCTCACGAACAAGCCGGACAACCGAATACTTGACCGCCTCTCCGGAATGGCGCTTTCCACGCTGGCGCTCACGGCGTGCTGCTCGACGACGTTCGCGGGACGGGCCGGGCCGGCCGCCGCATCGCCGCAGGAGCCGCGACCGAGCGTCGCGGCCTCGGGGAACCCTCGTGGCGCCGGGTTGGAGAGTCTGGCGTGGCGAGCCGATCTCTCCGGGAACGGCGTCGTAGACTTTGCGGACATTCAACTGTTCCTTGCGGCCTGGGACAACAGCAGCGAGGATCCCGGCCAGGCCGACATCAACATGGACGGTGTGGTGAACTTCGCGGATTTGAATCTGATCCTGGCGTTCTGGGGGATGGCGGTGCAGCCGCCGCAGTCCGACGGCACGCTGCAGCCGGGCGACGGCTTCGGTGGTCCGACGGCGCAGCCGGCGGCGGTGGGCGTTGCGGGTTCACCGGGGTACGACGCGAAGGCGATCGCCCGGTGGGACGTGGTGCCGTACCAGGACTTTCACGGCGAGTTCGAGATCGGCGTCGTTGCGTTCCACATGAACGGCATCGACCGCGTCGAGTTCTCGGCGGAGGGCGGTCCGTGGGTTCCGGTGACGGAGATGACGGAGAATCCGCGGACGGGTGTCTGGGAGTATTGGGTGACGCTGGACGCGGAGGACTTCCAGGATGGCCTGGTCGAGGTCCGCGCGATCGTGTACCCGGAGACGGGCGTGCCGCGCGTGCTCGGGGGCATGATCGACGGCGGCACGGACTTCAAGAATGGCAACCACTCGATGTTCCTGAACGCGAACGCCGGCGGGACGTTGCCCTCGCCGACGGTCTGGGTTGATCCGATCTTCGGGAGCGACAGCGGCGGCGTTGTCGGCAATGCGCAGAGCCCGTTCAAGACGCCGTTCAAGGCGCTCTCGGCGGTCAAGGACGTGTGGGGCTCGGCGGACGGAGCTGTGTGCTACCTGAAGCCCGGCAACTACGTCTGGGGACGCGTGGAGTACGCGACGTCGCCGGTGACGAACAACCGTTGGGCGACGATCCTGCCCGCGCCGGGCGTTGATCGTTCGGAGGTCGTGTTCTCTCAGGACACGAGCGGCGGTTTTCGCACCGATCTCCTTCGAGTTCGGAACGTGACGGTGTCGTCGCGAGCTTCGGCGTCCGGCAGCGGCCGTTATCTCTGGCTGGACAACTGCGCGCTCCGGGACGTTGCGAGCCCGTGGGGCACAACCTGGTACGCCGGAGTCTATTCGACGGATTGCACGGCGCAGAACGTGGGCCACGTGTTCGTCGGGAACGCCCTGATCCGCAACTGCGTGATCGACGGCGTCAACAACGACTCCGCCCCCGGCGCGGCGTTCGTGATCAATCTCGAGGTTCGCAACGCGGATGCGACCGGGACGACGAATCACTCGGACATCTGGCAGTCTCGCGAGGAGCATCGCGAGAACATCATCCTCTACGGCGTCCTTGCCGAGCAGAACTGCCGCGAGCAGGGGTTCTTCACGCGCGGCGGCACGCCGATGTGCGACGTGGCGATCGTGAACTGCAAGCTGCAGCTCGTCGGCTATCCGGCGCAGTCGCAGTTCATCCCGAACGGACTCTCGCACTTCGTCGCGATGCACAACAGCTTCCTTGGTTCGCCGGTCTACATCGGCGTCTCGGACTCGGCCAATCCCTACGGATGGCACACTGTGCAGAACGCGAAGTGGATGAAGAACGTGTTCCAGTGGATGACGCTGGGTGATCCGCAGTCGGTGATGGGCGGGAGCCCCACCGCGGCGGATCTGGCTGCGACGACGACCTTCAACGGCAACCACTTCATCAATGCGTGGCCGTCGTGGTCGAACAACGCGGGCCAGTCGATCGGGCAGCCGCACGGCGCGAACGCGACGGTCGGCACGGTGATCCCCCCGGCGGTCGGTTACTACGGCGACGCGTCTCCGCCGTGGCAGGATTGAGATTCGAACGTTGAGCCGTGGTCGGCCCGGCCCCTTCGGGGCCGGGCCGCGCGGCGCTTCTGGGCACCGATTTGCATCGACCTGTCATCTGTATCGCTGGAGCCGCGCCGGACACCGGGAACCTCGGTGTTTCGGCGCTTTGTTATGCGACGATTGCAGGTGTGATGAGCCGGGCGAGCGAGCACGACGTGCTCGTCTTCGATCACACGCGCGGCGTTCGATCCGAGCGACTTCACGAGCATGAACGCCCTTTTCTGCGCGGCGGGCTCTTTCAGACGAGGCGCCGGTGGCGCGCGGAGGCGATCGGTAGAGTCGAGTTCGAGCTGCGCTCGGGGCTCGGCCTGAGCGCGACGGCTCGCCGGCTGAAGCGCGCGACGGCGGTTCTGGATGTCAGCGGGGGCGATAGTTTCACTGACCTTTACGGCGCCTGGCGATTTCGTTCGATCATGGCGACCAAGCGATTGGCGCTTCTCGCCGGCGCGAGACTGATCCTCCTCCCGCAGACGTACGGCCCGTTCGAGTCGAGCGAGGCGCGGGGGGCCGCGTCGGAGGTGGTTCGACGGGCGGCGATGGCGTGGGCGCGCGACGAGCGGTCGTACGCGACGCTGCGGGAGCTGCTCGGCGACGCCTTCGACCCGGGGCGCCACAAGACGGGCGTTGATCTGGCGTTCCTTCTCGAGCGGCTGGAGCCGGCGGACCTGGACCGAGCGACCGGGCAGTGGCTGCGCGAGGGCGGACCGATCGCTGGGTTGAACGTCAGCGGGCTCATCCATAACCAGCCGGATCGGGCGCAGGAGCAGTATGGGCTGGCGCTGGATTACCGGGAGGTGGTCCGGGCGCTTGCGGACAGGATTCTGGAGGATCGCGAGGCGAGACTTCTGCTTGTGCCGCACGTGGCGCCGACCCGCGCTGACTCCATCGAGAGCGATGAAAGGGCGTGCCGGGAGCTGGCGGCGGATCTGGAGCGTGCGGGGGCCGGGGGGCGGGTGTTCACGGCGCCGGCGTACAGCGACCCGCGGCACGCGAAGTGGCTGATCTCGCGGTGCGACTGGTTTTGCGGGACTCGGATGCATTCGACGATCGCGGGGCTGTCGTCGGGCGTACCAACGTCGTCCCTGGCGTACAGCGGCAAGACTCAGGGTGTGTTCGAGACTTGCGGGCAGGGCGCCTGGGTGGCGGATATGCGGTCGATCGACGGCCCCGAGGCGGTCGAACGGATGTGGAGGTCCTGGCATGAGCGGGCGGCCGTCCGGATAAGCCTTCGCGAGCACATGCCTGCCGTCCTGGAGCGCGCGGCGCGGCAGATGGACGAGATCGTGGCGGGCGCCATCGGCCATTCGGCCGATTAGTGGATTCGGCGGGGGCGGAGCTGCGTTCGTCGGAGGAACAGTCGTTGTGAGTCTGCGGCGGCAAGTCGTGAGAGGCGCGATCACGCTCGGCATCGGGCAAGCGGGCGCGCATGCGCTCGGGTTCGTGCGCAACGTCATTCTTGCCCGGCTCCTGACCCAGGCCGACTTCGGCGTTGCGGCGACTTTTGCGATGACCGTGGCGCTGATGGAGATGGCCAGCAACATGGCCGCGGACAAGCTGCTCGTGCAGTCCAAGGACGGCGAGCACGAGCGGCTGCAGGGTGTGATTCATCTGTTCGAGGCGTCGCGCGGCGTGCTGATGGGCGTGCTGCTGCTGGCGGCGGCGGGTCCGATCGCGCATCTGTTCGGCGTGCCGGAGGCGGCGTGGTCGTTCCGGGTGCTGGCGCTGGCGCCGGTGATCCGCGGGTTTCGCCATCTGGACGTCGTGCGGGCGCAGCGCGGGATGCGCTTTGCGCCGATGGTCGTCATGGAGACCTCGACGCAGGCCGTCACGGTCGCGGCGGCGTGGCCGCTGGCGGCCTGGCTCGGCGATTACACGGCGATGCTGTGGCTGGTGCTGCTGCGGGAGGTCATGCTGTCGGCGATGTCGCACGCGATGGCGGAGCGGAAGTATCGCTGGGGGTGGGATCGTCGGTTCGCGTCGAGCGTGCTTGTCTTCGGGTGGCCGCTGCTCATGAACGGGATGCTGTACTTCGCGGCGGTGCAGGGTGATCGGGTGATCGTGGGCGCGACGTACGGCATGGAGGAACTGGGTCTGTACGCGGCGGCGGTGTACCTGACGCTCGCGCCGGTCATGGCGGTCGCGAAGATGCACAGCTCGCTGGCGTTGCCGGCGCTGTCGCAGGCGCAGGATCGGCCATCGTCGTTCGTTGCGCGTCACCGGGCGTCGGCGTGGGGGCTCGGGCTCGTGGCGGCGTCGTCGGCGATCGCGCTGATTCTGTTCGGCGAGGCGATCATGTCGGCGATCTACGGCGAGCGGTATCGCGGGGGCGGCTTCGTGCTGGCGTGGCTCGGGGCAGCCACGGCGATCCGCATGCTGCGGGCCGCGCCGAGCACGGCGGCGATGGCGCTCGGCGACACGAAGAACCCGATGTACGCGAACGCGTTTCGCCTGATCGGCGTCGGTGTGGCGCTCGGGGCCGCGTTGGCGGGGGCGCCACTCTGGACGGTGGCGGCGGCGGGTTTGCTCGGCGAGGTCATCGGCATGGCGGCCGCGGTGCGCGGCTTGTCGCGCCGGCACGGGGTGTCGGTGTGGTGTTCGCTTGAGCCCGCGCTGGTGGTGATCGCGCTGGCGGCGTCGGCGATGGCTGCGCTGATCCTGGATGTGGGGCCGGTTGCCCGAGGGATCGTGCTGGCGGCGCTGCTGGCGGCGCTCTTCGGGGCGGCCTGGCGGCGATCGGGCCTGCACGTGATGCTGCTTCGCAGGCCGGCGCCGGTGGCGCGGAGCGCGGAATTCGCGGGGTCGGGATCATGAGCGGCCAGCCCCTGCCCACGCCGATCGGTGATGACGAGTGCGTCGGACCACTCCCCCACTTCCTGATCATCGGGGCGGCGAAGTGCGGCACGACGACGCTCTACGAGCACCTTCTCCGGCACCCGTCGGTGTTCATGCCGGAGCTGAAGGAGCCGGAGTTCTTCAGTCGAGACGAGGTGTTCGCTCGGACGGAGCGCTGGTACCGCGGACTCTTCGCGGGCGCCGGGGAGCATCAAGTCTGCGGGGAGGCGTCGACGACCTACACCCGCTGGCCTCATACGGCGGATGCGCCCGCGCGCATTGCGGAGATGCTTCCGGGCGTGCGCCTGATCTACATCATGCGGAACCCCGTTGATCGCGCCTATTCGCACTATGCTCATCACATGCGTCTCGAGGTCTCGATGACGTTCGAGGAGGCGCTGTCGCGGAGCGACATCTACGTCGACTGTGGGCTGTACATGGACCAACTGGAGCGCTATTTCCGCCACTTCGAGCGTGATCGCGTGCTGCCGCTGCTGCTCGAGGACCTGCGCGACCAGCCCGAGTCCGTGCTGGAGCGGGTGCAGCGTCATATCGGCGTCGCGCCGGCGCCCCTGGGCGCGACGCCTCTCGTGGCGAATCCCGGCGGCGCCGATCAGTTCCTACGTCGGCGTGTTCTCCGTCCGATCAAGCGGATGCCGATCATGGGCCGGCTGGTGTGGTCGGCGCCGAAATCGATGCGTTCGAATGCGTTCGCGGCGTTTCGCCGCTCCGTTATCGGCCGGCGGCTCGAGCGTTCGCACAAGGTGCCTCCGATGCTCGCGGAAACTCGTCGCCGCCTGATCGATCGATTTGCGGAGCCGAACGCGCGGCTCGCCGAGTATGTGGGGCGAGATCTTTCTCATTGGTCGCGATGAAGCTGCCCGTGCTGTCCATCCAGGAGATCGCCGAACGGAGCCTCTGCTGCGGCTGCGGAGCTTGCGCGTCGATCGCCCCGGACGAGATCGAGATGGTGGACGATCTGGAGCAGGGGCGTCGACCATTGGTCCGGTCCTCGGGCGGCGGCTCGCTTCGAGATGCGGCGCTGGTGTGCCCCGGGGGACGCCTGGAGCATGAACAGACGGCGCTGCATGCGTCGGGCACGATCGCGGAGCTGCGGGCGGGCTGGGGCCCGGTGCGATCGGTGTGGGAGGGCTGGGCGGCGGACGAGGACCTTCGGCGGGCGGGATCGAGCGGCGGCGCCGCGAGCGCGCTGGCCTTGTTCGCGCTCGAGTTCACGGGGGCGCGCGGGGTTCTCCACATTGCGCAGCGCGACGATGTTCCGATTCTGAATCGGACCGTGCTGAGTCGTACGCGAGAGGAGCTTCTGGCGCGGACCGGCTCTCGCTATGCGCCGGCGAGTCCGTGCGATGGGTTGCGGCAGATCGAGAACGAAGACGGTCCGTGCGTCTTCATCGGAAAGCCGTGCGATGTCGCTGCGGTTCAGCAGGCGCGGCGATTGCGACCGGCGCTCGATCGGAATCTGGCGTTCACGGTCGCGTTCTTCTGCGCCGGGACGCCGAGCACGAAGGGGACGCTCGCGCTGCTTCGCGCGATGGGCGTGGACGATCCGGCGTCGGTGACGAGCATGCGCTACCGCGGTGATGGCTGGCCCGGCGAGGCGGTGGTGCGTTTCGTCGAGCATGGTGAGGAGCGGGAATCGCGGATGTCGTACGAGGAGTCTTGGGGCCTGCTGACACGGCACAAGCAATGGCGCTGCCGCATCTGTCCGGATCACACGGGCGAGTTCGCGGATATCGCGGTTGGCGATCCGTGGTATCGAGAGATCCGACCTGGCGAGCCGGGCAATTCCTTGATCCTGGCGCGGACCGAGCTTGGCGAGCGAGTGCTTCGCGAGGCTATCGACGCCGGCGCGCTGGTGGCCGAGCGGGTCGAGCCATCGTTGCTGCCGCGCAGCCAGGCGAACCTCCTGAGCACGCGCGGCGCGACCTGGGGGCGGTTGGTGGGCATGCGCTTGGCGGGCATGCCGACGCCGCGATACCGCGGGATGGCGATGCGCCGGTTCTGGCTTCGGGAGCTGTCGCTTCGGGAGAAGGCGCAGTCCATCGGCGGGACGATCCGACGGATCGTGGAGCGAGGCCTTCGCCGGCGGCAGCCGGTTCGACCGTGGAGCGCTTCGGCGCCGACGCGGCCGGTGGCGGAGGCGTCGCCATGAACGAGCAACCGTTCTGGGCGCGCGAGTATCACGATACGACGACGCTGCATCCGGTCGGTCTGGCGGCGGTTCTGCTGCTCGGATCGGTAATGCTGGTGGCGCCGCGGCGCTACGCCATCCTGCCGATGATCGCGATGGCGGTGTTCGTGGCGCCTGCCCAGCGTCTGGTGCTCGCCGGTCTGGACTTCAATCTCATCCGGATCATGGTGGTGTTCGGATGGGCGCGGCTGCTGGTTCGGGGCGAATGCCGCGGATATCGGTGGCACACGATCGACTGGCTGTTGCTGGCGTGGGCAATGAGCCAGACGATGATCTACACGATCCAGCACGGCACGAGCACGGCGCTCATCAATCGTCTCGGCGCCTCGTTCGACGCCGTGGGGATGTATTTTCTGTTTCGCATGCTCATTCGATCGTGGGACGACGTGGTCGTGACGATCCGCGGGACCGTGCTGCTCAGTCTTCCCGTGCTGATGGCGTTCGTGGTGGAGAATCGGACGGGGCGGAACATGTTCGCGTTCCTGGGCGGGGTGCCGGAGATCACCGCGATTCGAGACGGTCGGCTTCGTTGCCAGGGAGCGTTCGCGCATCCGATCCTTGCGGGGACGTTCTGGGCGGCGCTGCTTCCCACGATCGCGGCGCTCTGGTGGCGGGGCGGACGGGACAAGCTGTACGCGGGTGTGGGAGTCGTCTCGTGTCTGGCGCTGGTCGTTCTGTGCTCGTCGAGCACACCTGCGGCCGCGGTGCTGCTGGGCATCGTCGCGGCGCTGATGTGGCCGCTGCGCTGGTGGATGGGCTACGTCCAGATCGGGGCGGTCGCCGTGCTGACGTTCATGCATCTGTCGATGCAGGCGCCGGTGTGGCACCTGATCGCGCGGATCGACATCGTGGGCGGGTCCACCGGCTGGCACCGGTACAACCTCTTTGACCAATTCATTCGCAACTTCCAGGACTGGGCCGTGGTCGGCACGAGTTCGACCGCGCACTGGGGCCGATGGGGCATCAGCGACATCACGAATCAGTACGTCATGGAGGGCATCCGCGGCGGCCTGCTCACGCTGCTGATCTTCCTCGCGATCGTGTATCTCACCTTCCGGCAGGTGGGGCCGCTGTGGCGGAGCGCGCAGCCGTCGCGCTGGCAGATGGCGCTCGCGTGGAGCTTCGGCGCCGCGATGTTCGTGCATGCCACCGCGTTCTTCGCGGTCTCGTACTTCGGACAGATCATCGTGATCTGGTACCTGCTGCTGGCGATGATCGTCAGCTTGTCGCAGACGAGCGTCCTGGAGCGGGCAAGGATCGCCGCGGCCGCCAGGGCGCACGCGCATCGATCACTCCAGGGAGCGCCCGCATGACGCTCTCCACGCCGATCGCGGTCGAGCGACCTTCGCTGGAGGAGCGCTGGCTGTCGCTGTGGATGAACGCAGCGCGGCCAAGCCCCAACGCGAACCCGGGTCGGTGTCTGGCGACGGCGCGGGCTCTCGGAACCGCTCCCGAGGTCCTCGAGATCGGAGAGGATTGCCTGATCGTCGGGCGGCGCGAGGTCGGACGCGTGACCCATCGCATCGGCTACCTGCCGGTGCGGACGCCTCGTCTGCGCACCTTCACCGTGGTCTACGGCGGCGTGCTCGGCCACGCGGAGCCGGACGCCATCGCCGATCGGTTGTTCGGGCTCTTGCGCGGGCCGGATCGCGTGGAGCGGGTGCTGATCAATCGACTGGACAGCGGACCGCTGCTGGACGCGCTGACGAGGCGCCGCGGCGTGGTGGTGCAGAGCGCCGAGCCCCACTGGATCGCGGAGCCGGCGGGAGTGTCCTTCGATGAGGCAATGGCGCGACATTCGTCCAAGACGCGGGGCAAGCTCCGGCGCTACGAGCGGATCCTGCGCGATCACTTTGGCGGAGACGTCTCGACTCGAGTGTTCGAGCGTCCGACGGATGTAGGGCCGTTTCTCGAGATGTGCGAGGGGATCGCGTCCACGACCTACCAGGCGGCGCTCGGTTACGGCGTGCGCGACACACCGCTGTGGCGCGAACTCCTGACGCACGCCGCGTCGGCGGGGCTGATGCGGTCGTTCGCGCTGATCGCGCAGGGAAGGCCGATCGCCTACCAGAACGGACTTCTGCTGGGAGATCGCTATTGGTGCGACGGCAAGGGATACCTGCCGGAGTGCGCAGAGCATCGTCCGGGGACGATGCTGTACCTGCAGATGCTCCGCGATCTCTGCGAGCGGGGCGTCACGGAGATCGACTTCGGGTTCGGAGACGCGGACTACAAGCACACGTTCGGGGACCGGCACTGGACTGAATCGACGGTGAACATCTACGCACGCTCGGTGCGGGCGCGGCTCGGCCTGATGGTGGATGCGGGCGCTCGTCGCGGCGGCGAGTTCGCGCAGCGTGTCGGCGCTCCTGTTGGCCGGCGCGTGAAGTCGTGGTGGCGGCGGCGGCTTCGGAGGGACGCCGAGTGAACCTGCGAAGGGCGGCCATCGACGACGTGGACCGATTGTCGCGGATCTGCCGACGCGCGTTTCCGACGAGTGTGCGCTGGGCGTCGAAGCGCACGGCTTCTCGTTGGTGGCGAGTGGCTCTGTCGCACCCCGCGGCCGAGACCTGGGTGGCCGAAGATTCACAGGTGCTGGGCTTCGTGCTCATCATTCTTGACGAGAAGGAGTGGGCGCGCATGTCGGGCGACCGGCGCCCGCGGGTGGCCGATGTCGTGACGTCCCTGCCGGCGACGGCGGCGGCGCTCGTGCGGGGGATCGTCCACGCGGGGCTCGGAGGCAGTGACAGACCGGTCGATCTCTGCGAGAATTCTGGCGCGCTCACCGATCGCCCGCGTGTGTGGCTCGAGCTCATCGCCGTGGACCCGAGCGCTCGCGCGCGAGGCATCGGCCGATTGCTGCTCGAGCGCGTGGATCGCCGGGCGATCGAGCTGCGCCGTGGCAGCGTGCGATTGATGGTGAAGGCATCCAATGCGCGAGCACGCCGGTCCTACGAGGCGATCGGCTACCGGCCCACGCGGATCGCCGCCCGCCAGATCGTGTATACGAAGACGCTGGACGCCGAGGGGGTGGCGACGTGAGCGTCGACGTGTCCATCCTGGTGGTTTCCTACAACACGCGCGAGATGACGCTCGCGTGTTTGCGGTCGGTGTTCGATGAAACGCATGAAGCGTCCTTCGAGCTCATCGTGCTGGACAACGCATCGGCCGATGGTTCGGCGGACGCGATCGAGCGCGAGTTCGGCGAGCGGGTGCGATTGATTCGCTCGGCGGAGAATCTCGGGTTTGCGCGGGCGAACAACGTGGCGGCGGAGGGCGCGAACGGTGAGTACTTGCTGCTGCTGAACCCGGATACGGTGGTGCTGCGGGGCGCCATCGACAAGCTGGCTGCATTCGCGCGGGAGCGTCCTCGGGCGGGCATCTGGGGCGGACGCACCGTGTTCGCGGACGGGCGGCTGAATCCGTCGTCCTGCTGGCGGCGGATGAGCGTGTGGAGTCTGGCGTGCCGCGCGACCGGCCTTTCGACGCTGTTGCCGAACAGCGGGCTGTTTCATTCGGAGGCGTACGGCGGCTGGACGCGCGATTCGGTGCGTGCGGTGGACATCGTGAGCGGCTGCTTCTTCCTGATCACGACGAATCTGTGGCGTGAGCTGAAGGGATTCGATCCTGCGTTCTTCATGTACGGCGAGGAGGCGGACCTGTGCCAGAGAGCGCGGCGGCTCGGGGCCCGGCCGCATGTGACGCCGGACGCCGAGATCGTGCATTACGGGGGCGCCTCGGAGACGGTGCGGGAGGACAAGGTGGCGCGGCTGCTGAGGGCGAAGGCGCTGCTGATCCGAAGGCACATGCCGCGGGGTTTCGTCGGGCTCTCGTTGTTGCTGCTGGCGATGTGGCCGCTGAGCCGATCACTGGCGGGTCGTGCTCGCGGCGGGGAAGATGCTCGTGCGGACGTCTGGTCGCAGGTCTGGGCGCGTCGTCGGGAATGGCTCTTGAATGGAGCGGGATCATGAGCGTTCTGGACCTCAAGCGACGGGCGGATGTCACGTCGAAGGACTCATTGTCGAACCGATTGCGCTCGCGCCGGTTCGCGATGTTCGCATCTCTGGCGGAGTCGTTGCCGAAGCCGGTTCGGATCGTGGATGTCGGCGGCACGGTCGAGTTCTGGAGACAGCGCGACTGGATCGGGCGTGACGGGGTGGAGATCACGCTGGTCAATCTCGAAGCCGATCCGTCGCCGCCCGCGGGCATCCGCAGCGTCGTCGGCGATGCGACGCGGCTCGACCAGTTCGCGGACAAGTCGTTCGACGTCGCGTTCAGCAACTCCGTCATCGAGCATCTGTTCACATTCGAGAATCAGATGGCCATGGCGCGTGAGGTGCGCCGTGTCGCCCGCGCGTACTGGGTGCAGACGCCGAACTTCTGGTTCCCGATGGAGCCGCATTTTCACGTGCCCGGATGGCAGTGGATGCCGGTGACCATGCGTGTTGCGATGCTGCGGCGCCGGCAGTGCGGATGGCGCGGCCCCTGTCCTGACCGCGAGCAGGCCGAGCAGCTCGTGCGAGAAGTTCGGCTGATGACGCGGGGGGAGATGCGCCGGTGTTTCCCCGATGCGACGATCTGGGCGGAACGGATCGGCGGGCTCGTGAAGTCGTGGGTGGCGTATGGGGGGTTTCCGGGATCAGGGGGCGCAGCGAACGCATGATCCAGGAAGCCGCCATCGCGCTCGGCGCCGCGGGTGCGATCGTCGGCGCCGTGTATGCGCCGCAAGGTGTCCGATTCGGCGCGACGCGCCGGCTGCGCGATGCGTCGAGCGGAAGGGGCATGGTTGTCCTGACCTTCGACGACGGTCCCGGGCCGGAGCTGACGCCGCGGGTGATGGAGCTGCTGGCGCGGCACGACGTCCGGGCGACGTTCTACCTGCTGGGCTTTCGTGCGGAGGCGGCGCCGGATGCCGCGGCGCGGGTGCGGAACGCCGGGCACGAAGTCGGCGCGCACACGATGTGGCACAGGCATGCGTGGAAGTCGGCGCCGTGGACGTCGTACGCGGATGTCGTGCAGGGGTATCGGACCCTGGCGCCGTGGCTGAGTGCCTCGGGGAGATTCAGGCCGCCGTATGGGAAGCTCAACATCGGGAGCTGGCTCGCGGCGAGGCGGCGCGGGGCGGCGATCGACTGGTGGACGATCGATTCGGGTGACACCTGGGCCGAGCCGCCGACGCCGGAGTCCGTCGCCGAGCGCGTGGTCCGGGAACACGGCGGCGTGGTGCTGCTGCACGATTTCGATCGTGAGACGGATGGCGCGGCGAGGGCGGACTACGTGCTCCGGACGGTCGATATGGTCATCCGGCGGGCCCGCGAGGCGGGCTTGTCCTTCGCGACGATGAGTGAACTCATGGAGCACGACGCGCACGCATGAGCGGGCACGGTGATTCATCCCGCGAGCGGCCGATCCTCGCCATCGCTTCGGGCGGCGGGCATTGGGTGCAGCTCCTGCGCCTGCGGCCGGCGTTCGAGGGGCGCAGGGTCGTGTACGTGACAGTGCGCGCCTCGTATCGGACGGACGTCGGCGATGCGCCGTTCCATGTGATCAATGACGCGACACGATGGGACAACGTCGGCCTCGTCAAGATGGCGCTCCGTCTGATCTGGATCATGCTGCGCGTGCGCCCGGGCGTGGTGATCTCGACGGGCGCGGCGCCGGGGTACTTCGCGATCCGGCTGGGTCGGCTGATGGGCGCGCGAACGATCTGGCTGGACAGCATCGCGAATGTTGAAGAGGTCTCGATGACGGGACGGATCGTGGGGCGGTATGCGGACCTGTGGCTGACGCAGTGGGCGCATCTGGAGGCGCCGGGCGGGCCGCGGTTCGAGGGGGCGGTGCTGTGATCTTCGTGACCGTCGGAGCACAGATGCCGTTCGACCGGATGGTTGCGGCGGTGGACCGGTGGGCCGGAGAGCGGAACCGGCGCGACGTGTTCGCGCAGATCGGCCCGACGGAGTGGCGGCCGTCGCACGTGGAGTGGACGGAGTTCATCGAACCCGAACAGTTCAAGCAGCGCGTGGAGTCGTGCCGCGTGCTCATCGCCCACGCGGGGATGGGGTCGATTCTGACGGCGCTGGAGGCGGGCAAGCCGATCCTGGTGATGCCGCGCCGGGGCGAGCTTCGGGAGACCCGGAACGACCATCAGGTGGCCACGGCCCGGCGGTTCCTCGAGCTTGGGAAAGTAGCCGTGGCGATGGACGAGAGCGAACTTGCGGCCAAGCTCGATCGTCTGGACGATCTGGCGGCGTCGGGCAAGATCAGTCCTTGGGCGTCCGATCGACTGCTCGGGGCGATTTCCACGTTTCTTTCGGAGGATTCGGTCCGGTCCCGCGGGGTCGCCGGTTTGCGAGATGTGAGCACACGCGCATGAGCAGTTCATCGATGTTGAAATTGAAGTCGTCGCCGGCGGGCAGCCGCGCTTACTCGGAGCTGAGGGATCGGCTCGAGACCGGGCGTGCGCTGGTCGGCGTGATCGGGCTCGGGTACGTCGGGCTTCCGCTGGCGCATGCGCTGCACGGCGGCGGGCTGGGGATTCTGGGATTCGATGTGGACCCGGCGAAGATCGAGGCGCTCGCCGCGGGGCGAAATTACCTCAAGCACTTCGGCGAGGGGATGACGCAGGAGCTGAGCAAGAGCGATCGCTTCAAGGCGACGACGGACTTTGCGCGGCTGGCGGAGCCGGACGTGCTCATTGTGTGCTTGCCTACACCGCTGGGGAAACACCACGAGCCGGACCTGTCGTACGTCGTGAACTGCGGCGTGCAGATCGGCAAGACGCTGCGCGCGGGGCAGCTCATCATTCTGGAATCCACGACGTACCCGGGCACAACAAGGGATGAGTTCGCGGAGGCGATCCGCGAGGGCGCCAAGGGGCGCGCGGGAGAATCGCTGCGCTGCGGCGAGGACTACTTCCTGGCGTTCTCGCCGGAGCGCGAGGACCCGGGGCGCAAGAGCCACACGACACGGACGATTCCGAAGCTGGTCGGCGGGCTGGACGATGCGTCCACGGAGCTGGCGGCGCGGCTGTACGCCTATGGCGTCGAGAACGTCGTGCCGGTGCGTTCGGCGGAGATCGCGGAGTCGGCAAAGCTTCTCGAGAACATCTTCCGCGCGGTGAACATCGCGATGGTGAACGAGCTGAAGGTGGTGCTCGGCGCGATGGGGATCGACGTGTGGGAGGTGATCGAGGCGGCGTCGACCAAGCCGTTCGGCTTCATGGCGTTCTACCCGGGGCCGGGGCTCGGCGGGCACTGCATTCCGATCGATCCTTTCTATCTGACGTGGAAGGCCAAGGAGGTCGGGCACCCGACGCGGTTCATCGAGCTGGCGGGCGAGATCAATACGCGCATGCCGCACTATGTGATCGACCGGCTCGCGAGCGCGATGAACGAGCGGGGCCGGGCGGTGAAAGGCGCGAAAGTGCTGGTGCTGGGCCTGGCGTACAAGCCGGACATCGACGACACGCGCGAGTCGCCGTCGTTCGAATTGATCGACCTGCTCCGCAAGCTCGGCGCGGAGGTCGAGTACAGCGACCCGTTCGTGCCGAAGACCGTCCCGGTGCGCAAGCACGACCTGGCGATGAAGAGCGTGGAGCTGACGCCGGCGAATGTGGGCGGCTTCGATGTCGTGCTGATCTCGACGAACCACTCCGCGTTCGATTACGGACTCATCGCCAAGCACGCCAAGCTCGTCGTCGACACGCGCAACGCCATGAAGGATCACGGCGCGGCGATGGGCGATCGACTGGTGAAGGCGTGACCACGGCGGCGGCGCACATGGAGCGAGACCGGAAAGCGGCCTCGGCGCCGGAGCGTCTCTGCGATGGCGTGATCTGCTTCGGCGGCGAGGACTGGTGGTATCACAACCGCGGCCACTTCGACATGCAGATGATGCGCGAACTGAGCCGGCGGGTTCCCGTGCTGTACGTGAACTCGATCGGGATGCGCGTGCCGAAGGTCGGCGAGGGGCGGATGTTTCTGCATCGGGTGGTGCGGAAGCTGCGGAGCTTGAGCCGCGGCATGAAGCGGATCCGGCCGAGCTTCGCGGTGCTGAGCCCGTTCTCCGTTCCGGGGCGGCTCGGCGCGGCGGTGTCGAAGAGGGCGCTGTCGTGGCAGGTGAAGCGCGCGGCGCGGTCGATGGGCATCCGGCGGCCGCTGGTGTGGGTGGCGTGCCCGCCGGGAGTTTCGGCGCTGGACAGACTGAATCCGATCGCGGTGGTGTATCAGCGGACGGACCGGTTCGAGGCGTTCGCGAACGTGGATCGCGAGCTGATCGCGGGGTACGACCGGTCGCTGAAGTCCCGCGCGGACATCACCCTGTTCTGCTCACGGCTGCTGCACGGCGAAGAGGCCCCCCACTGCCGCGCGGCGCACTTCGTGGATCATGGGGTGGATTACGACGTGTTCCGCCGAGCGGGCGATGAGCGTCGCGAGCCGGCGTCGATGGCGGCTCTGCCGCGGCCACGGGTGGGGTTCATCGGGGGGATCGACATCCACACGTTCGATCCGGACCTGTTCGTGCGCGTCGCGTCGGAGCTCTCGGACACGTGCTTTGCGCTGGTGGGCGCGTGCTCGCTGCCGGAGGAGTGGTGCACGCTCCCGAACGTGCACTTCATCGGGCGCGTGCCGTACGACGAGGTGGCCGACTACATGGCGGCGTGCGATGTGCTGATCATGCCGTGGAACGAGAGCGACTGGATCCGCGCGTGCAATCCCGTGAAGCTCAAGGAGTACCTGGCGATCGGGCGGCCGATCGTGTCCACGCCGTTTGACGAGCTGGAGCAGTATCCGGGGCTGGTGCGCATCGCGCGGGGCGCCGACGCCTTCGCGGCGGAGGTCCGGCGGGCGCTGGGCGACGCGCACGACCCGGCGCCGGGCAGGGCTCGGGTCGAGCGGGAGTCCTGGGGCGCGAAGTGCGAGGGTGTTCTGCAAGCGCTCGCGGAAGTTGGCGTTGGTTTCGGCCCGGGCGGGGCGATCGACCGATAGAGGAGTGGGATGCCGAAGGTTCAGTCACTGTCCAAGCCGGCCGTGTGGAGCGGCGCCATCGCGGACGCCGCCGGCGCCGCGGCGCAGCGCAGGGAGCCCTTGTGGGCGCCTGCGTCGTACTACGTGGACGATCGCGGCTGCTCGCTGATGAACCTGCTCGCCGGCGCGATGTCGCCGGAGGGTCAGTGCAACTACTCGGTGCAGCATCCTGGCGTGATCAAGGCGTGGCATCGTCATGCGCACCAGACGGACTTCTGGATGTGTTTGATGGGGCACATCAAGGTCGGCGTGTTCGATGCGGACAGCGGGCGAGCGTGGATGCAGGTGATCGGCGAGAAGTCGCCGGGGATCATGGTGATTCCGCCGCCGCTGTGGCACGGCGCCGCGACCGTCGGGGGCGAGGGCGCGGGTCTGTTCTATTACGTGACGCGCGCGTACGATCCGAAGAGCCCGGACGAGGAACGGCTGGCGTTCGACGCCGTGGACGGGTTCCCGTGGTCGGTTCGTCATGGGTAGCAACGGCGCCATTCATGCCGGGGCGTCGCCGGAGAGCGCGATCGGCGCGGTCGCTGTGCTCATGCTTGGCGGCGGCATCCGGCCGAGCCCGTTGGGATTCGCGGCGGGAGGCTCGGTGCTCGATCTGCACGTGGCGCCGGACACCACATTGCTGCAGATGTGGCGGGATCGCTGGCGCCATGCGCTCGGGAACGGCGCGCTGATCCGCTGCCTCGTGGCGCAGGGCGCGGCGCCGCCGCGATCCGCGCCGGAAGGCGTCGTCGTCGAGATCGATCGGCGCGATTACTGCGGCCCGGCGGGCGCGGTGCGCGACGCGGTGGAGCTGATGGACGATGGCACGCTCTTGGCGGTGCATGAAGGGGCATCGCACTCGGGGTGCGACGTGGGCGAGGCATTGCGCACCCACATTGATCGAGGCGCCGATGCGAGCGTGTGCATGAATGCGGACGGTTCACCGGCCGGGATGTACTTCTGCCGCGCCGAGCACTTCCGAGAAGTGTCCCGTGTGGGTTTCACCGACCTGAAGGAGCAGCTTCTTCCCCGGTTGCGGTCGCGGGGGGTGCAGATCGGGGTGATCGAGCTTCCGGGCGCCGGGATCACGGCGCTGCGTCAGCGTGCGGCGTTCCTGGGGGCGGCGATCGGACCGGGCGCGGCGGTGTTTGCGCCCGCGTCGCGGCTGGAACCGACCATCGTCGGCGCGGGCGGAGACGGGCGCGCCACGTCGGTTGTTTCGGCGGCGGCGACGATCGCGAGTTCGGCCAGGATCGTGCAGTCGGTTATCATGCCCAGCGTCCGAGTCGATGAAGGGGCAGTTGTGGTTCGCTCGCTGGTCTGTTCGGGGGCCGCTCTCAGGCCGGGCGCGCGGATCGTAGACGCGGTCGTGACGACCGAAGGCGTCCGAGACGATGCGTGGGCGACGGCACGGGCTCGATGGAGGCAGCGAGCATGACGGGGGCGGGACGAGGCAGGTTCATCGACGGGGTCCTTTTGGCCGGACTTCTGGCCATGGCGGTCTTTGCGGCGTGGCCGATCTGGTCCGATATCGCCCGCATCGCGACGCGTGATCCTGAGCACAACTACATCCTCGTGGTCCCGGCCATCGTGGCCTGGCTGATCTGGGTGCGGAGGGAGCGGTTCCGGTACGTGAAGCCGTCGTGGACCTGGCTCGGGCCCGTGCTGGTGCTTGCATCGTGGGGATTCGGCGCGTTCGGCTACACCCGCGACGTGCTGGTCGCGGAGCATCTGGCGGCGCTGGGGATCGCGCTGGGCGCGGCGCTGACGATTCTGGGGGCGGGGTTCTTCCGCTCGTTCGCTCCGGCGATCGCGGCGACGCTGTTTCTGATACCGATTCCGGGTCTGCTGCGTCAGCGCATCGCGCTGCCGCTGCAGGAAGTCAGCGCGAGGATCACGTACCACATCCTTGATCTCTTCGGTGTGCCGATCGAGCACATGGGGAACCTGCTGACGATCAACGGCAATGATGTCGCCGTCGCGGAGGCGTGCAACGGGATGCGCATGGCCGCGGCGCTGGTGGTCGTCACCTACACGTTCGTGTTCTCGGCGCCGATGCGATTGAGCGTTCGCGGGCTGCTGATCGCGCTGAGCCCGTTGATCGCGGTCGTGTGCAACGTGATCCGGTTGATTCCGACGGCGCTGTTCTACGGGTACTCGAGCCGCGACACGGCGGAGCTTTTTCACGACTTCAGTGGGTGGGCGATTTTGCTGGTGGCGCTGGGCATTCTCTGGAGCATCACGGCGCTGCTCCGCTGGCTGGAAGTTCCGATCGAGCAGTTGGCGGTGGGAAGGGGATGGACGCCGTGACCGCTCCTCGCATGTCCATCGGGCAGCGGCTCGCGCCGCTGGGCGCGGCGATCGCGATCGGCGCGGTGTGGATGTTCGGCTATCGAACCGACGCGACGCCCGCGGGGGCGGACCAGTACTTCGAGGCGATCTCGGAAACGATCGAAGCGCTCCCGTACAAGATCGAAGACTGGATCGGCGTGGATGTTCCCGTGCAGCCGGCGGCGGCCGAACTCCTGAACCCGAACAAGCTGATGCAGCGTCGCTACCGGAACCCGTTCACCGGCGAGTCGGTGCAGGTGCTGGTGGTGCACTGCGGTCAGACCCGCGACATGCTGGGGCACTTCCCGCCGGTCTGCTACCCGGCCCACGGCTGGGTGCGCCTCGGGGAATCACCCGTCGTCGTGCTGGAGGGGGCGAACTCGATCCCCGCGATGGAGTACCAATTTCGGCGGTCGCTCCGGGATTCGGATTCTGAGATGGTCGTCACCAACTTCTTCATCCTCCCCGACGACGAGATTCCGACGGCCCCGGATATCGGAGCTTTGAACCGGGCCGCGCAGAGTCTGGCCCTTTCGGCCCTGGGGGCGGCCCAGGTGCAGATCGTGACGGAGCCGCGGATGGGCGAGAAGCGGCGTCGGGAGATTGTCGATGTGTTTACGAGGTCCTTGCAGCCCGTGATCGACACGGTCAGTCGAGAGAAGCCCCTTGCGAGGTGAACTGAGCCACTCCATCCCGACGGACCTGGCCCTGCCGACGGGCCCTCCCGGGCCCCCGGCGAAGAGCCTGGTGGTCGAGCTGCATCAGCGGCTGCGCGGTCGGTACCTGGCCGCGGGCGTTCTCGCGGCGGCGCTGGCGCCGTGTCTCGCGGCGGCGGGCTGGTTCGCGATGAAGCCGGAGTACAAGAGCACGGGCATTGTGCGGGTGGCGCCGACACTTCCACGGCTGCTGTACGAGAGCGAAGAGAATCAGCTTCCGCCACTGTTCGATTCGTACGTGTCGGCGCAGGCGACCTACCTGCAGACGCCGCGCGTGCTGGATCGCGCGCTCGATCCCGCCTTCAAGCCGCCGGCGCTGGGCGGGCGGAGTCTGGTGGAAGCGGGCTGGCCGTCGGGCCCCGATGGCGCCCGCCGTTTGCGCGCGCGGCTGCGGGTGAGTCTGGGGCGCGGCTCGCAGCTCATCTCGGTCAGCGTCGAAGATCCGAATCCCGCGATCGCCCAGACCGCCGTGAACGCCGTACTCGAAGCGTATGAGGACATCTACGGCGAAGAGGGCGACATCATGACGTCGAACCGCGAACGCATCCTGCAGGAGCGCGAGCGGACGCTGGACATGAATCTTCGCGGCGTGCTTGACTCGATGTGGCGAACAACGGAGAAGCAGGGTCCGGACACGATCGATCGGCTTCACATGGCTCGGATTCAGGAGCTGGAACGCCTCGATGCGGAGCGGCTGGCGATCGAGACCGCGCTGGTCGCGGCGCAGTCGAGGGCGACGCCCCCGACCGAAGCGCCGCTCGTCGACGGCGAACTAGACGACGAACGTCGCGCCCAGATGCTCGCACGCGGCGATATCACGCTGGCGACGATGCTCCAGCAGCGCGACATGCTCCGCCTCGAGATCGGCCGGCTGATCGGGCAGGTCGGGCCGGCGCACCGCGACCTGGTCCGGCGACGTTCGGACCTCGAGCGGCTCGATGATCAGATCACCTCCCGCATGGCGGTGCTTGAAGAGAGCGGCCTGGCCTCGGCGACCGAGGTCGCGCAGGGCGACCTCTCGACGGCGTCCGCCGAGCAATTGGCCGCCATGCTCGAGCAGTACAACCAGATTCGCGCAAGAGTGGCGAAAGAGGCGGAGGACCTGGGCGAGAAGCGGCAGACGATTGCGCGGCTCAAGGACCAGGAAGCGGAGTACCGGAAGCTGCTCGATGACACGCGCAACGCGCTCGAGGCCGTAAGGGTCGAGAACGAACATCTGCAGTCCGGACGCATCAGCATCGCGCAGTATGGAGACATGCCGCTGGGGCCTTCGACTGATCGAAGGGCTCCGCTGGCGTTCGCCGGCGCCGCGGCCGGCGTCGGTGTCGGCGCGGGCGTGTTCCTGCTGCTGGGCTTTGTCGATCGCCGCTACCGCTACAGCGACGAGCTGCTGAATCGCGACACGGCGCCGCCTCGGCTGGGTGTGCTTCCGGAGCTGGCGGCGGGAGACGAGCATCAGCAGGAGCAGGTGCGCGTCGGGGTGCATCAGATTCGCAATCTGCTGGCCAACAGCGTGGAATCCCGCGAGGGCGGGCGCGTCCTGTGCGTGACCAGCGCGATGCCGGCCGACGGAAAGACGAGCCTAGTGATGGCGCTGGGGCTCTCGTTCGCGTCGAGCGGCGAGCGGACGCTCGTGATCGACGCGGATCTCGTCGGGCGAGGTCTGACGCGGACGCTCAATCTCGCGAATCGCGCCGGCCTGCGCGAGCTGCTCGAGAAGTCCCGGACTCTCGACGAGGCATTGTCCACGTGCTATCCGGGGCTGCAGGCCATCCCGGCGGGCTCCGTCGCGGATTTCGCGCCGGAGCACATGTCGCCTTCGAAGTTTCGGAAGCTCATCGACATGCTCCGCGGACGGTACGACACGATTCTGATCGACACCGGCCCGCTGCTCGGCAGCATCGAGGCGGATCTGGTCGCGGGCGCGAGCGACTCCACGGTGCTCGTGGTCTCCCGGGGGCAGAGCCATAGCTCGACGCAGGAATGCTTCCGGCGCCTGCGGGAATGCCGCCGGCACTGCGCGGGATACGTGTTCAATCGCGCGACGGTTTCCGACTTCAAGCGCAGCGCGAGCAACTTCTCGATCTCGCGGGCCGCGCTCCCTGCGCCGGCGGGCGCCAAGGCGGATCGCCAGGACCTCATGAACGCGCTGCTGGTGAACATGCGGCTCGGGCGTCTCCTCTGCCGCATGGGCAAGATCACCGAGGAGCAGCTCGAGGAGGCGCTTCGGATTCACGAGGAGACGGGAGCCGCGCTCGGCGAAGTGCTTCTGGAGCGTCGGTTCATCACGGAAGAGGACCTGACGATCGCGCTGCAGCGCCAGCGACATCGCGCTGCGGCGGATGACGAGCCGAACGCGGCGTAAACGTGGGTGGAGTGGATGGGGTCGACGCAGCAGTCAGCGATGTTGGAGCGAGGCGCGGCGCGCGGGCCTATCGACGCCGACGTCGGCGGCGCATCCCTGCCGACCGCGTGGGGGCTCACGCCCTTGGCGATGCACGATCGGTTCTGGGCGACGCAGAAAGTGCAGGTGGCGCGGCCCGGCGGCGCGCCCGCGGCGACCGGCCCGGAGCTGTACCTGCTGCTTCCCGAGGGGCAGATGGCGCTCTTCCGGCTCGAAGAGGTCGTGCGCCGACTGAACTGGCTCAAGCCGCAGGCGCTGCGCATCCGCATCATCGAGAACCGGCCGGAGAGCTACGCGGAATCGGTCGTGCGCGACGCCGAGCACCGGTTCGTCGCGATCTCACGCGGCTACCGGCCGGGCCGGACGGGCGTGCTGCGCGCCGCGGTGACCACGAGCATCGACATCGCGCGGCGGTGGCAGGCCGCGTCCAGCGACCGTGAGCGGTGGCGACTGGTGTCTCCGGCGTCCGATCCGCGCAATGCGTCGATGCAGCTCACCGGGCGCGTCTTCGGGCGCGGGCGCACGAGCGACGTCGCGGCTCTGGTCGGCGAACTCCAGCGGGTCTGGACACGTCCTCAGGTCGTCTCGTCGTCGGTGTACGAGTACGCGCCGGGCATCTTTGCGCACGAGTCCGCGGTGATCTCCCCCACCGCCGAGCTGATCGGTCCGCTCTGGATCGGTGCGGGCGTCGAGATCCCGGCGCATTCGGTCGTAATCGGTCCCGGGATCATGTCCGACGCGCCGGGGCATGCGGCCGCCGCGACGGACGCGATCCCCTGGCGCGATCTGTACCTGCCGCGTTGGCCGAACACGTGGCAGAGCGGCTTGCTCCGCCGGCGCATCGTGAAGCGCGGGTTCGACCTCGCGTTCTCGTCGCTCGTGCTGCTCGCGACGCTGCCGCTGTATCCGCTGGTCATGGCCGCGATCTGGCTCGAGGACGGGCGCCCGTTCTTCTTTGTGCACGTGCGTCAGACGTTGCGCGGGCGGGAGTTCGGCTGTCTGAAATTCCGCACCATGCGCAAGGATGCGCACACGCTGCAATCTCAATTGGCCAAGGCGAACCAGGCCGACGGGCCGCAGTTCTTCATTGCGGAGGATCCGCGGCTGCTGCGGATCGGACGGTTCCTGCGTCGCGCCCAGATCGACGAGCTTCCGCAGTTCATCAACGTGCTGCTCGGGCACATGAGCGTCGTCGGGCCGCGTCCGAGCCCCGACAAGGAGAATCAGTTCTGTCCGGCGTGGCGCGAAGCGCGGCTGAGCGTCCGACCGGGCATCACCGGGCTGTGGCAGGTCCGCCGGACTCGGCAGCCGGAGACGGACTTCCAGGAGTGGATTCGGTACGATCTCGAATATGTCCAGCGGAGTTCGATGAGTCTGGATCTCTGGATTGTCTTGCAGACGATTCTTCGAATTCTGGGCCGATAGGGGACAATCTCGATGAAGCGTCGAACCAAGAAGCGGTTGTTCGTTCTGCTGTTGATCCCCGTGCTCGCCGCGCTCGCCGCGGGGGGCTACTGGGCGATGCAGGCTCGGCGAGCGACGCTGCTGGAGTCGGCGCGCGTGGAGGGACTGGCGGCGTACGAGCGACAGGATTACGACGTCGCGACCGCGCGGCTGGGGTATTTCGTCGCGAGGGACAAGTCGGACGGCGAAGTGCTGCTGGCGTTCGCGGACTGTCTGAAGCGCACGCCGCTGCCGAACAACCGGCATCTGGTCCGCGCGGTGGCGCCGAATCGTCTCGCGGTGGACGTGCTGCCAGGCGATCCTCGGCCGCTCCGGAACCTGGTTGACCTGTACAGCCAACTGGGGTTCGAGCGCGAGACGCTCACGGCGGCGCAGCAGCTGCTCGAGTTGAACTCCTCCGATGAGCGTGCGCTGCAGGCGGTGGCCTTCAGCCAGCTGCGCCTCGGCGATCTCGCCAAGGCTCGGGAGGCGGCCGAGACCATGCAGCGCCACCAGCCCACGAGCCCCTGGGCGCTGGCGATCATCGTCGAGACCCGACTGCAGGCCGGCGAATCGGCGCGCGACATCGAAGAGAGCATCGCGGCTGTCGCCGCGGAGAATCCCGACGACATTGACGTTCTTCTCACCCTGGCGCGGGTGCAGATCGCGGCGGGCGAGGTGGAATTGGCGCGAGAGACGTTCCGCGTGGCGTCGACCAAGTCGCCCGCGGACGCCGATCAGGCGCGCCGACTCCTCGCGGCCCTCGACGCGACCGGCATGGGCGACATGGCGGACGGCTTGCTGAATCGCCTCGACGACCCGGCGCTCGCGACGCTGGGCGCCGAGCGGCTGTACAAGCAGGGCCGCTTTGCGGAGGCGCGGCAGCGGGTCGAGCGGTCCATTGCGTCGGTCGATCAGCCGAGCGCGGCGTTGCTCGGTCTCGGCAGTCTGCTCGGCGTGGAGGGCGCTTTCGATCGCCTCAAGGCCATGAGCGCGACCGAAGACACGACGGCCAGGTCCGCATCGGATTGGCTGACGCTGATCGAGTGCGAACGGTCGCTCGATGGCGAATCGCTCGAGGATGTGGTCGAACGGCTGCGAACGCTGCAACTCCGGATTGCGACCGACTCACAGCTCGATCTTCGCTCGCTCCTGACGGCTCACTTCCTGGCGGCGGCCTACGTGCGTCAGGGAAGTCTGGCCGATGCGCTCGCGTCCTGGAGCCAGCTTCTCGCAGTCGACGCGTCCTGGACATTGGCGCGGGCCGGGATCGTGACCGCGCTGCTGGACGCGGGACGATCGGACGAAGCGTACCTCGAGGCGATCCGCTTGCTGCTTCAAGCTCCTGGGAATTCGCTCGCGGCGCGGGTGTATCTGCTCGCCACGAGCCAGCTCCTCGAGCAGGGCGCCACCCTGCCGGAAGCGCAGGCCGGGCGGCTCACCGAGTCCATCGAGCAGCTTAGAGAGGCTGTCCGCGACGATGGGGACCTGCTCTGCATCGTCACGCAGATTCAATTGGCGCGAGCCGATCTGGAGGGCGCCCGCGAGACGGCGCGGCTCATCGCCGCGGCCTCCCGCCCTCCGAGCGGCAGCGCTCTGGCTCGACTGGCGCTCGCCGCGCAAGGTGTGGACGACACGATCGGCGAACTCGTGCGTTCCCTTGTTTCATCCCAGGGCGGCGACGGCGGTCAGTTTGCCGTCGCTGAGGCGATCGTCCTGGGGCGGAAGGGCGACCTCGAGGGTGGTCTGCGGCTGCTCGACGAGGCCATCGCCGCTTCCGCGCCGGATCAGCGGCTCGCGCTCGAGCGGGCCCGAGCTCAGTATCTGCGCTCCGTCGATCAACGGCGCGCGCTCGACGCCATGCGCGAGCTCGCCTCGCGCGAGCACGGCAATGCATCGGTGCAGGCGGACCTGCTGAACAACCCGCTCGCATGGCAGGATTGCGCCGTCGCGTCCGAGGCCGTGCGGCGCCTCGGCGCGATCGTCGGCGAGGAATCTTCGCTGTGGCGCGTCTTCGAATCGCGTCGATTGCTGGAGTGCGCTGAGGGCGCCGACGCCCCCGCCAATGCGCTCCTGATGCTCACGGCGGTCCTGGTGGCCGACCCGATGGCCGTCGAGGCCCGTCTGCTCGCGGCCGAAGCGGACCTGCGACTGAACGACCGCGCCAGCGCCATCACGCGTCTCAGCGACTACGTCAACCGCGGCGGGCGGGACGTCCGCGTGCATCTGCGCCTGATTCCGCTCCTGCGCGAGGCGGGGCGACCCGACGCCGCACGCGAGATCGTCAATCAGGCGGCGTCCATCGAGCCGATTCCGCTGACGCTGCGGGTGCAGCGCGGCGCGATGTTCGAGCAATGGGGCATGCGTGATCGCGCTCGCGCCGAGTACGCGATGGCGGCCGAGGGCGGAGACCGCACGGCCGACCTGGCGCTGGTCGGCTACGCAGTGCGCACCGGCGACACCGCCGCCGGCAGCGCCGCCGTCGAACGGCTTCGCGCGCGCGAGGATCTCGAGTTCGAAGCGCAGGAGATCATCGCTGCGTTCGAGGCCTCCGAGGGCGATCTCGACCGAGCCATGCAGACGCTGCGCTCGGCGACCGTCGAGAACGAGGACGACCGAGCCATCGCGATCGCGCGTCTGCTGCGCCGTGAAGGGCGTGACGCCGACGCCGTCGGCGTCCTGCTTGAACGGGCGGAGGCCGGCGGCGGGCCGCGGATCTGGTCGGTGCTCATCTCCATGAAGATGGAGGCGGGCGAGATCGACCGGGCGAACGAGTTGCTCGGTCAGGCGCTGGCTCGCTACCCGGCAGAGGGTGAGCTCGAAGTGTTCAAGGCGACGCTGGCGCTGCTGACGAGCGGGTCGGAGCAGTCCGCGGAAGCGCTCGCGAGGATCAACGATGCGCTGGAACGCCAGGGCGCCGCGCCGGAGATGATCGAGCTGGGGCGCACGCACGAACAGTTCGTCGCTCGTCGCATCTCACCGGACGACTACATCGTGCGGCTGCGCGCTCTTACGACCCGCTATCCCACGTCTCTCCCGGTGTGGAGAGCGCTGATCGCGGCGCTCATGGACGCGGCGCAGTACGCGCAGGTCGCGGACGCCGCGCAGGCGATGCTGACGGCGCTGCCGACCGATGTTGCTGCCCTGCGTCTGGCGACGGAGGCGTTCGCCGGCGCCCGCCGGTATCAGGATGCGCTGGCGGTGACCGAGACCTGGCGCCGGTACGCGGGCGCCGAGACGGACGAGGTCGACCTTGCTCGCGCCCAGCTCTTTGGCGCGCTGGGGCGACCCGCGGACGCGTTGGCGTCGATCGCGCCCTACCGGGATCAGATCGTCGCGGAGTCCGAGGCGTACCCGGGCCGGCTCGCCCTCCTGGCCGAGCTCGAGGTCGCGTCCGGTCAATCCGCACGGGCCCAGGAGCTTCTTCAGAATCGATCGCTTCAGGACGTGGCCTGGGCGCAGCGCCATGTCGCCATCGGCGCCAGCCCCACGCTTTCGCCGGCGATCTCTCGTGAATGGCTTCGCGTGTGCGAAGCGTCGTTGATCGAGGCGCATCCTTCGCTGGCCTTGAACATTGGCGACGGCTGGCGGATGCTCGGCCAGCGCACGAATGAGTCATCGGATTACCGCGAGGCGACGCGGCTGCTCGGTCAGGCCGCGGCGTCGTCGCCGACCATCCCGCTGCTGGTCACGCTGGCGGAGGTGCAGGCGGGCGCGGGCGACATCGTCGGCGCGGAATCGAGCTACCGCTCGGCGCTGGCGATGGGCGACGATGCGGTCGCCATGAACAATCTCTCGGCCCTGCTGGCGGAGCATCGCCCGGACGATCCGGAGGCTCGCACGCTGGCGTCGCGCGCGCTCGAGATCGCTCGCGCGGCGCGCATTCCTCCCGCGGCCATCGCGTCCTTCTGCGACACGCTCGGGTATGCGGAGCTCCGCGCCGGCCGGTTCGAAGAAGCGCTGCGTGCGTACGAGGAGGCCGTCCGGCTCGACCCGAGTCTCCCGGATGCGTGGGTCGGGCTTGCCGAGACTCACATGGCGCTCGGCGACCGGCGGGCGGCTCAGACGGCGTTGGACCGGCTCGTGCTCCGTGAATCGTTGCACCCTCAGCTTGCGGAGCGGGAATCGGCGGTTCGGGCACGGTTGAGCGCGAACTGAGACCCCCACCGACGGGGGGTGGGTCTGGTTCGTGAAAGGTCCGAAAACGCTCACGCCTACCCTTGACAAGGGTGGGGTCCCC
>JBGTSD010000028.1:0-31024 GCA_041940385.1 Phycisphaerales bacterium | reverse complement strand
CGGAGATTGCGAGCATTCGTCGCTGTTGCCGGCGAGCGTCGCCCTGCGACCTGGAGACCGACCGGCGTCCGAACCCGGCCGCAGATGCCAATCGCCGCAAGCGATTTACCCGCGTCACCGTCGCTCGCAACAACCGACATCACGCTGCCCGCAAGCGAATCCATCGGCGGTCTGCTCTCTGTTGCACTTTCCCTCGCTCGCGACCCGCGAGCGGGTGGGCGTTGCCCACCACCGTGTCCTGCCGTGTTCGGACTTTCCTCTGACGGAGCAAACTCACCCGCCAGCGGCCGCCCGTCCGCGTTTCATGCAATCCTACGTCGGCAAACCCCGCCCCGTTCTTTCCCGCACGACGCAGCCCCGGGAAGTCCTTTATCTTGCGCCACATGCCCTCCCGGCCGACGGCGGCGTCATCCAAGCCCGAGCATCGGGCGATCCTCTGGCTCCACCCCGACCAGACGGAACTCGCCCGCGCCATGGCCCCCCTCGCCGGCGCCGCGATCGTCGCCGCCGGCTGCCCCGCCGCCGCGGGCCGCGGCCGCACCGCCGAGGTCGCCGCCGCGCTCGACGCCGAACCCATCGACGACCTCCTGCGCACCGTCTCCTCCGTCGAGGCCGACGCGATCCTCTTCCTCACCGCGGCGCACTCCAGCGACGACCCGTTCATCGACGATCCCGCGCTCGTCAAGGCGTGCCTCGATCGCAACCTCCAGATCGCGACGCTCGAGCCCGCGCCCGCCTCCGTCATGGACCGCGCCCGCTTCGAGCGCGCCCTCGGACCCGGCGGCCCCGAGAAACTCCGCTTCGTCCCCGCGATGCGCCGCTCCAGGGGCTTCAAGGCCGCGGCGGAAGTCCTCGAACACATCGGCCCGCTGCGCACGATCGCCATCGGCTCGCGCGGCAGCCCGGCGCACGGCTCGCTCGCGGCGCGACTCTTCGACGCGATGGACGTCGTCCTCGGCCTCATGGGCGAGCCCGAGTCCATCGACTGCGCCATCTCCGGCCCCGCCACGCCCGGCGGCGTGCACCTCACGCCCGGCGAGAAGCTCCGCGACCTCCGCGGCGACCTCACCGCCAACCTGCGCTTCGGCTCCGGACGATCCGCGTGCATCCTCCTCAGCGACTCCGCAGGGCGCTGGTTCCGCGGCGTGACCGTCCTCGCGCACGGCGGATGCCTGCGCATCGACGACAAGTCCTTCGAACTGATCAACCAGGACGGCGCGACGGCCGATCGCTCGCGATCCAAAGTGTCGAGCGGCGCCGCGGACGATCCACCCGCCGCCGCGGCGATCGCCGAGCAGCTCGCGCAGATGCTCGACCCCCGCGCACCGGCGCCGGCGCCGATCGACACGCCCACCGCGCTCGCGATGTGCGAGGCGGCGCTCCTGAGCTCGCGCACCGGCCAGGGCGAGTCTCCCGCGACGATCCTGCGCATGGCGGGCGTGCCCTGAAGTTGGCCGCAGCGGGGAACCGGGCGGACCCTAGAATCATCCAATCGTGGAATAGCGAACTCGAGCCACCCATTGGAGGCCTCATGATCCGGAATCTCATCATCGTCGCCGCGACCATCGCCGCGCTCGGCGCTCTGGCGTTCACCAACCTCGCCGGCGCCGCCGACCGCCAGGGTCAGGGCCTGCTCAAGACTGGCTCGCCCGCGCCGAACTGGACTATGGAGGACGCCGACGGCAAGCGCCACTCGCTCGCGGACTACCAGGGCCAGGTCGTGGTGATGGACTTCTGGGCGACGTGGTGCGGCCCGTGCATCAAGGCCATGCCCGGCCTGCAGCGCCTGCACGACAAGTACGGCGAGGAGAACGTCAAGGTCATCGGCGTCAACACCGCCGAGAACGAGGGCGCCGATCCCGCCGGCTTCATGAAGAAGAAGAAGTACACGTACCAGCTCCTCCTCGACAGCGACAACTCCGTCGCGTCGACGTACCAGGTCCGCGGCATCCCGGCGTTCTACGTCGTGAGCGGCGACGGGACGATCGTCTATTCGGCGGTCGGCTACAGCCCGGACCACGAGAAGGAGCTCGAGAAGGTCATCAAGGAAGAAGTGGCCAAGTCGAAGCGCGGCTGATCGACTTGAATAGCCAAGCTGATTCACGAACCGCCCCCGCACGCCGGGGGCGGTTTTCGTTTTGCATCGGAGGGTGAACGCCAAGTTCGCAGAGCGCGCAGAGGACGCGGAGATCGCAAAGGGTTTGTGAGCCGCGACTGGAAGGGAGCGGGTGCTGTGTCGTGCCACCGACCGCAGCTCTGGGCGGTCGGTGTCTTTGTTCGAGAAGAACCGCAACCGCCCAGAGCTGCGGTTGCGGGCACGGGAATGTCGGAAGCCAACTCTGAGGAGTCTTCGACGAAGAGTTGGATCGGGCTCATCCGCTTCCGGGAGTGATCACGAGGTATCGACGGGATAGAGGGCGTCGAACTGTTCCTGGGAGACGGGCGCGGCGGCTCGGAGGGTGTCGGGGTCTTCGTTGGTGAGGCTGGCGAGCGTGGTGAAGAAGTGATCGGGGACCTTCGCGCCGGCGAGCTTCATGGCGTTGATGTCTTCGCGGAGGCAGCGGATGTGATGGGCGCGGCCGATGGTGTGAGCGCGGGTTTGGTCGAAGGCGAGCGATGGCGCACTTTGAAGATCTGCCCTCACCCTGCCCTCTCCCCCGGGGGGAGAGGGGTTCGCATTCTCCGGTGCGCTTTCAGGTTCAGCGCAGGATGAGAGAGTGGCGCCCTGGGCCCCGCGCTGGCGCTTGGGGTTCGGGGAGGAGGGGGATGGGGTACGCGCGGCGCGCTTTGACTTCGGTGCGCAGAGGCGGGCGATCTCGGTGAGGCAGCGGCGCTTGATCTCGTCGGACTTTGCTTGATGCGCGAGGGTGTAGAGGTCCTCGAGGACGCGGATGAAGTAGGCGCGCTTGATTTCGGCGATGGTCTGCATGGGACAGTCCTCGGAGTGAACGCGAAGGACTCGAAGGGACGCGAAGGGGAACAGAAAGGCAGAACGCAGAGGTCGCAGAGGGCGCAGAGAGGGGGAAGGGGGAAAGACAATTGGGCCTTCAACCAATGGAGGGGAAGGACGCGTTTGTGCGCACAGACGTGGTCCTTTTCGCGCGCGGGAGCGCGGAAAGTGGCTTGGGGGGCGGGGAAAAAAGTTTTGGAAAATGGGGAGGTGGGGTTCGAGGAGGGGCGCGGTTGTGCGCACAGAGTGGTCCTTTGGGGTGGATGAGTTTCTGTCTCCCGTGCCCGCAATCGCGGCTCTGGGCGATTGCGGTACTTATGGCGCACGCATGCGTCGGCGCCGCTGTACGCGACTTCTTCCTGCCACCCCTTCGGGGTTCAGATTCATTCCTCGGCTGACCACGGGTTCCGCTCTCCCGGCAAGCCGGGATCGCTCCACCCGTGGCTACGCACTGTCGTCCCTTCGGGACTGTTCAGATTCTGCGTCCTCCGCGCGCTCTGCGAACTCTGCGTTCGCTCCCCTACCCCTCGACGTCGAGGCGCGGCTTGGCGCTCGGCTTGTTCAGGCGTTGGAGCAGCGCTTCGGCCTCGTAGTGCGCGCCGGCTTCGTGGTCCTCGTGGGCCTCTTCCTGGTCGTTGCCCTTGGCGCTGCGCACTGCTTCGGCTTCCTCGACCGGCGTGACCGTCAGGTCCGCCTGGTCCAGCGAGCGCTTGAAGCGGTCGTCGACCTTCTTTTCTTCCTTCGCCTTCTCGCGCGCAGCGATGCGCTCGGCTCCGGTCATGCCGGCGACGGACGCGGCGATGGGCAGGCCCACGGGATCCATGTCTCAATTATCGGCGCCGCGGAGGCGCGATGGGCGCAAAATCGGCTGCCCCCGCCGCCTCGACCGCGTTTTCGGGCCCTGCAATCCCTACGCCTTGCCTCTTTTGCCCTCGGCCTCGGCCATCAGCCGGCGGAGCTCATCGATGGCGCGGCGGACGGGCGCGGGCGGGTTGGCGCCGCAGACCTCGATGGCGCGGCCGCACTTCTCGAGGAACTTCGCGAGCTTGCGGTCTTCGGCCATGGCGTTGCCGAGGTTGTCGTACTGGTCGGCGAGCTTGATGAGGTGGGCGCGCCAATCGGCGGCGCGGAGGCCGTCGTCGTACGCCGGCTCGCGCTGCGGCTCGGGCAGGCGCATGTCCTTGGTCAGGGCCGCGACGATCCGCGCGACCTCGTGCCCGAAGTCGTCGGCGACCTCGTCGTAGTCGGCGGGGGTGTCCTCGATGACGTCGTGCAGCAGGGCCGCGGCGAGCGCGGTCTCGTCGGCGCAGCCGAACACGTCGCGCACCGTCATCGCCACGCGGAAGGGGTGCGAGACGTAGGGCGTTACGCCGTCCTTGCGCGTCTGGCCGAGGTGCATCCGCGCGGCGAATCCGGCGGCGTTCTGCCACGCGGGCGCGAGCGGACGCGCGTCGTCCATCTTGCGCATCGCCCGGGCGATGTCCTTTCGGAGAGCGCCATGCTTGTCCTCGGAGAACGCGTGCGCCGGGGCGTCCCAGTCTTCCGGGGGATACTGGAAGATCGGCTTGGCGCGCATGCTCTCCGGCTCGTCCTCGTAGCGCGGCGCCACGTGGGCGTGGAGCGTCGGGTCGAGATTCCCGAGGATCTCGTAGTTCAATCGGCGCGGCTTGCGGACCGAGGCGATGGCGTCGCCGGCGCGGGTCATGTCGGCGAGGAACTGCGCGCGGGGCGCGGGATCGAGGTCGTTCAGCGATGTGACGATCGGGTCGGCGAGGAGGATGCAGTAGCCCGGCAGGCGCTGCGAGGGCGCGAGGACGAGCCAGCCGCTGGGCATCGGCGCGACCAGGCGCGGGTGCTTGCCCACGCGGCACGCCTCGATCTGTTCGGTGATGGTCTTCATGCCCGCCTCGTCAGGAGCGCGACCACGTGCGTCTCGATCGCGCGCCCCTCGCCGACGGCGTCGCAGCTCTCGTGCGTCTTGCCCTTGATGTTCACGCGGGTGCGATCGACGCCGAGCAGCGATGCAATTCGATCGCGGATCGCTTCCTTGATGGGCCCGAGCTTGGGCTCTTCGAGGATGACGGTGCAGTCGAGGTTGGCGATGTCGAAGCCGTGCTCGCGCACGCGGCGGGCCGCTTCTTCGACGAACACGGCGGAGTCCTGGCTCTCGTGGCGCGGGTCGGTGTTGGGGAAGAGCTGGCCGATGTCGGGCTGGGCGATGGCGCCGAGGAGCGCATCGGTGACGGCGTGGAGGAGCGCATCGCCGTCGGAGTGGGCGATCGGTCCCCGGTCGTGCTCGAGGCGCACGCCGCCGACGACGAGCGGCTTGCCATGGCCGGCGGGCGGGCAGTGTTCGAGCCGATGGAGGTCGTATCCGTGCCCGATGCGGAAGGGCGGTTGGGCGGCGCTCGTGGGGCTGTTCGTCATCCGTGGGGACGATCCTGCGGGCTGTTCGGGGCGTAGTGAGCGGTGGAATCGGGCGCGTCGCCGGAATCTCGGACGATCGGGCCCCGGATTGGCCGATTGGACTGGCGAGCGGACGACCTTATCCTAACCGACCCGCGGCGAGCTTCGCCGCTGACGGAACGACGACTGGAGAAGCATTCATGACGCGTATGGCACTGAAGTCCTCGGGCAAGGCGGGTCGGCGGCTGCTGACCGGCGCGCTGCTGGGCGCGATGTGGGCGGCGGCGACGGGCTGCTACTTCGAGGGCGGGCCGATGGCGTCGGCCGATCGCTTCACCTACGTGAGCACGTCGTGGCAGCCCAAGACGCTGTCGGTAATCGACACGCGCACGGGCGAGACGATCTGGTCGGTGGACGTGCCGGTCGGCAAGAAGCTGGTGATGGACTTCAACCCGGCGCCGTCGAGCGAGATTGACGACGATCCGACGCGCCCGGACGTGATGCTCTGGGACATCATCGAGCCGGATCAGTACTTCGGCGCGCTGCAGAACAAGATGCGCGTGCCCGGTCGCACGGTGCGACGCGTCGAGATGACGCTCCGCCCGACGCCGGAGCTGCCGGAGGAGATGGCGACGGCGCGCGAGGGCCAGGCGCAAACGCAGTAAGCGGCGCCGAGATCGAACATGCAAAAACCCAGGCGTCCGCACGCCTGGGTTTTCTTCTGCGCGAAGGCTGTGCGTCCCGCTCAGTCGCGGCTCTGGAGCTTGGCGAGCAGGCGGAGGATCTCGAGGTACAGCCACACGAGCGTCGTCATCAGCGCGAAGCCGCCGTACCACTCGGCCCAGCGCGGCGCCTTGTTCGCCACGCCCTGCTCGATGTACCCGAAGTCCAGCACGAAGTTGAGCGCGGCGATGCCGATCACGATCACGCTGAAGCCGATGCCGATCGGGCCGGACTCGTGGATCAGCGGGATGCCGCCGCCGAACATGTTGGCGATGATCGAGACGAGGTACACCAGGCACACCGCGCCGGTCGCGGCCATGACGCCGGTGACGAACCGCCGCGTGGGCTTGACGATGCGCGCGGCGTAGAGGCCGCCCATCACGGCGAGCACGCCGAAGGTGCCGAGCATCGCCTGCATGATCATGCCGGCGTTGGCGGTGGGCGCGCCGTCGTCGCCCTTGGCGAACTGCACGGCGTAGAGCGCGGAGATCGCGCCGAGGAAGAAGCCCTCGGAGAGCGAGTACAGCGTCGCGGTGACGGGCGCGTGGCGCGGAACGAAGGCGGTCCACAGGCCGAACACGAGGCCGGCGATCAGACCGCCGCCGAGGTAGGGCAGCGGGTTCGCCTTGAACTGCGCGAGGTACGCGCCGGTCTGCGGGTCGTAGGGGACGAGCTGCGACCAGGCGAAGACGGCGGTGGCGACGCAGCAGCTCAGGAGGAAGAGCGTCTTGCCGACGGCGCCGCCGATGGTCATGACCTTGGCGTCGGCGGGCGCCGCCTTGCGGGCGGGCGCGGCGGCGGCGGTGTCGACGCCGGGGATGTCGGCGCGGCCCTGCTTGTCGAGGTCGTCCCAGGTCTGCGCCGGGCCGAAGGGTCCGTGTCGGAATGCGGGGTTGGACGTTCGGATCATGGGTGAGGGTCTCCCGAAACGAGGTTCGCGCGCGGGCGCCGCGGCGATGTACCGGTCATTGTACTTCGGCGTCCCCGACCAAAGTTCGCCATTGGAGGGTCGATCCGCCTCTTCGTCGCGGACTGTCTCCGCGGCGACCGGCTGCGCCGCCTCAGAGGCGGCTTCCGTGAACACGAATCAGAGCCGATGGGCGGCGATGCTCGCGAGTTCGGAGCGTTCGCTGCGGGCGAGGGTGACGTGGCCGGCGAGGCCGAGGCCCTTCATCTTCTCGACGGCGTAGGAGAGGCCGTTGGAGGAGGAGTCGAGGTAGGGGTTGTCGATCTGGCCGATGTCGCCGGTGAGGATGAGGCGGGTGCCGTCGCCGACGCGGCTGATGATGGTCTTGACCTCGTGGGGCGTGAGGTTCTGCGCTTCGTCCACGATCATGAACTGATGGGGGATGGAGCGGCCGCGGATGTAGGTGAGGGGTTCGAGGACGAGCCGTCCGTCGGCGATGAGCTTCTTGACGCGCTGCTCGGGCGTGTGGGACTCGGGGGCCTGCATGTGCGAGCCGCGGGTCGAGAGGAGGTACTCGAGGTTGTCGAAGATGGGCTGCATCCACGCTTCGAGCTTCTCGTCCTTGGAGCCGGGGAGGTAGCCGATGTCGCGGCCGAGCGGCATGATCGGGCGGGCGCAGAGGAGGCGGTCGTAGCGCTCTTCCTGGAAGACCTTGTTCATGCCCGCGGCGAGCGCGAGGAGCGTCTTGCCGGTGCCGGCGGAGCCAAGCAGGGTGACGAGCTTGATCTCGTCGTCGAGGAGTAGGTCGAGCGCCATCGTCTGCTGGACGTTGCGCGCCATCAGCCCGAAGACGGGCTTGCGCGGTCCGGCGACGGGGATGACGTGGTCGGTGTCGGCGAGGCGGCGCGCGAGGCCGGTGTGCGAGGGGTCTTCCTCGGCCTTCAGGATGACGAACTGGTTGGTCTCGAGCGCGATCGGTCCGGTCTCGGGGACGTGGTCGCCGTCGGACGCGTGCGCGGCGCCGTTGCCGATGCGCGCCTCGGCGAGCTGCTCGAGCGGGAGCATGCGGTTCTGGTAGAGCTCGTCGATGGTGGCGCCGGGGACGACGAGGGTGACGAAGCCGCAGTAGAGGCGGTCGGCGTCGACCTTCTGGTTCTCGAAGTCTTCGCTGCGGATGCCGAGGGCGTCGGCCTTGATGCGGGCGTTGATGTCCTTCGAGACGAAGACGACGGGGCCGCCGCGCTGGTGGGCCTGCCAGGCGCTCGAGATGATGCGGTTGTCGGGCGTGTCGGCGCGGAGGGCGTCGGGGCGCTCGGGGTTGGCGATGTCGATGCGCACGACGCCGGTGGGTCCGGCGGAGGGGTGGACGTTGCCCCACTGCACGCCCTCGGTGAGGCGGCCGGCGACGCGGAGCTTGTCGAGGTTGCGGATGGCCTGTCGCGCGTTGCGGCCGAGGTCGTCGTGCGCGGCCTTGAAGCGGTCGAGCTCTTCAAGGACGGCGAAGGGAACGATGACCTCGTTCTCTTCGAAGACGAAGAGCGCTTCGGGGTTGTGGAGGAGGACGTTGGTGTCGATGACGAACTGCTTCACGGCCTGTGCGCTGGCGGCGCTCGGTTCGAGCTTGGGGCGGGAGTCACGCTTGGACGAGGGCGCGATCCGTGCGGGCGCGCGGGACGTCGTGGTGGGCGTGGGGACCATCGCGGCGGACGAGCCGGCTCGGGGTCCGGAGGCGCTGCGTTGGTCGTATTCGGTCGGGGCCTTGCTGGTCAGGGCCGATGCTCCGATCGGGTGAAGGACCGATGCTCTTCCGCTCTCCATATACGCACTGTATCGGCGGTTTGATCGGGCGTGGCCCCAAAGAGTTGTGGGGTCGGTGAAATGCGGCCCCCCGGGCGGTGGTAGGCGCGGGGGTGGCTAGAGTGGGCGGCCGGTTGGGGGCCGGTGATGGAGGCGGCGCATGCTGGTTTCGGATCTGGTTGCGGCGATGGAAACGGTGGCGCCGCGGGCGCTGGCGGAGTCGTGGGACAACGTCGGACTGCTGCTCGGCGATCGATCGCGCGAGGTGCGCGGGCCGGTGATGCTGACGATCGATCTGACGCCGTCGGTGATGGACGAGGCGATGGATCTGAAGGCGGGGGCGATCATCGCGTATCACCCGCCGATCTTCGGGGCGATCAAGTCGATCACGGCGGAGACGGCGCAGGGTCGGGTGCTGCTGCGCGCGCTGGAGGCGGGGATGGCGATTTACTCGCCGCACACGGCGCTGGACGCGACGGCGGGCGGCGTGACGGACTGGCTGGCGGAGGGACTGGGCGCCGGGGATCGTCGGGCGATCGTGCCTTCGGCGGGGGTCGATCCGCGGCAGACGCACAAGATCGTGACGTTCGTGCCGAAGGAGCACGTGGAGCGCGTGCGCAACGCGCTGGCGAGCGCGGGGGCGGGGCGCATCGGGAACTACGAGCTGTGCTCGTTCGCGATCATCGGGATGGGGACGTTCCGCGGCGATGAGACGACGAAACCGGCGGTGGGCCAGGCGGGAAAGCTCGAGAGCGTCGAAGAGGTGCGCCTCGAGATGGTGTGCCCGGGCGATGCGGCGCCGATCCTCATCGAAACGTTGCGCGCGTTCCATCCGTACGAGGAGCCGGCGTTCGACATCTATCCGCTGCTCGGCCGGCCGGATCGGCGCGTGGGATCGGGACGGCGCCTGGTGCTGGATCAGCCGGTGGAGCCGCGCAAGCTGGCGGAGCGATTGCGCGATTACCTGGGCATCGAGCGCGTGCGCCTGGCGGATGTCTTGGAGCGTCCGGTCGAGCGCGTAGGCGTGGTGCCGGGGGCGGGGGCGAGTCTGCTGGACGAGGCGATTGCGCAGGGCTGCGAGGTCTTCGTGACGGGCGAGATGCGGCATCACGACATGCTGAGCGCGATGTCGAAGGGGTGCTGCGTGATTCTTGGGGGGCACACGAACACGGAGCGGGGGTACTTGCCGCGGCTGGCGGAGCGGCTGAAGGGGATGGTCAAGGGTTCGTTCGTGGTGAGCCGGGCGGATCGGGCGCCTTGGCGGAATGTTTGAAGAGAGAGTGAACGCGCAGGACGCGAAGGACACGAAGAGGGGGAAGGAACGCGGAGGACGCGGGGCGCGCAGAGTACGCAGAACACGTGAACACAGAGGGCACAGAGGTCACGGAGGGGCAGGGTTGAGGGGGAGCGGCGCGCGAGGTTGAATGGGTGTGCGGGCGCCGCCGGCGCCGCTGCGCGGCGCGGGTGACGTGGGTGCACCTACCGGGGGCTGGCGCCCCCGGCTACGTGCCTGCGCCGCTGCGCGGCGAAGAGGAAGCAGGGATCAGCTCTTTAGGACGAATGCGCGTTCGTCGTAGAGCTTGTCCATGCGCGCGCTGAGGGGTTCGTGGTCGGGGAGGGCGGTGATGCAGTGGATGAGGAGGTCGATCAGCGCGTGGTAGTCGGTGATCGAGATCATCTCGGGCGCGATCTGGGCCTTTGAGGTGTCGCCGGCCTGGACCTGGTCGAGGTTGGCCATGTTGTGGTAGTTGCCGAGGGGGAGGCAGACGCAGGTGGACTCGTGGCCGTAGGCGCCGAAGCAGGTGGCCTCGCAGGCGCCGCCGACCATGAGTTTGCGTTGCCACTGGAAGGGCTGGTCGGTCTTGGCGCGCTCGCTCGCGATGGTTTCGGCCGCTTTCGCCACGGCGCCGGTGAGCGCCGGGCTGAAGGTCCACATGCGGTCGCCGACGCGCACAATGGGGCCGGCGCCGATCGGCGCTTCGTTCGAGGCGCGGGAGTTCTCGAGGCAGAGGAGGCGCGCGCCGGGGGGGATCGAACCGTTGCGGCACGCGGCGATGGCGCCGATGAAGCCGACTTCTTCGGCGCGGGTGAAGAGGAGGCCCGCGTTCGCGGCGCGGTCGGCCTTGAGCGCGATGTCGTAGGCGGCGAGCGCGGCGGCGAGGGCGGCGAGGTCGTCGCAGGCGGGCGCGTGGAGCATGCCTTCGCGGATGCTCGCGTCGGGCAGGTCCCACGTGGCGACGTCGCCGACCTTGACGGCGGGCGCGTGGACGTGCGCATCGAGATCGGCGATGCAGCGCCGGAGCGGGCTCGGTGATTCGGCCTCGATGATCGTGCCGGGGAGGCGCCGGCCATCGTGCGTATGGACGGCGATGCGCGCGTCCTTGAAGTAGGGGTCCATGACGCCGCCGCGGAAGGAGAGGGTGAGCGTGTTGGGCTGCGAGGGGTCGCCGATGATCTGTTCGACGACGAAGGCGGGGTGATCGAGGTGGGCGGTGATCCAGAGGGACGGGTTTTCGTTCTTCTGGGTGATGAAGAGGTTGCCGGCGTCGTCGGTGCGGAGCGCGAGCGCGGGGCGCGCGGCGAGCCATTCGTGGATCGCGGCGACGACGCGCTGTTCCTTGCCGGTGGCGGTCGGGATCGAGGTGATCTTCAGGAGGAGGCGCTCGTGCTCGGCGCGGGTTTCGGCGGGGAGGGTGGCGGCGGGGTCGAGGGTCATGGGCGAGAGTGTATGGCGGGGTACACTCTCTCCCACCACCGCTCGCGGGGAGCGAGCGCGGCGTCGGGGCAAGGAGCGCCATGTTTTCGCCGATCGACGAGATTCTGGATGAACTCCGCTCCGGGCGGATGGTCGTGCTGACGGACGACGAGCGGCGTGAGAACGAGGGAGACCTGGTGCTCGCGGCGCAGTTCGCGACGCCGGAGGCGATCAACTTCATGCTGCGCGAGGCGCGCGGGTACATGTGCCTGTCGCTGACGGAGCAGGACTGCGATCGGCTCGATCTGCATCCGGCCGCGAGCGTGAACACGACGCTGCGCGGGACGCCGTTCACGGTGGCGATCGACGGGCATCCGCGGTTCGGCGTCGGCACCGGCGTGTCCGCGTGGGATCGCGCGACGACGATCCGGATGGCGATCGATCCATCGACGAGGCCGGCGGACTTCGTGCGCCCGGGGCACATCAATCCGCTACGCTCGCGCGACGGGGGCGTGCTGGTGCGCACGGGTCAGACGGAGGGCTCGGTGGATTTGTGCCGCATGGCGGGGCTGTATCCCGCGGCGGTGATCATCGAGATCATGCGCGAGGATGGGCAGATGGCGCGGGTGCCGGACCTCGAGTCGATGTGCGCACGGCTGGGGCTGAAGATGTGCTCGGTGGCGCAGATCATCGAGCGTCGCCTGAAGGGCGAGGCGCTGGTGCGTCGGATGACGCCGGCGGAAGGGACGCCGATCCGGACGGAGGAGGGCGAGTTCACGCTGATCGCGTACGAGAGCGTAGTGGATGCGCTGCCGCACGTGGCGCTGACGGTGGGCGGCGTGGGGGCGATGGATTCGAACGGGCGAGTGGCGGAGTCGGGCGAGCCGACGCTGGTGCGCATGCATCGGCGGCATCTGCTCGGGGACATCTTCGGCGAGGTGACGAGCAGCGCGGAGGGGCCGACGAATCGGGCGCTGCGTGCGTCGATGCGGGCGATCCAGAAGGCGGGGCGCGGCGCGCTGGTGTACCTGCGGCCGGAGGGCACGGGCGATTCGCTGGCGGCGCGGCTGCAGGCGCTGCGGCGAGGCGGCGCGTATCACCCGGAGGATCATGATCTGACGGACCCCTCGGGGCCGGGCGGTCAGGCGGCGCCGATGCACCTGCGCGAGTTCGGCGTCGGCGGGCAGATCCTTCGCGATCTCGGGCTGCACAAGCTGCGGCTGCTGACGAATCATCCGAAGGACCTGCCGGGGTTGGACGCGTTCGGGCTCGAGATCGTCGAGCACGTGGCGCTGGAGGTGTAGCGCGATGAAGCGGACGCTCTACGTGGTGACGGCGACGCTGCCGGACGAGGCGACGGCGCGCGAGTACGTCGCGTGGCTGGAGGATGGGCACGTCGATCAGGTGATCGATGCGGGCGCGC
This sequence comes from Phycisphaerales bacterium, assembly GCA_041940385.1. GTDB lineage: Bacteria > Planctomycetota > Phycisphaerae > Phycisphaerales > UBA1924 > JACVCK01. The sequence goes on along the minus strand of JBGTSD010000028.1, from coordinate 18,123 downwards.
AGACGGGGATGATCGTGCGGCTGGAGACCGTGGAGGGCGAGCGGCCGCGGGTCGAGACGCACTACGTGTTCGCGACGCGGGCGCTCTTCGAGGCGTACGTGGCGACGCACGCGGCGGCGCTGCGGGCGGATGGGTTGAAGCGGTTCGGCCCGGAGCGTGGGATCCGGTTCGAGCGTCGGATCGGGGAGATCGTGTAGGGGCGTTTTCGGGGGTTTCGGGGTCAAACGCCGGTTGCGCTGAGGAATTCTCGGTGGTCGCGTTGCGCGCGGGGGTGGTGGTCGCTTGCGACGTGGCGGCGTCGCGTGGCGCCGCGGTGCGGAAGGAACACGAAGGCAGAAGGAGATTGGCGATGGCGGCGATGAAAGCGATGGCGTTGGCGGCGCTGGCGGGCGTGGCGGTAAGCGCGGATGCGATGGCGATCAATGTGTCGGTGCGGCGATCGCGGTCCGGTCTGGCGTCGACGGCGATGGTGCCGAAGTCCGGCGGCGGCATGGTGACGATCGGGCTGCGCGGCGCTTCGCCGACGAACAACGTGACGCAGCAGGCGTGGGTCGGCGTCTGGGAGACGGACTCTGACGACCGGCGCGGCGACGCGAACGGCTTCACGCCGGATCACCCGTTCATGCGCGACTTCTTCGGCGATGGCGTGCGCGACTTCGCGGTGGACGGCAGCGCTGCGCCGGTGAACAACACGGCGGGCAACACCACGGACCGGCACGCGATGGGCGTGGCGGGGATCATCCTGAGCAAGCACGGCACGAACCGCGGCATGGCGCATCGCGCCCAGGGCGTGGTGGCGTTGCACGACGACGTCGGCCGGCTCTTCTACGGCCAGGGCGGGCGCTTCCCGAGCCTGACGGCGGCGGCGGACTGGACGCAGTACAAGGCGTCCGGCGACTTCCTGAACGGCTATCCGGCGAACGTGATCAACAGCTCGACGGGCTACAGCGTGAAGCCGAACCCGAATTTCGGTCAGCCGAACCAGGCGGCGACCGTGCCGGTCGTGCAGGGCGATCTGACGGGCAATTCGTACATGTCGAGGGTGGTCGATTCGTACGCGTTCACCAGCGACCGCGTGATGGTGGTCGCGGCGGGGAACGCGGGGACGAGCAACAACGGGCTGCTGTCGTATCCGGGCGACAACTACAACGGGATCTCGGTGGGCGCGCTGGTGGCGGTGACGGCGAACTCGGGGACGGTGCAGGTGGCGTCGTACTCGTCGTTCCAGCCGCTGGCGAACAATCGCAACGGCGTGGACATCGTGGCGCCGGGCTCGTCGATCACGAGCACGAATGCGCATCACCAGGGGCCGGCGGCGAACTACATCAACATCGGCAACGGCACGTCGTTCGCGACGCCGCACGTGACGGGCGCGGCGGCGATCCTGTGGTCGGCGGGCAAGCAGGGCGTGGCGAACGATGCGCGGACGGACAAGGCCGACGCGTTCAGCCACGATCACAAGCTGATCAAGTCGCTGCTCCTGAACGGGGCGGACAAAGTTCCCGGCTCGCGCGTGGGCGGGCCGAATCCGGCGAACTGGACGCCGGGGCGGGTGGATCCGGGCGATGCGACGAAGTGGCTGAATCCGCTGAACTACGTCGTCGGCGCGGGCGAGCTGAACACCGCGGAGTCATGGAAGACGATGCGCGAGGAGTCGTTCCAGAGCGTCGGCGACATGCAGAAGCACCGCTACTGGGACGAGGACACGGTCACGCAGGCGACGTCGAGCATCGGCTACCAGACTGACTTGTTTCCCGACTTCCAGTTGGACGAGGGCCACTGGATCACCGATCTGACGGCGACCTTGACCTGGGACCGGCACGTCACGAATCCGGCGAACGCGGCGCCGGGCATCAGCGACCTCAATTTGCACTTCGAGTATTCGCTCAACGAGGGCGCGACGTGGACGCGGCTGCTGGCCTCGGTCAGCACGGTCGACAACACCGAGCACGTGCATCTCACGGGTCTGGACAAGCAGGGCGATGATGCGATCTATCGCCTGCTGGTCGAGAACGCGGGGCTCGCAGCGGGCGTCGCGGGCGAGGCGTACGCGATGGCGGTGTCGTACCGCACGATTCCCGCGCCGGGCGGCGCGGCGCTGATCGGACTGGCGGGGCTTCTCGCGGCGGCGCGGCGGCGGTGATTGGTTTCGCGCCCCGCGGGAAAGAGAGAGGGCCGTCCCGGTCGAACGGGACGGCCCTTTGTCGTGCGCGATGGGAGGTTGGTTGCGGCGCGATCAGCAGGACTGGCCGTAGAGACCGAGGAGGGTGTTGAGGTCGGAGAAGTCGACGTCGCCGTCGCCGTCGAGGTCGCCGGCGCCGCTGCCGCCGTAGTTGCCGAGGAGGATGTTGAGGTCGCCGAAGCCGATGTCGTCGCTGTCGTCGAGGTCGCCGAGGCACGCGGGGGAGCCGTTGATGATGAAGGGCTCGGAGTCGAACGTGCCGGTGTTGTTCTGGGCGTCGCGGGCGATGATGCGGATGACGGCTTCGTCGGTGTACTCGGCGTCGCCGGGGACGATCCAGTTGGTGGAGCCGAGGCGCGGCTGGGCGCTGGCGATGACGGTCGGGAAGGTGGCGCCGCCGTCGGTGGAGAGACGGACGTCGACGGAGGAGACGAGGACGTCGTCGTCGGAGACCCAGTTGAGCGCGACGGACTCGCCGGGCTCGACGCTGCCGCCGCCGCGGAACTGCGATTCGTTGGTGAGGTACGCGGTGGGATTGGCGCCGCCGAGGTGGGCGGGGACGTGCATGACGATGCAGTGGAAGACGCCGGCGGCGGTGACGATGGCCTGGCCGCTGACGCCGACGACGGTCTTGCCGGGGAGCGCGTTCTGGATGGTGGCGAGCACGGCGGCGTTCTGGCTGAACGCGGGGTTGACGCTGTACTGCGGGACGATGACGACGTTGTTGCACATCACCATGTTGCTGAAGGTGTAGTGCGTTCCGCTGGTGGAGTAGGCGGGGAGGCGGACGACGGTGTAGCCGGCGTTCGTCAGCATGGTGGCGGTGGAGTCGCAGATGACGTCCTGCGCGGAGCCGGGGTTGTTGGGCCAGTCGGAGATGAAGACGAGGTTGTCGCTCGCGACCTGCATCCACATGTCGATGTGCTGGGTGGCGTCGACGTTCGTGGGGAAGGGCGTGGTGAACGTGGTGTCGACGTTCTGGTACTGCTGCCAGATGTTGTGAATCTGCGACTCGGTGAGTCCGGGGTTCTCGTTGTTGATGAGGCGCGTGGCGTACGAGAAGCCGACGGCGTCGAGGTGATAGTTGCCGCCGCCGTGGACGAGCTGGTGCTCGTAGTGGGCGTGGCCCTTCTGTGCGGCGAAGAAGACGGGGAAGAGATTGTCGTTGGGGCGGGGGCGGTTGTAGGTGTGATCGACGACGGCGCGGCAGTCGCCCTGGTAGATGTAGCGCGGGCCGTAGTCGCGCATCCAGATGGAGTCGAGCGTGCGCGACATGAACACGACGTTGCTCAGGTTGGCGCCGAAGCTGTTGAGTCGGTTGGTGGCGTCGGCGGGTTCGGAGCCGGAGTCGGTGATCACGTAGAACTTGGCGTTTCCGGTGGTGGTGACCTGCGCGCCGAGCTGGGCGAGGATGTTGAGCCAGGAGGTCGAGCCCTCGTAGCCGACGACGATGCCGTCCATGGGCTCGTACTCGGCGGCGCAGCGGATGTCGCCGGCCGGCGGCGCGGTCGTGCCGCGGAGGTTGACGATCGGGTTGAGCTGGATGAACCGTCGCTCGGCGTCGGTGAGATGGCGCGGCGTTTCGGCGGACTCGGGGTAGACGAGGCCGCGATTCAGGAGGTCGGGGCCGGCGGGGGACGCGGCGATCGCGCAAGAGGCGAGGGCACCTGCGGCGAGGGCGACGGCGACGGGGTTCTGCATGCTGGACTCCGGGAAGGCGCGGCGACCGCGCGTACGGGACTTGGAACGAGGTCTCTCAACCGACCTTACCGAAGGGAACGGCCGGGCTCAATGAAATATGCCCGGAGACTGGGCCCGGGGCGACCCGAACATCGGGCCAACATGAGAATTCCTGGTCGGGGGAATGGGATGACGCGCGTCCTGGTTCGTGGGGTGCACGCGGGGCGATCCCGAGGAGTTGATCGACATGCTCGACGTGGAATCACGTGAACTGGGCGCCGTTCGGCGCGGCTTTGTGGCGTTGCGGAGCGGGCTGCGGCTGGAGTGCGCGGAGTCGGGCGAGGCGTCGGGGCCGGCGCTGGTGCTGCTGCACGGGGTGACGGACTCGTGGCGGTCGTTCGAGGATGTGATGCCGCTGCTGGCCCGGGGCGGGCGCGTGGTGGCGCTCACGCAGCGTGGGCACGGCGGGTCGGACAAGCCGGCGGGCGGGTATCGGACGCTGGACTATGTCGAGGACGTGATCGAGGCGGCGGACGCGCTGGGGATCGAGCGGTTCGCGCTGCTGGGTCATTCGATGGGCGCGAGCAACGCGCTCGGCGCGGCGATCGTTCATCCCGAGCGGGTGTCGCGGTTGATCCTGGTCGGCGCGATGGCGCGCTTCCGGGCGAACGCGGTGATCAAGGAGTTCGTGCGCGACGTGGTCGAGGGACTGGAGGATCCGATTCCCGACGCGGTGGCGCGGGAGTTTCAGGAATCGACGCTGGCGCGGCCGGTCCGCGCGGGGCTGCTCGAGATGGTGACGGCCGAGAGTCTGCGGGCGCCGGCGCGCGTGTGGCGGCAGTCGTTCGCGGGGTTCCTCGAGGACGCGTTCGCGGACCGGCTCGGCGAGGTGCGTGCGCCGACGCTGCTGCTGCGCGGGGCAATGGACGCGATCGGAACGCACGCGGATCAGGAGGCGCTGCTGTCGGGCATCCGCGGTGCGCGGCTGGAGACGTACGAGCGGACGGGGCACGCGCTGCACTGGGAGGAGCCGGATCGCTTCGCGGCGTCGGTGACGGCGTTTCTGTCGAGACCATGAGAAAGCGCCCGGCGGCGAGGCCGCCGGGCGCCTGGGGATGCACGAACTTCGGGGTGCTGACGATCAGCTTCCGGGGACGTCGATGCACTTGGAGTTGTAGTTGTCGAGGAGGGTGTTGAGGTCGGCGAAGTCGACGTCGTTATCGCCATCCAGGTCGGCGCCGGGGTTGTAGTCGGGGTGGGTGGGATCGAGGTTGTAGGAGCCGAGGAGTTGGTTGAGGTCGTCGAAGTCCACGAAGCCGTCGCCGTTCACGTCGCCCGGGCACGGCGGGGGCTCGTTGATGAAGTTCTGGCGCACGGAGACGGTCGGCTCGAAGAGTTCGACCGGCAGGTCGTTGGGATAGGCGGACCACGGGCCTTCGTGCAGGAGCATGCCGTCGCGGTCCATGACGGTGTAGTGGTCGGCGCCGATGTCGGCCATGACGCTTAGCGGGCCGGGCAGCGGGACGACCGGGCAGACGATGGGCACGCCGATCTGGTCGAACCAGTTGAAGCCGACGAACCAGTACTCGATGCCGGCGAGCGTGCCGTCCGGGCACGGCAGGATGACGCTCCAGTGCCAGTCGTTGGGCTGCTCGGGCAGCACGGTGTGGTCGTACACGGGCTTGCCGGGGATCGGGATGATGCCGCCGGGGAAGGTCTCGCCGATGGGGACGCCGTCGCGCGTCCACGTGCCGGGGCTGAACTGGACGTTGGGCCGATCGGTCAGGATGCAGTCCCAGACGACGGGCTTGCAGTCCACGTTGCACTTGGGGCCGACGGTCCAGCCGGTGATCGAGCCGTTGGTGAGGGAGTTGGAGACGGTGGTGGCGTCGCCGGCGTTGGGCGCGCCCTTGGTCACGAGTGTGTTGCCGGCGGTGGAGATGGACCATTCGAAGCCGGCGATGAGGCAGAAGGAGTTGGTGTTGTCGGTCTTGGCGACGAGCCAGGTGGTCCAGGTGGTGCGTCCGGCGTCGGGGCATTTGCCGGGCGCGTCGGAGATGTCGTAGTTCATGCCGACGTTGTTGTTGGCGGCTTCGCCGACGGCGTTGTAGTACCACGGCAGGCAGTCGATGAACCAGCCGAAGTTCGGGATGGCGAGGTTGGGCATCGTGCGCGCCGCGCCGTCGAGGTACATGTAGTCCCAGCCGTCGCACGGAGGATCGACCTGCGGGAAGGGGAGCACGGCGCCGAAGTAGCGCGCGGGGCAGTCGTCCTGGGTGATGGCCTGGACCCAGTGGAACTCCATCCAGTCGGTGAGGAACTGGAAGTTCGGGTCGAGGTTGAAGGTGGCGGACATGACGTTCTGGCCGCCGACGGTGTTGAGGGTGACGCTGATGTCGCCGATGTCGGTGCTGACGCCCTGGATGTTGATGTCGCAGTCCGGCAGGGAGAGCGAGAGTCCGCCGCCGCGGATCGCGATGTCGCGGGAGAGTTGAAGGAGATCGCGCGACGGTTGTGTCGAGCGCGGGTGTTCGTGGGCGCTCGTCGCGAGCGAAGAGGCGGGCGCAGCGCTCGCGGCGCAGGCCATGAGCGTGGCGGCGATGAGGCAACGCATGTTGTGATCCTCCACGAAACGCCTCGCGCGCAGCACTACGGGTCCTAGCACACGAGACGAACGAGTGAAAAAACGCGTTCGTCCCCCGGAGGCGAGGCCGAGGGCGGATTCGGGCGTGGGGCCCGGCTCCACCGTCGAACTCCGGGTAGCTGCCTGGAATCGCCGGCGCCGGGCTTTCGCCCGGCGCGGCGGAGATCGTCGGGATGCGTTCGGCGGGGCGTTGGCCCGCCGCGTTGCGCAGGATCAGTCGCAGGCGAGGTTGAAGCTGGAAAGGACGAGGTTGAGGTCGGCGAAGTCCACGTCGCCGTCGCCGTCGGCGTCGCCGTCGAGCCACGCCTGATTGGTGTTGAAGTTGGAGATGACGAGGTTGAGGTCGGCGAAGTCGATGCGCAGGTCGAAGTTGATGTCGGCGAGGCAGTCGCGGATCTCGTCGCCGAGGCCGGCTTCCTCTTCGGGCTCGATGTTGTTGAAGTCCGGGCCGGACATGGTTTCCGGATCGAAGTTGTCGCGGGGTTTGGACATGACGAGGCGGTCGCCGACCTGCATGTCGGTCCAAATCGAGTTCTCGGCGGGCTGGTACTCGTCGGGCGGGCCGTCGCCGCGCTGCACCGGCTCCCAGTGCTGGACTTCGCCGTTGGAGACGAAGAAGACGTCGTGCATGCCGTCGACCTGGATGCTCTTGGCGTTGAAGCTCTGCACGGCCGGGAGCAGGAGCCCGGGGAGGAAGCGTCCGGACAATGGATCGACGACGTGCTGCTGCACGAGGTTGTCGCCGGCGCTGCAGACCCACAGCGTTCCATCGGGCGCGAAGTCGAGATCGATTTCGCCCTTGAGATCGGGGCCGAGGAGCGAGCTCATCGCGGGATCGCCCTCGAGATCCCAGGGGTAGGCGACGAGGACGGAGCCGTCGCACATGACGACGACCTGGTCCATCGCGTCGTTGCACGCGATCGCGCGCGGCGTGACGCCGGTGGGCAGCGGCACGCGCACGGGCTTGGGCTCCTCTTCGTACGGATCGATGCAGACGACGTCCTGGCGATCGATGATGTAGATCAGGCCGTTCGGGCTGATGGTCATCGGGCCGGGATCGACGAGCTGCGCGAGCGGGATGTGCTGGTTGGTCTGGGGGATGACGCCGACAACGTTCGCGGGTCCGGCGGCGGACTGGACGATGGCGACGAGGTGCTCCATCAGCGGGTCCATCTCGAAGTCGAGGACGGCGCCGGTGAAGTTGAAGACCTGCGGCGGAGGATCGATGTTGGGGTTGTGGATGACGAGGGGGAGGTTGAGGGTGATGCTGTTGGGATCGTTGTTCGTCATGCCGAAGCGCGGATAGACGATGACGACGCCGTCGATGAGGCGGACCCTGCCGTCGGTGGAGTTCGTGACGAGCTCGGACATGGTGCGGATGCCGTTGCCGGTGATCCAGACCTGCTCGGTGACGACGTGCTCCTGGTGGACGTAGGTGGACTGACTGGTTTCGGAGTCGGAGGAGGAGGGGTTGCGGAAGTTGATCTTCTTCAGGCCGTTGACGACCTCGATCTTCGACGTGGTGACGGCGTGTCCGCCGGTGCGGTCGGTGAGGACGGGACCGACGTGCTCGTAGCGGCCATAGGCGAAGGTGGTGAGCCCGCCCCACTGCCCGTACTGGAAGAGATTCCAGACCTTGGGCGACCATCCGCCGGAGGCGTACTTGAACTGGACATCAAAGAAGAACGGGTTGAACCACGCCTTGGCGCCGTTGAACCACCCGTTGCCGCCGGTGCCATCGGTGGCGCTGGTGCCCATGAGGATGCCGAGGATGAGGAGGTCGGACGTGATGGCGTTGTACTGGGCGTTGTTGGCGGGGAAGTAGATGGGGCCCGGATCGACGAAGGGGTAGCCGTGGCGGGCGACGTAGGCGGCGATGTTGAGCGTGGCGGTCGGCACGCAGTACATGCCGCCGTCTCCGGGGAGACCGAGGATGCCGGACGCGGAGTCGCGCTTCTGGTCGAAGTCGGGCATGTAGGTGACGCGCCAGTTGTAGTTGTTGCCGTTGACGAAGGACCAGAAGACGTTGGCGTTGGCGGCGCCGGCGGTGAAGGCGCAGGCGGCCGCGGCGGCGAGGGTGCGGAAGCGAGCCATCGAGAGATCTCCTCTTGTGAGCCCGATCGCGCGGAGGCGCGTGGTGGGCCTTGATCGTTCGAGACGGGATGTTGTGGAGGGCTCGGCGGCGCGGGCGGGCCCGATGATTCGAGAGATGCAGGGTCCGATACGGTCGCGGCGAGGTCAACGGGAAATCGTGCGAATCCGCGTTTGCGATGAACGCGGCCGCGAACCATCGCCGCCAGCGGGGGCTGACGGCGGCTAGTCCCGGCTTACTCGCGCGATGCGGATCAGTCGCAGCTTGTGTTGAACCGGCTGAGCACGATGTTGAGGTCGGCGAAGTCGATGTCGCCGTCGCCGTCGACGTCGCCGTCGAGCCAGGGCTTGTTGGTGTTGAAGTTGCTGACGACGAGGTTGAGGTCCTCGAAGTTGATCAGGCCGTTGAAGTTGACGTCGCCGGCACAGTCCACGAGTTCCTCGCCGATGCCCTCTTCGCTCTCGGGGAGGACGTTGTTGAAGGACGGGCCGCTCATGGTCGCGGGGTCGAAGTTGTCGCGGCTGCGCGACATGACGACGCGGGAGCCGACGGGCATGCCGGCCCACAGGGAGTTCTTCGCGGGCTGGTACCCGGCGCCGACGGCGCCGCGCGCGACGGGCTCCCAGTGCTGGAGTTGTCCGCCGGACGCGAAGAAGACGTCGCCCATGTCGTCGATCTGCACGGAGCGCGGGTCGACGACGGCGGGGCCGTCGATCTGCACGGCGGGGAGATAGCGCCCGGATTGCGGATCGCGCGCGTGCTGGAGGACGGTGTCGAGACCGGTGCTGGAGATCCAGATGGAGCGATCGACGGGGCTGATGGCGAGGTCGATCTCGCCGGTGGGCGCCGGGCCGGAGAGCGGGATGGTGAAGAAGTCGCCCTGCAGGTTGTCGGGGATGGCGATGAGGACGGAGCCGTCGCCGAGGAGGAAGATGTGGTCGCTGGCGTCGTCGACGGCGATGGCGCGCGCGGTGAAGCCGACGGGGAGCGGCTTGCGCACGGGCCCCACGGTGGGCGGGCTGTTGCGGTCGATGCAGACGAGGGCGCCGTTCTCGTAGCAGTAGATGAGGCCGCGGCGGCTGATGACGAGGCGACCGGGCGTATTGACGGATCCGAGCGGCGTGATCTGCCGAGTCAGCGGATCGACCGCGACGACCTGGCTCGGCGCGACGACGCCGATGAGGATGGCGATGATGCTCTCGCGGAGCGGCTCCATCTCGAAGTCGGCGATGTTCTGCGGGAACTGGTAGGTCAGCGGCTCGGGCGTGAGGTCCGGGTTGTGGACGGAGAGCGGCATCGTGAGGACGATGCTGTCGTTGAGGTTGTTGGTCATTCCGAAGCGCGGATAGACGACGAGGACCTTGTCGATGATGCGGCGGACGCCGTCGTTGGCGTCGGTGATGAGCTCGGTCATCACGCGGTTGACGCCGTTGATGGTGAAGGAGACGTCCTGCACCTCGTGCTTCTGGTGGAGGTAGGTGGACTGGCTGTGCAGCGAGTCCGACGCGGACGGGTTGCGGAACCAGATCTCCTTCTCACCGCCGATGTTGGACACCTTGGAGGTGGTGACGGCGTGCCCGCCGGTGCGGGTAAGAAGGGTGTTTCCGGAGTGCGTGTAGCGGCCGTAGGCGAACGACGTGATTCCGCCGTTGGCGCCGTAGGCGAAGATGTTGGCTGTGATGGGCGCCCAGTTGCCGGCGGCGTACTTCATCTGGACGTCGAAGAGGATGGGATTGAACCAGGCCTTGGAGCCGGCGAGCCATCCATCCCCGTAGGTGCCGTTGCTGGGGCTGGTGCTCATGAGCACGCCGAGGGACGCGATGTTGGAGGTGATGGTGTTGTACTCGGTGGTGTTGGCCGGGACGTAGATGGGCCCTGGGCCGACGAAGGGATAGCCGTGTCGGGCGACGTAGCCGCCGAGGTTGATCATGGACGTCGGGACGCAGTACATGGAGCCGTTGCCGGGCAGGCCGAAGACTCCCGAGCCGACGGCGCGCTTCTGGTCGTAGTCGGGCATGTAGGTGACGCGCCACGAGTAGTCGTTGGGCCCGGTGAGCGACCAGAAGACGTTGGCGTCCGAGGCCGCGGAGGCGGCGAGCGCGCACACGACAGCGGCGGCGCGAAGCTGCGTTGACATCGGGGAACTCCTCTTCCTTCTTTTCCGAGCGCGGGGCGTCCCTCGCCTGCACCGGTCGCCCTGACGGAGGGGGCTGACGACGGCGGCGGGTCGGAGAACTTGCGTTATCCGACGGGTCGGGTCAAGAGTTTGGGTGATGGAATCGCGTTCACCTGGGCGGCGGCGGTCAGCGGCAGTCGGCGCCGTAGCCGGAGAGGACGAGATTGAGGTCGGCGAAATCGACGAGGCCGTCGCCGTCGGCGTCGCCCTGTCGCGCGGCGCCGGGGGCGCTCTGGTGGCCGAAGTCTCCGAGGACGAGGTTGAGGTCGTTGAAGGAGACGGCGCGGTCGCCGTCGAGGTCGCCGGGGCAGGGTGAGAGGGCGTCGAAGAGGAAGGCGAGCGCTTCGGCGTTGGTGTCGGCGCCGAGGAAGCCGTGCCCGGCGGTTGGGACGAGGCGAAGGGCACTGGGCACGGACGCTGCCGCGAGCGCGTCGGCGAAGCGGACGCTCTGCCCGCTGGGCACGCTGGTGTCCTGGAGGCCGTGCGCCACGTAGATGGGCGGGTCGGTGGGATCGATGTGGGTTCGCGGGGAGGAGAGCGCGGCGAGGGCGACGAGCGCGGGGTAGGGAGGATTGGGGTTGTTGATGTTGTCGCGGATGTCGCCGATGCCCTGGCCGGGCTGGTCCCAGTTGAGGAGGCGCGACTCGGGAGAGTTCGGCGCATCGTGGTCGATGTTGCTGCCGGGGGGCGTGGTGACGTCGGGGTTCATGAGGAGGATGTCGATGGGGCCGAAGTAGTCGATGGCGCACTGGACGCGCGAGGAGTAGGCGAGGTTGCCGCCGGTGGTTCCTTCCGCCGCGCCGACGCCGCCGGACGTTCCGAGGAGGGCGCTGAGGTGTCCGCCGGCGGAGGTTCCCCAGCAGCCGATGCGTGCGGGGTCGATCTGGTAGTCGAAGGCGTGGGCGCGGAGGTAGCGGAGCGCGCCTTTGACGTCGTGGATCTGCGCGGGGAACCAGGTGGGGACGCCGGGGCCGTACTGGCCTTCCTGGCTGGTGAGGCGATAGGTGACGGAGGCGACGACGTAGCCGTTGGCGAGGAGTTGATTGATCGCGATGGGGATGGTGTTGTGGGAGCCGCCGGACCAGCCGCCGCCGTGGATGAAGACGAGGCAGGGCGCGTGGGGCTGCTGGTCCTGCGGACGGTAGATGTCCATGCGGAGCGCGCCGGTTCCGACGGTTGCGAAGACGACGTCGTTATGGGTCGGCGTGAGCTGCGCGCTGGCGGGGGCGGACAGGAGCGCGAGCGCGGCGATGAGCGGGACGAGCGAGAGCGATCGGATCACCGGGACCTCCTCTGCCTCGTTCAACGGCGCTCACGGGCGCCTTGTTGCGGAATTGTCTTGCGAACGGGGAAGGGCGGTCGGTAGTCTTCCGGGGCCGGCGGTCGCGGTGAGGTCGCCCGGCGGCGAGATCGGGTTCACCGGTGGTTGGAGCGACGCGATGTGCACGTTGCGTTTGGTGGGAGCGGCGCTAGCGCTGGGCGCCGGGTCGGCGTTGATGGGTGCGACGCCCGCGTATCACGCGCTGGTGTCGAACGGCGCGCCGGCGCTGTGGTACCGGTTCAACGAGACGTCGGGCACGACGGCCGTGAATTACGGAACGCTCGGAGCGGCGTTCAACGGGACGTACCTGAGCGGCTGCGTGCTCAACGTGGCGGCGGCGCCGGGGGACGCGGGGGTGGGGTTCAACCTGAACACGGGGCCGTACATCGAGTCGCTGGGCACGGCGCCGGCGGCGTTCACGGGGAATCCCTCGTTCAGCGTGGAGGCCGTGGTCAAGGTGACGGCGACCGTAGGCGGCCTGATGTATCCGCCGTTCCTGCACTGGGGCGCGGGGCTGACGGGGCGCGAGGTGTACTTCAGTCTGTACGACGGCGTGCCGAACCGCTTCTACGCGGGGTTCTACAACGGAGGCGTGCGCACGGTCGGGACGTTCGCGACGAACGAGTTCCATCACTACGTGTGGGTGCGGAACGCGTCGGGCGGCGCGGGTCAGCACGCTGGGCACACGCTGTACGTCGATGGGCAGATCGTGGCGCACGAGGCGGACAATTCGCTGCCGGGCGCCGCGTTCGTCAATGTGGCGTCGACGCCGTTCCGCGTGCAGAAGGCCCGGGACTTCTTCCGGCACTTTTCGGGGGTGATGGACGAGGTGGCGCTGTACGACCGGCTGCTGTCGCACCAGGAGGTAATCGACCGCTTCGATGCGCTGCGGCTGCACTGCCCGGGCGATGCGGACGGCGATGGCGATGCGGACTTCGCGGACCTGAACATCGTCGTGTCGGCCTTCAACCAGTCGGGGCAGGGACTGCAGGGCGACCTGAACGGCGACGGCGTGGTGAACTTCGCCGACCTCAACGAGGTGCTGTCGAATTTCAACATGCCCTGCGGGTGAGCGTGCGGGAGGAGCGCGGCCGGCGGCGACGGCCGCATGCGCACCGACGCGCCCACGGCGCCGGATTCGCGACCGGGCGAGACGTCCGCCACCCCGGGTTGGCGCCCGGGGCTCCATTGTGGCGCTGCTGCGCAGCTCCTGGGGTGCGCGCGTGAGCGCGATTCAGGCGGCTTCGATGGTCTCGGGCTTGAAGGGCTTGCCTTCGATGGTGAGGCCGAGGTGGGCGAGCGGGCCGTGGGGCTTCTGCGCTTCGGACTTGAGGCGCTTCATGGCCTTCGGGTTGGCGTAGGTGTTGAAGAGCATCGCTTTGACGGTGCCGTAGAGGCCGCCGAAGGATGCGAAGGTGTGATGCACCGCGGAGGCCTCGTAGCCGGAGTGGACCATGCACTGCTGGCACGCGGGGTTGCCGGACGCGCGGCCGTAGTTGTCCCACTCGGTGGTGTTCATCAGCTCTTCGAAGGTGTCGGTATAGCCGTCCTGAAGGAGGTAGCAGGGCTTCTGCCAGCCGAAGAGGTTGAAGGTGGGGTTGCCCCAAGGGGTGCACTCGTACTCGCGCATGCCCATGAGGAACTCGAGGAAGAGCGGCGACTGGTTGAACTTCCAGCGCTTCTTGCGGTTGGCGAGGATCATCTCGAAGAGGTCGTTGGTGTTGCGGCGTTCGCGCATGAAGGACTTCTGGTCGGGCGCCTTGGAATAGGCGTAGCCCGGGGAGACCATCATGCCCTCGACGCCGAGGTCCATGACCTCGTCGAAGAACTTGCGCACGGCGTTGGGGTCGGCGCCGTCGAAGAGCGTGGTGTTGGTGGTGACGCGGAAACCCTGCTGCACGGCGAGGCGGATGGCCTCGGTCGCGGTGTCGTAGATGCCCTCGCGGCAGACGGCGAAGTCGTGGTGATCGCCGTGGCCGTCGAGGTGGACGGAGAAGGTGAGGTACTTGCTGGGCTTGAAGATGCCCTCTTCGAGCTTCTGCTTGAGGAGGATGGCGTTGGTGCAGAGGTAGATGTACTTCTTGCGCGCGATCAGGCCCTCGACGATCTCCTTGATGTCGGGATGCAGGAGGGGCTCGCCCCCCGGAATCGAAACCATCGGCGCGGGGCATTCGTCGACGGCCTTGAAGCAGTCTTCGGCGGAGAGGTTGCGCTTGAGGATGTGGGCGGGGTACTGGATCTTGCCGCAGCCGGCGCAGGCGAGGTTGCAGCGGAAGAGCGGCTCGAGCATGAGGACGAGGGGGTAGCGCTCGACGCCCTTGAGGCGCTGGCCGAAGACATAGGAGGCGACGGTGTACATCTGGCTCAGAGGCACGCCCATGCGTGAGGTCTCCGTGGGTTGGGTCGGGGATCCGGAGCGGTGGTCCGGGAATGTTCGGGGGCCATGCTAGCGTGCCGGGCGTGGCGTATTGCGGGATGCCGGCGAACAAGGGTCAGGATGGGCTCGTAGGACGGGGACACCGTGACTCGTCCGGAGCGGAGCATGTCGCACGCCCTTACACTTCCCGGCCTCGCGTGGATCTCCGGCGGTTCGGCCGGTGCGAGCGTGCGTTCGGCGCCGTCGGGCGCTCTGACGGGCAGGACGATGGACGAGAGCCGCGCGCTGGAGCCGAGTGACGAGCAGTTGGTCGAGCGTTATCGGTCGGGGGACGCTTCGGCGTTCCGCTCGCTGATCGAGCGTCACCAGGACGCCCTGCTGCGATTCCTGATCCGGTTTCTCGGCGATCGCCAGGCGGCGGAGGACGTGTTCCAGGACGCGTTTCTCCAAGTGCACCTGTCGGTGGACTCGTTCGACACCTCGCGCCGGTTCAAGCCGTGGCTGTTCACGATCGCGGCGAACAAGGGTCGGGATTACCGGCGGCGGAGCCATCGGCGGAGCGCGCTGGAGCTGTCGGCGCCGGTGAGCGGAGGGAACAGCGCGGACGGCACGGGGGCGCAGTCGTTCGTGGACCTGATGGAGGTGGACGTCGAGGCGCCCACGGCGCGGCTCGACGCGGAGGAGCGCGATGCGCTGGTGCAGCGTGCGGTGGACGCGATGCCGGAGCATCTGCGGGAGATCCTGCTGCTGGCGTATTTCCAGCGGATGCCGTACGCGGTGATCGCGGATGCGCTGGACATTCCGCTCGGCACGGTGAAGAGCCGTCTGCACTCGGCGGTGGCGTCGTTCGCGAGGCAGTGGGAGCACGTGTCGAAGAGCCAGGACGGCGGGGCGGAGTCGAAGGCGTCGTAATTGGATCAGCATTCGAGGTGGCTTGAAGCATGACGAAGGCATCGGACAGCATCGGGCTCGGCGGCGTGGACGCTCTTCTGCATGACGCGGACGGGCGGGCGCTGGACGCGGTCTTCGGCGAGGGCGCGACGAGCGCCGCGCCGGAGCGCGAGGCGCGGGTGCGCGGGCTGCTGTCGCTGCTGGAGCCGGCGGCGCTGACGCACGATGCGACACTGGTGGACGCCACGATGGCGCGGGTGCTGCGGGCGCGACGCGCAGGGCGGCGGGATCCGGAGTTGGCGCCGGCGGACGCCGCGGCGCTCGATGCGCTGGTGGGGAACGGCTGGAATGCGGAGACGCTGGCGGGGGCGACGGGGGAGCGGGCGCGGCGGATTCAGAAGGCGTTGGCGGGTGTGGGCGAGGCGCGGATGAGTGGCGCATCGCTCGTGGACTCGACGCTGGCGCGGGTGCAGGCGGAGATCGATCGGCGTTCGGCGGCGATGTCGGTGGCCGCGGAGAGCGCACGGAGCGCGGCGCGAGCGCGATTCACCCTGTCGGACCTGGTGTCGCTGGCGGCGATGCTGGTGTTTGGCTTGGGCGTGCTCTGGCCGATGGCGGCGTCGTGGCGGGAGTCGGCGCGGCTTGCGGCGTGCGAGGACAACCTCGCGAAGTCCGGCTCGGCGTTCCAGATGTACGCGCGCGACCATCGCGGGCAGATGCCGATCGCGGCGGCGGGGTTCTCCGGCGGGCCGTGGTGGCAGGTGGGCGATCCGGAGCATTCGCACTCGGCGAACCTCTTCACGCTGGCGCGGACGGGATACGCGTCGCTGACGGAATTGTCGTGCCTGGGGAATCCTTCGGCGCTGACGCACGGGGATGCGCGGACGATGCGGGACTGGAACTCGATGGACGAGATCTCGTTCTCGTATCAGCTTCCGGCGCGGAGCACGATGGCGTGGGCGCAGACGGGCAACGGGCGGGTGGTGGTGCTGACGGACAAGTCGCCGGTGATCGCGCGGGCGCGGCGGGGCGAGAAGTTCGATGCGGAGGCCCGGTCGCTGAACCATCGCGGGCGGGGTCAGAACATCCTGCTGAGCGACGGGTCGGTGATCTTCCTGTCGCGGCCGGTGCTGCCGAACGGGGACAACATCTGGCTGCCGGAGTCGATCACGGACCCGGCGTCGGCGATCCTGACGGGGACGGAGCGTCCGGCGGGGGACGAGGACGCGTTCGTGGCGCCGTAGGGGAAGGCATCGAGGCATCGAGGCATCGAGGCACCCAGGCATCGAGGGACTGAGGGGGATCGGGGCGGGCGAACAGAGTCCTGACGGGGTTGCTCGGCGATGGGGGTGTGGGTACACTGCTCGGCTCGCCTTTTGGGGGAAGGGCGAAGGGCGTCTTCCGTTGTTGGAAGCGAGATCGAGTCCCCGCCCGGCGGTTGACGACCGGGCGTTGTTGAGACGACAGCCATGCCGAAGAACAAGACGCACAAGGCGCTGCTGAAGCGCGTCCGCATCACGAAGACCGGGAAGGTCAAGCACAAGCGGTGCGGGCACAAGCACCTGCGCTCCGGCAAGCCGGGGAGCAAGGATCGTCTGTCGCGCAATCCGCGTTACATGCCCACGGGCGAGGCGAAGCGGCTGGAGAAGCTGCTGCACCGTCGTCTGCGTGGGCGTACGCAGCCGCTGACGGCGTTCAAGCGGAGCCCGTCTCCGGAAGAGCGCAAGGCGATGAAGGCGGAGAAGGCCAAGAAGGCCGCGGCCTGAAGCGCTGAGCGCGGAAGCACCGACCGCCCAGAGCTGCGGTCGGTGGCACGATCGACCCGACACCACGACACTCATTCGCCGTCCGGGAATTGAAGCCGGCCTGAAGACGGGCCGCTCCGTCCGGCATCGCAGGAGATTGCATCATGCCTCGAGTTCGCAAGGGATCGGCGCGGAAGCGTCAGCACAAGCGTGTGCTGCGCGAGGCGCGCGGCTATTTCGGCACGAAGTCGCGTCACTACCAGCAGGCGAAGGTGGCGCTCATGCGGGCGGGGCGGTACGCGTGGCGCGACCGTCGTCGCCGCAAGCGTGAGTTCCGCCGGCTGTGGATCACGCGCATCACGGCGGCCTGCCGCATGCGTGGGACGCGGTACTCGCTGTTCATGAACGGCCTGAAGATGTCGGGGATCCTGCTCAACCGGAAGATGCTGAGCGAGATCGCGATCCACGATCCGGCGACGTTCGACGTGCTGGTCGAGAAGGCCGTGAAGGCGTCGAAGGCGATGCCAGCGAAGGCGTAAGGGAAGGCATCGAGGCACGGAGGCATCGAGGCATCGAGGCATCGCATCAAGTGAATACAAGGGCCGGTCCGCGAGGGCCGGCCTTTTTCGTGCGCTCTTCGGAGTGAACGCGAAGGACGCGAAGGGACGCGAAGAGGAGAGGGGAGAACGCAGAGGGCGCGGAGCGCGCAGAGAGCGCGGAGAAGAGGTGAACACAGAGGGCACAGAGGGCGCAGAGGGGAGGCGATGGAGCCAATCAGAGCGACGCGATCGCGCGGACCATTGTCGCCGGTGTGGGGTCGGGTTGGAGCGCCCATTGGGAGTCCTTGCCGAGGATGGCCGCGGCGGCGAGGTAGCCGCTGCGGGTGGCGCCTTCCATGGTCGCGGGCCAGCCGGTGTCGGTGTAGTCGCCGGCGAGATAGAGGCCGCTGGGGCCGGCGTTCGCGGGGCGGATGGGCTCGATGTCGGGCGTCGCGGCGAAGGTGGCATCGGCCACC
>JBGTSD010000027.1:0-31313 GCA_041940385.1 Phycisphaerales bacterium | reverse complement strand
CCGGCGATGATGGCGCGCAGTCCTCGCGACGCGGCGGACGAGGCGTAGTCGAAGAGAAGGTCGGGCGTCCGGTGCGCGGACACCACGCGGACCTCGTGCGGGACGCCGAGCGACGCGAGCGTGTCGCAGGCGTGGGACATCGTCTCCCAGTCGGAGCGGGAGCCCATGATGACGCCGATGAGCGGCGAGTCGGGTGCTGCGCGATCGGCGCTGCGTTTGGCCATGAGGCGCCTCCGTTCGTCGCCAAGCGTATCGCGCTTGCGCGGCCTGCGGGAAACGGCGTGGGCGGGTACGATGGCGTCCTCCGGCGACGACGCCGGCACGCCGCGGTTTCGACGAGAAGATGCTGCAATCGGTCCTTCTGATCCTGGGGCTTGCGGCCCTCGCGCCATGGGTGCATCGCCTGAGCGGGCGATGGTGCGGATGGCTGCTTGGCGCCGCGGGCGCGGGCCTGTTCGGCTACTTCGCCTGGCAGGCGGGGGCGGTGCTGCGCGGCGAGGCGTTGCTGCAGCGGTGGGAGTGGATCGAGTCGCTGGGTGTGGCGGTGTCGTTCCGGCTGGATGGGTTGTCGCTGGCGTTCGCGCTGTTGGTGACGGGGGTCGGCGCGCTGATCCTGGTGTACGCCGGGGCGTACATGAAGGGGCATCCGCGCCTGGGCGAATTCTTCGCGACGCTGCTGCTCTTCATGGCGGCGATGCTCGGCCTGGTGCTCGCGGACAACATCGTGTGCCTGTTCGTGTTCTGGGAGCTGACGAGCGTCTCGTCGTTCCTGCTCATCGGCTTCGAGCGCCAGCGCGAGGCGGCGAGACGCGGCGCCCTGCAGGCGCTGGTCGTGACGGGGCTCGGCGGGATGGCGCTGCTCGCAGGATTGGTGATGGTGGCGGCGGCGGGCGGATCGTGGGAGCTGAGCGAGCTGATCCGCGCGGGGGACGAGATCAAGGGGCACGCGCTCTACGGGGCGGCGCTCGCGCTGGTGTGCCTCGGAGCGTTCACAAAGTCGGCGCAGCTTCCGTTTCATTTCTGGCTGCCGAACGCGATGGAGGCGCCGACGCCGGTCAGCGCGTACCTGCACTCCTCGACGATGGTGAAGGCCGGCGTGTACCTGCTCGCGCGGCTGCACCCGGCGATGGGCGGGACGCCGGCGTGGGTCTGGACGCTGGCGATCGTCGGCGCAGCGACATTCGCGGTGGGCGCGCTGCTGGCGACACGGGAGACGGCGCTGAAGCGCATCCTTGCGTACACGACGGTGAGCGGGCTCGGCGCGCTGGTGATGATGATCGGCGTGGGCACCGAGAAGGCCATGGTCGGCATGGGCCTGTTCCTGCTGACGCACGCGCTCTACAAGGGTGCTCTATTCCTCGTGGCGGGCGCCGTCGATTTCGCCGCCGGAGAGAAGAAGGTGGACCGGCTGGGCGGGCTGGCGAGGCGGATGCCGATCACGTTCGCCGCGGCGCTGCTCGCGGCGCTCTCGATGGCCGGCGTGCCGCCGTTCGTGGGATTCATCGCGAAGGAGTTCACGCTCGAGTCGGCGTATCACTCGGGGTTCGGCTGGTGGATCGTGGTGCTGGGTGTGCTCGGCGGCGCGTTGACGGTCGCGGCGGCGGGGATCGTCGGGGTGGGGCCGTTCGTCGGAGCGCTCAAACCGACGCCGCGCGAGGCGCACGACCCGGGGCCGGGCCTCTTGCTCGGGCCGGCGCTGCTGGGGCTGCTCGGCGTGGTGGGGGGGATTGCGCCGGCGCTCTTCATGGACGGGCTGGTGTCGTCGATCGCGACGGCGTCGCTCGGGGCGCCGGTGGAGACGCACCTGCATCTCTGGCACGGGTTCACCATCGTGCTGGGGCTGAGCGCGCTGGCGCTGGTGACCGGCGGGATTATCTGGCTCGCGGCGCCGGGGTGGCGGCGGATGTTGTCGCCGATCGGCCGCGCGTCGCGCTTCGGGCCGGAGAACGTCTTCGAGACCGGCCTGGGCGTGCTGCACGTGGGCGCGGGCGCGATCACACGGCTCCTGCAGAACGGGCGGCTGCGCTGGTACCTGATCACGATCTTCCTGTTCACGGCCGGCGTGGCGGGGGCGTCGTTGATCAAGCTGGGCGCACTGCGCGGCATCGGCGAGATGGGACGCGTGCACGCGTTCGATGCGATCGTCTGCGTGATGATGGTCGTGGGCGCCATCGCCGCGACGCGCGCCAAGGGGCGATTGGGCGCTGTGGCGTCGCTGGGCATCGTGGGCTACGGCGTGACGGTGATCTACGTGGTGTACGGCGCGCCGGACCTGGCGCTGACGCAGGTCGCCGTGGAGACGCTGACGGTGATCCTGTTCGTTCTCGTGCTGTATCACCTGCCGCGGTTCGCGATCTACACCGGCAGGGCGGCGCGGGCGCGAGACCTGATCATCGCGTCGTCGTTCGGCGGGCTCATGACCCTGCTGACGCTGCTCGCGGCGGACGCGCAGATCGCGCCCAAGATCTCGAGCTGGTTCGTCGAGAACAGCGTGCCCAAGGGCAAGGGGCACAACGTCGTCAACGTCATCCTCGTGGACTTTCGCGCGATCGACACGCTCGGTGAGATCACGGTGCTCGGGATCGCGGCGATTGGCGTCGTGGCGCTGCTGAAGCTTCGACCGGCGAAGGAAGGGGGCGACGAGGCATGAACTCCCTGATCCTCCGCACCGCGACGCGCCTGATGCTGCCCGTGCTGCTCATGCTGTCGGTGCTGCTCCTGGTCATCGGGCACAACCAGCCGGGCGGCGGGTTCGCGGGAGGACTGGTCGCGGCGTCGGCGTACGCGCTCTACAGCATGGCGCAGGACGCGGCGTCGGCGCGCAAGGTGCTGCGCGTGCCGCCGGCGGTGCTCATCGCGCTCGGGCTGGCGATTGCGCTCGTGGCGGGGCTCATCGGTCCGATCCTGGGGCGTGAGTTTCTGGCCAGCGCGTGGACGGAGACGGAGCTGCCGCTCATCGGCAAGACGAAGCTCGGCACGCCGATGCTCTTTGACCTGGGCGTCTATTTCACCGTCATCGGCGTCACCCTCATGATGATCTTCTCGCTGAGGGAGGAGTAGCCGGTGCAGACCCTCCTCGCCATCGTCGTCGGCGTGATCTACGCGGCCTCCATCTACCTGATGCTGCGCCGGAGCATCGTCAAGCTGGCGCTGGGCCTGGCGCTCTTCGGGCACGCGAGCAATCTATTGATCTTCACGGCCGGCGGGCTGACGCGCGGGGCGCCGCCGATCGTGGGCGACGAGACGACCGGCGCCGTGGCCGATCCGCTGCCCCACGCGCTGATCCTCACGGCCATCGTGATCGGCTTCGGCGTGCTGGCGTTTGCGCTCGTGCTGGTGCACCGGACGTACCAGACGCTCGGGCAAGACGATCTCGACCAGATGGGGAGCGCCGACCGATGACGATGCTCCCCGCGCTGCCAATCCTCGTGCCGCTCTCGACGGCGATCGCCTGTCTCGCGGCGTATCGCGCGCCGACGGTGCAACGCGTGATGAGCATCGCGGGCGCGGCGGCGCTGGTCGCGGCGACCCTCGCGCTCTTCGTCGAGGTTCTGGACAAGGGCGTCGTCACGCTCCAGTCCAGCGGCTGGCCGGCGCCGTGGGGGATCACGCTCGCGGCGGACGTCTTCGGCGCGGGCCTGGCGCTCTGCGGCGCCGTGGTGTTCTTCGCCTGCGTCATCGCCTCGCTCGCGGGCATCGACCGCCGGCGCGAGGCGTACGGCTACCACGTGCTCCTGCACACGCTCATGATGGGCGTCGGCGGCGCCTTCGTCACGGGGGACCTCTTTAACCTCTACGTGTGGTTCGAGGTCATGCTGATGTCCTCGTTCGTGCTCGTCGCGCTCGGCGGCGATCGCGGGCAGTTCGAGGGCGCGCTCAAGTACGTGACGCTCAATCTCGTCTCCTCGGGGCTGTTCCTCGCGGGGGCGGGCATCACCTACGGCCTCGCGGGCAGCTTGAACATGGCCGACCTGAGCCAGCGCCTGGCCGGCGCGCGCGAGGCGGACCTGGCGGCGCCGGCGGCGGCGCTCTTCTTCGTCGCCTTCGGGCTGAAGGCGGGCGTCTTCCCGCTCTACTTCTGGCTGCCCGCGTCGTATCACCGGCCGCCGGCGGTCGTCTCGGCGCTCTTCGGCGGGCTGATGACCAAGGTCGGCGTCTTCGCGCTCGCCCGGGTGTTCTTCATCGTCTTTCCGGAGGGCGTGAGCGTCGGGCGGGAGCTGCTCGGCGCGATCGCGGGGCTCACGATGATCGTCGGTCTGCTCGGGGCCATCGCGCAGACGAACCTGCGGCGGATGCTCTCCTTCGCGCTGATCGGGCACATCGGCTACATGGTGATGGGCCTCGCGATCGGTTCGCCGATGGCGGTGTCGGGCATGGCGCTCTACGCGGCGCAGCACATGCTGGTCATGACCGGTCTCTTCCTGTGCACGGGCCTGATCGTCCTCGACCGATCGACGGAGGACATCCGGTCGCTCGGGGGGCTCTGGGCGGAGCGTCCGTTCTTCGCGGGCGTGTTCCTGGTGCTGGCCGCGGCGCTCGCGGGCGTGCCGCCGAGCCCGGGCTTCTTCGGCAAGCTTGCGCTGGTTCGCGCTGCGGTGGAGGCGCAGTCGTGGTGGATGCTCGCGTCGCTGCTGACGGCGAGCGTGCTGACGCTGTACCTCGTGGCGCGGCTGTGGCTGGAGGTGTTTGCGCGGCCCCGGGCGCACGTGGACGGCGGGACCGAGACGTTGGCGCGTCCCCTGCCGTGGTCGATGCTGTGGTCGGCGGTGGCGATCACGGTGGCGATCGTCGGCCTGGCCGCGGCGTCGGGGCCGGCGTTCGTCGCGTCCGAGCGCGCGGCGTCCACGCTCGTGGATCCCAGCGTCTACGTGGACGCGGTGCTGGAGCGGAAACCGTGATCGCCTTCGTGTGGAACATCTTCCTCGCCCTGGCGTGGGCGGCGGCCACGGAGCAGTTCACGCCCGCGAACCTGATCATCGGCTTCGGCCTCGGCTATCTCCTGCTGAGCCTGATGCCGCCGCTGCCGGGCGCGGGCGCATACTACCTGCAGATGCGCGAGATGGTCGGCTTCGCGCTCTTCTTCCTGAAGGAGATTCTCGTCTCGAATCTGCGCGTGGCGTACTTCGTGCTCTCGCCGCTGTCGAAGCTCAACGCGGGCGTCATCGCCGTGCCGCTCGAGGAGATGACCGACACCGAGCTGACGATCCTGGCGAACATGATCACGCTGACGCCCGGCACGCTCAGTCTCGACATCTCCGACGACCGGCGCACCATCTACATTCACACCATGTACATCGGCGACCCCGTGCAGTTCCGCAAGTCCATCCGCGACGAGTATGCGCGGCGCGTGATCGAGGTGATGCGATGACTCCCGAAGCCCTGTCCCTCGCCGATTTCGTGATCCAGGGCGCGCTGCTCGTGGTCGGCGTCGCCATGGCCGCGAGCGTCGTGCGACTGGTGCGCGGGCCGAGCCTGCCCGATCGGGTCGTGGCGCTCGATCTCCTCGGCACGCTGAGCGCGGGCGCCATCGCGCTGTACTCGATCATCACCGGCCAGTCGACCTTCCTGCCCGTCGCGATCGTCATGGCGCTGGTGATGTTCGTCGGAACCGTGGCCTTCGCCCTGTACCTCGAGCGGAGGGCGCGCCCGTGATCCGCGACATCATCGTCATCGCGCTGGTCGTCATCGGCGCCGCGTTCTCGATGCTCGGCGCGATCGGCATCCTCCGCATGCCCGACGTCTTCACGCGGATGCACGCGTCCTCCAAGGCGGGGACGGTGGGGGCGGCGTGCATGTTCGCGGCGGTGGCCGTGCACTTCGGCACACTCGGCGAGGTGACGCGATCGGTGCTGGTCGTGCTCTTCCTCTTCCTGACCGCGCCGGTCGCGGCGCACCTGATCGGCCGGGCGTCGTACTTCGTCGGGACGAAGATGTGGGAGGGCGCGGTCCGGGACGACCTTCAGGGCCGCTACGACCCCGACTCCCACGCGCTCGCCGGCGAGCCGGAGGACGGCGCGCCCTAGAGGCCCGACGACGCCGAACGCCCCGCCTACACTCCGGCCCTCGCGATCCGCGTCCGGAGCGCGAGGGCGGGCCCAGCCGTTGCGGCGCCGGGCCGGATGAACGGGTACAACCTCAGTCCCACCGACGCCCCCGTCCGCGTCGGCGGCGATTCCTTCAGGAGCGAACGCGGATGGCCACCGTCCAGTGCACCGAGTGCGGCGCCGAGATCGAAGCGCCCAAGAACGTGATCAGCGGCGAGATCCTTCCCTGCCCCGACTGCGGCGCCGAGATGGAAGTGACCTCCACCAATCCGCTCAAGGTCGAGCTGGCCCCCGAGGTCCGCGAGGACTGGGGCGAGTGACGCACGCGGCAGCCGCCGCACGTTCCCACGAAAGGCAACCGTCATGCGAGTCGCGATGCTCTACGCGCGGGTGCGGGTCGAGGAGAAGCTCCTCTTCGAGGAACTCCAGCGCCGCGCCGTTCCCTGCGACATGATCGACGTCCGCGAGGTCTCCTTCGATCTCCACGACATGACCCGCTGGTCGCAGTACGACGTCGTCATCGAGCGATGCATCAGCCACTCCCAGGCGGAGGCGGCGCTCAGCATCCTCGACATGTTCGGCGTCAAGTGCGTCAACACCTACCGCGCCGCGCACATCTGCGGCAGCAAGCTGAACACGACGCTTGAGCTGCTGCGCCACGGCGTGCCCTCGCCGAACGTGCGCGTGGCGTCCACGCCCGAGGCGGCGCTCGAGACGATCGAGGCGATGGGCTACCCCGTGGTGCTCAAGCCCGCCGTGGGCTCGTGGGGCCGGCTGCTGGCCAAGATCAACGATCGCGACGGCGCCGAGGCGGTCCTCGAGCACAAGAACACGCTCGGGTCGTACCACCACTCGATCTTCTACATCCAGGAATACATCAGCAAGAAGTCGGCGCGCGACATCCGCACCTTCGTCGTGGGCGACGAGACCGTCGCCGCCATCTCGCGCACCAGCGAGCACTGGATCACCAACACCGCGCGCGGCGGCAAGGTCGAGCCCATGCGCATTACGCCGGAGATGGACCGGCTCTCGGTCGCGGCGGCGAAGGCCTGCGGCGGCGGCGTGCTGGCCGTGGACCTCCTCGAGCGCGAGGACGGCGAACTCCTCGTGAACGAGGTCAACTACACAATGGAGTTCAAGAACAGCATCACGCCGACCGGCGTGAACATCCCGGCCAAGGTCGTGGACTACGCCCTCGCCGTCGGCGCCGGGCATATCCCCGTGTCGTCGTACCACATGCCCACCGCCGGGGCCGGCGCGCGATGACGGTCCGGGCGAGCATCGTCGGCGGCTCGGGCTACGGCGGCGGCGAGGTCCTGCGCCTGCTCCTCGGCCACCCGCACGCCGAGGTTGCGCAGGTCACGTCGCGCCAGCAGGCGGGCAAGTTCGTGCACGCCGTGCATCCGAACCTGCGCGGGCGCACACAGGTGAAGTTCACCACGCCCGATCAGCTCGAGAAGTGCGACGTCCTTTTTCTCTGCCTGCCGCACGGCGCGGCGTCGAAGGACATCGAGCGCTACACGTCGCTCGCCGAGCGCATCGTCGATCTCTCGGCGGACTTCCGTCTGCGCGACCCTGCCGGGTACAGGAAGTGGTACGACTGGGAGCACCCCGCGCCCGCATGGCTCGACCGCTTTGTCTACGGCCTGCCGGAGCTGCAGCGCGAGCGCATCAAGGGCGCCCGCTACGTCAGCGGCGTCGGCTGCAACGCCACCGCGAGCAACCTCGCGCTGCTGCCGCTGGCGCGCAAGGGTCTGATCGAGCGCGCGCTCGTCGACCTCAAGGTCGGATCCTCCGAGGGCGGCGCCGAGAGCGGGCCGGGGACGCACCATCCCGAGCGCAGCGGGGCCATGCGGTCCTTCGCGCCGACCGGCCATCGGCATCAGGCGGAGATTCTGCAGGAGCTCGGCGACTTCGAGCTGCATTTCTCGGCGACGGCCGTCGAGGCTGTGCGCGGCGTGCTCTGCACGGCGCACGTCTTCCTCAAGCAGAAGCTCAGCGATCGCGAGCTCTGGCCGATCTTCCGCGAGGCCTACGGCGCCGAGCCGTTCGTGCGCATCGTGAAGGAGCGTCAGGGCATCCATCGCTTCCCCGATCCCAAGATTCTTGCGGGGACGAACTATGCCGATGTCGGTTTCGAGGCGGACGAATCGTCGAACCGCGTGGTGGTGATCAGCGCGATCGACAATCTGATGAAGGGCGCCGCGGGCAGCGCGGTGCAGGCCATGAACCTCATGCACGGCTTCGAGGAGACCGCGGGCCTTGAGTTCGCGGGGCTCCACCCGATCTGATCGGGCGCCGCGCGCATACGGAGAGCAACCGTGATCGTCGTGAAGGTCGGCGGCAGCGAGGGCATCGACTTGGAGGCGGTCGCCGAGGACGCCGCGGCGCTGCTGAAGGACGGCCAGCGCCTCATCCTCGTGCACGGCGGCAGCCACCTGACCAACCAGGTCTCCGAGGCGCTCGGCCATCCGCCGAAGTTCATTACCTCGCCCTCCGGGCACACGTCCCGGCGCACCGACCGGCGCACACTCGAGATCTTCGAGATGGTGTACTGCGGCCAGGTGAACAAGGGGCTGGTCGAGTCACTCCAGAAGCGCGGCGTGAACGCGGTGGGGCTGTCGGGCGTCGACGGGCGCATCTGGGAGGGCTCGCGCAAGGCCGCGATCCGCGCCGTGGAGTCCGGACGCACCATCGTGATCCGCGACGACTTCACCGGCACGGTGGAGAAGATCAACGTCCCGCTGCTGACGTCGCTGCTCGACGCGGGGTACCTGCCCGTGCTGACGCCGCCGGCCATCTCGTACGAGGGCGAGGCGATCAACGTCGATGCGGACCGCGCGGCGGGATTGACGGCCGCGGCGTTCAAGGCCGAGGCGCTGATGATGCTCTCGAACGTCCCCGGCCTCCTTCGCGCGTTCCCGGACGAATCGTCGCTGATCCCGCACGTCCGGCGCGAGGCGATCGAGCAGGCGGCGGAGGCGGCGCAGGGGCGCATGAAGAAGAAGGTGCTGGGCGCGCAGGAAGCGCTCGACGGCGGCGTCAAGCGCGTGATCTTCGGCGATGCGCGCCAGGCGGAGCCCATCCGGCGGGCGCTCTCGGGCGTCGGCACGGTGTTCGAGTGATGCGTCCGACGGACGACGAGGCCGTTGCGCTGCTGAAGGGCGCCGTCGAGATCGACAGCCCGTCGCGCCACGAGCGCCCCGTCGCCGAGTTCCTGGTGGCGCGGATGCACGAGTTCGGCCTCGAGGCGCACATCGACGAGGCCGGCAACGCGGTGGGGGAGCGGGCCGCGAACGGTGCGGGACGCGAGGGCGCGCGCACGCTCGTGCTGCTTGGGCACATCGACACCGCGCCGGGACGTGTGCCGGTGCGGACGGACGGCGATCTCTTCTACGGGCGCGGCGCCGTGGACGCGAAGGGACCATGCTGCGCGTTCATCGCGGCGGCGGCGCGCGCGGAGCTGCCGGCGGATACGCGCGTGGTCGTCGTCGGCGCCGTGGAGGAAGAGGCGGCGAGCAGCAAGGGCGCGCGATTTGCCGCGACGCGGTATCGGCCTCACGCGTGCCTGATCGGCGAGCCGAGCGCCTGGGACTGCGTGACGCTGGGTTACAAGGGACGCCTGCTCGTGGACTATCGCGCGGAGCAGCCCTGCGGACACTCCGCCGGCCCCGAGGAGCCCGTCGCGCACCGCGCCATCGACTGGATCAACGCGGTCTTTGCGTACGCGGCGCATTTCAACGAGGACCGCGCCCGGCTGTTCGACCTCCTCATGACCGGCCTGCGTGATATGCGCACCGAGTCCGACGGGCTGACGGATCGCGTCGCGGCGACGATCGGTTTTCGACTGCCGCCGAACTTTGAGGTCGATGCGCTCGAGCGCTTCGTCCGCGACGCGGCGCCGAACGCCCACGTCGAGTTCCGCGGGCGCGAGACGGCGCACGAGGAGCCGCGCACGAGCCCGGCCGCGCGGGCGCTGGTGAGCGCCATCCGCGCATCGGGCGGCAAGCCGGCGCTCAAGCTCAAGACCGGGACGGCGGACATGAACGTCGTCGCGCCGATCTGGAAGTGCCCCATCGTCGCCTACGGCCCCGGCGACAGCACGCTCGACCACACGCCGAACGAGCACATCTCAATCTCCGAGTACCTGCGTTCGATCGGCGTGCTGACTCGCGCCATTCCTTCCCTGGTGGCGGAGGGGCCGTCGGCTCAGTAGTTCATCAGGAAGTTGGCCCAAGGGTTCGTGGTCGAGATGGAACCCGACGTAAGCACGATCGGCCCCACGGTGTGGGCGCCGGTGCTGTTGATCGACGTCTGGACGCCGGTGATCGAATTCCGAACGATCAGGGATCGATTGCCGGAGACAACAATTCCGGAGTCCACGTTCTGGATGGAGTTGCTGTCGATGGTCGTCGTTCCACCGGGCGCCGCGATGCCGACCTGAACTCCGGGCTGTGCGGCGCTGAATCCGAAGACCTGGTTGTTGGCCACGCGGCTGCCGCCGTTCACGCGAATCCCCGTCCCCATGCATTGGGCGACGCGGTTCTGCTCGATGAGCGCCTCTGAACCGGCGAAGATTCCGTTGCTCGCCACCATCTCGATGTCGCAGTGACGCACGGTGGCGCTGCCGCACGAGATGCCGTCGCCAGAGATGTCTCGAATATGAACGCGTTCGACTGCGCCGCTCGACATGAGCACGCCGGTCAAACCGATCTGGCGGATGGAGGTGTCGCGAATGATCGTGCTGTTATTGACCGAGAGGACGCCGTAGCCGGACGCATCGAAGATGTGGCTGCGCTCGATGGTGACGCCTCCCCATGCGGCGACGCCATTGGTCACCGAGCCGATCTCGCAGTCGGCGATGGTGAACGGAGAGCCGGCGTTCACCCCGGCGCCGCAGTGACTGACCCGAAGATGGCGCGCCGATCCGCCGGCGACGTTGACCTCGCCGGTGAATTCGTTGAAGTCGACCCCGGCGCCGCCGAAGCCACGGATCACGCCGTTTCGGACCTCGACATTGGTGAGGCCGAGCGTCGTCGCCGCGACGCCGGCCCTCTGACCATTGCCGGCGCTGGACACGGTGAATCCATTCAGGTCGATTGTCACGTTGCTTGCGACAACCTCGATGCCATGCTCGTCGGTCGTCACATGCAGATCGGCGTCGAGGTAGTACGAGCCCGGCTGGGTGATCTTGAACACGCTGTCCGCGTCGCCCGGCGTCGTCTGGGCGTTGATCGGCCGACGCGGCTCGACCTGTTGGAGCGTCTTCATGGTCGACGCCGGAGCGCCCGCGGGCGGTGTGAGGTCGCCGGCCTGAACGGCGCCGGCAAGGACCGGCAGGAGGACGATGCTGCGCCTATCGAGCATGGGAGGCCTTTCTCTGGGTGGTGTGGCGGGGCTGTCCGCCGGTTCAGACGCAGCAAACGGGCGCCGGAGGGCTCACCAATTTCCACTTTCTCCACGGCGATTCGCCCCACGGAGGCCTGCATCGCCGGACTCACCTGATAGACTGCGCTCCCGAGGGACGCGAACGGTCGAGGGAGGCGCGCAATGAAGAATTCCGTGGCGGCGGCGCTGGTCCTGATCGTTTCATTCCTGATTGCGCCAGATGCGAATGCACAGTCGCGCCGGTCGGCGAAGGCGCCGGACGAGGCGGTCGTGCAGCGCGTCAACGCGGCGCTCGATGCGCTCGAGGCCGACGGCGATACTGAACAGGCGAGCGCAGTCCTGGATTCCGTCTTTGCGCAGGTCATCGCCTGGGGCGCAGAGAATGAGCCGCAGACGCTGCGCGAGGTCGCGTTTGCTCGCCGCCTGGTCGAGCTGGTCGGCGCCGCCGAAGAGGATCGGGCCGCACTGCTCCCGTTCCTTCGCGATCGGCCGACGTTCGCCGGCGACCTCGTGTTTCTCATCGACGATCGATCGGACCATCTCGGCGCCGCCGGATCCCTGGCGCTCCGGCTCGGCCAGACCGGGCCCGACAAGTTCGAGGAGCTGGCGCCGCTGGTCGCCGCGATCTGCGTCGTGCACGACGAGCCGGTGCGTCGGCGATTCAACGAGAACATCGTGGAGTCTCCCGACGCCGCGGCGCTGTACGCCTATTACGCCGCGAACGCGAACCGGCTCTACTTCGACACTGCG
The DNA here is from genome assembly GCA_041940385.1 of Phycisphaerales bacterium. GTDB lineage: Bacteria > Planctomycetota > Phycisphaerae > Phycisphaerales > UBA1924 > JACVCK01. Next base: position 19,131 of record JBGTSD010000027.1, on the reverse strand, counting down.
GACTTTCCGCCCGAGCTCTACACCCACGTCGTGGATGCAACGCCCGCAATCGACGACATGACGTGGGCCCTCGATCGCTATGCACGCCACAACGATGTCGGGGGTCTCTTCCGCACGATCCGCTACGACCACGAGAGTTTGCTCGGCGGTCGCGAAAAGAACGTGACGAAGGAGGGCTACACCCTGCCCAACATCCTTCGCTTCGGCGGCGTCTGCGTGGACCAGGCGTACTTCGCCGTGATGGTGGGCAAGTCGATCGGCGTCCCGACGGCCTATGTCCGCGCCGCGGCGGCCGAGGGCGGGCATGCGTGGGTCGGGTTCCTCCAGCGCAGCGGCAAGGGCGCGCTCTGGAATTTCGACACCGGGCGCTACGACGCGTACAAGGGGCTCAAGGGCCGGGTCATCGATCCGCAGTCGGGGGACGAGACCAGCGATGCGGAGATCACGCTCGCGGCGGGGCTCATCACCTACACGCGCGAGGAGCGGCAGCAGGCCATCGCGTACATCGACGCGGCGGAGTGGCTGCTCGACATCGCACGCCGACGCGCCGCGTGGCCGCCGGAGAACGCGAACGCGGACGCCGCGAAGCCGCGCACTCGATCGACCGCTCGCAAGGCCGCTCCGACGGCGCGGGCCGCGGACGCCGCGGGCGTGCTGGCGCTGCTCGAGTCGTCCATCGACGCGTGCCCGTACCAGTTGCAATCCTGGCGGCTCGTCGGCGACACGGCGCAGCGTCTCGGCGTCACCCCGGCGCAGCGGCGCGTGTGGATCGACGCCGTCGAACGGCTCTGCGGCAGCGCGTACCCGGACTTCACCATCACCGTGCTGCGTCCGGTCATCGAGTCCCTCGACGATCCGCGCGAGAAGGATCGCATGTGGGAGTCGCTGCTGAAACTCTGTCATCAGCGCCCGGACCTCGCGGCCGAGGTGCTGGTGGAGCAGGGGCGCGTATGGGCGAATACGGGCGATCTCGAAACGGCTCTCCAGTGCTTCCGGCAGGTCCTCGATCGGCACACCGAGGATGGCCCGTTCGTCCTCAACGCGCTCATGCTCGCCGACGGGCTGCTGACGGCGGCGGACCGGGCGCAGGAGTCGCTCCGGCTCTATCAGACGACCTGGGGCCGGTGCAAGAAGCCCGAGACGAACGCGTACTACCGCGCCGGGAGCAACTGGTTCCAGATCGGCACGATGTACGCGGCGCGCCTGCACGCCGCGGGCGATCACACCGAAGCGCAGCGCATCCTCGACACGCTCAAGCGCTGACCTCGACCCGGCGGACGGCGAGGATCGTGAGATCGTCCTGCAGTTGACCGTTCTGGTACGACCGCGCTTCCGCCGCGGCTGCCTCGCACAGCTCGAGCACCGGTCGCCCGCCGAGCTTGCGCAGCAGTTCCGCGACGCGCCGCTCGCCGAGTAGCTCGCCGCCCTCCGCACGCGCCTCGGTGAATCCGTCGGTGAAGAGCACCAGCGTCTCGCCCGGCGCGAGCGTCGCCTCCTCGAAGCACTTCGGATAGTCCTTCAGCACCGCCAGCACGGCTGCCGTCACCTGCCCGAATCGCTCGACCTTTCCGTTCGCGCGCAGGCAGAGCGGCGGGGGATGGCCGGCGTTGGCGTACCGGATGACGCCCGACGTCACGTCGAACTCCCCGAGGAACATAGTGACGAACATCCCGTCGACCGCGTCGTCGAGCAGCAGCTTGTTCGCCTGCGCGAGGATCTCGCCGGGATCGTCGTGCACACGGGCGAGATTGCGGATGATCGTGCGCGTCACCGCCATGAGGAGGGCCGCGGGGGCGCCCTTCCCGGAAACGTCCGCGATGACGAACATCAGGCGGCGATCATCGAGGAAGAAGAAGTCGTAGAAGTCGCCGGCGATGTGGCGCGCCGGCAGGTTGAGCGCGTGCAGCTCGAATTCGTGCCGATGCGGGAACGGGGGGAATGTCCGGGGCAAGAGCGCCGTCTGAATCGCTCGCGCGACGCGGACCTCGCCCTCCACGGCCTCTCGCGCCGCCGTCTCGCGCGTCAGGGCGTCGATGTGCGCGGTGAGCTGCTCGACCATCGCGTTGAACGCGGCGCCGAGTTCGCCGACCTCGTCACCGGTCGCGACGACGTCGGTGCGCGCGGTGAGATCGCCGGCGCCCAGGCGACGCACCGCCTCGTTGAGCCGGACGATCGGCCGGGTCAGGTGGCGCGTCGAGGCGAAGATGATGACGACGATGGCGAACAGGCCGCAGAGCGCCACGGCGGCGAATCGCGCGAGCGATCGGCGCACCGGCGCGAAGACCGCGTCCTCGCTCTCGGCGACGACGAACGACCAACCCGTGCCGGCGATCGGGCGATAGAACACCAGGTCGGTCTCGCCGGGCGTGCGCAGGCCCGAGACGCGTCCCTGGCCGCGCTTGCCCGCCACGGCGCGCTCCACCATGCCGACAAGCTCGTCGTCCTTGAGCGCCCTGGCCTGCACGAGCGCGTTGGCGCGCATGACGTACGAGCGCAGAGGATGCGACACGTAGTCGCCGTCGCGGCTCAGGATCAGGTACGACGCGCCCTCGGCGTCGGGCAGCCGGATCCGGCGCTGCAGTTCCTCGATCGCGATGTCCGCCGTGGCGACGCAGTGCAGCCGTCCGTCCACCAGCACCGGCACCGCGTACGTGCACATGTACACGTCGCCGGCGCCCTGGTCGAAGAATGGCTCGGTCCACAGCGGCTGGCCGGTGCGGCGCGGCGCCTCGTACCACTCCCACTCGCCGGAGGAGTACTCGTAGATCTCGGCGACATCCATCAGGCGCGTTCCGCCCTGCCAGCGCTTGACGTACGGCGCCAGCGGTCCGACGCCGTCCGGTCCGGGCTCGTACGCCATGCACGAACCGAACACGAGATCGTCGTTCAGCACGATCCCTTCGAGCAACTGGAGCACCCGATCCGGCGGCATGTCCGGCTGGGTGCGCATCTCCAGCGCCAGCGTCCGCACCGCCGCTTCCACGGCGCGCAGGCGGCCCTCGATAATCGACGCGAAGTAGTCCGCCCTCGACTCGGCGCGGCTCAGCGCCTCCTGCTGGGCCGAGCGCAGCAGGCGGGGGTAGTTGATGGACGCCACCACGGCCGCGACGACCAGCGTGGGCGCGGCGATCGCGATCACCAGCTTCCAGCGGATGGGGACGTGGATCGATTGCAGCGCCGCGAGCGACAACGCCATGGCGGGCCCATGGTAATCCCTGCGCCGCCCTCTCCGCTCCTACCATCCCGGGATGCAGAAGGTCGGACGTTCCAGTCGTTTGCGATTCCGGCAGTACCGCGCCATGCCCGCCAGCGCCGCCGGGCACGCCACCGGCGAGGACGCGCCGAGCAAGTCGAAGCGGTCGCGATCGTTCCAGCGGCTGTTCGCCCAATTCTGGCGGCTGCTCGCGGAGCGGCGGGGGCTGATCTTTGCGTCCCTCGCGACGCTGACCATCGCCACGATGATCACGCTGTCGCTCCCGGCGTCGACGAAGATCGCGATCGACTACATCATCACGGACAACCCCGGCCCTACGGGCTTGCCCGACTGGCTCGCCGACGGCCGCTCGCGACAAGGGCTGCTTTGGATCCTGGCCGGAGCGATGGTCGTTCTGAACGCCATCGCCATCGTCGTCGGGATGTGGGGACGCTGGCAGATGACGCTGCTCACCAAGCGCACGCAGGTGATGCTCCGCCGACGGGCGTTCGAGCACGCCGTGCGCCTGCCGCTACATCGCGTCCATCAGCTCAAGAGCGGCGGCGCCGTCAGTCTTCTGCGCGAGGACGCCGGCGGCGCGGGCGACCTGGTCTTCAATCTGCTCTACAACCCCTGGCGCGCCATCGTCCAGCTCATCGGCACGCTCTTCGTGCTGGCCTGGGTGGACTGGCGGCTGCTCGTCGGCGCCATCGCCCTCATCCCCGCCGTGTGGCTCACGCACAAGGCGTGGATCGGGCGCATCCGACCGGTCTACCGCGACATCCGCGCCACCCGCCAGGGCATCGACTCCTCTACGACCGAAGTCTTCGCCGGCATGCGCATCGTTCGCGGCTTCAGCCGCCAGCGCGGCGAGGCATCCCGCTTCGTGAACCGCAGCCACTACATGGCGCGCCAGGAGATCCTTGCATGGTGGCGCTCACGCGTCGTGGACATCGTCTGGCAGGCCCTGATCCCGCTCGCCTCGATCGGCGTGCTCGTCTACGGCGGACGGCAGGTGATCAACGGCACGCTCACGCTGGGCGACCTGATGATGTTCACCGCCTACCTCCTGATGCTCCTCGGCCCGCTCGAAACCCTCGCCTCCACGGCGACCAGCGTGCAGACCAACCTCGCCGGGCTCGACCGACTCCTTGATCTGCTCGGGGAAGAGCGCGAGTTCGCCGACGTCGAGTCGCAGGGCATCCACCTCCGGCCTTCCGAGGTCCGCGGCGCCATCCACTTTGATCATGTCTGGTATCGCTACCCCGGCACGGAGCGCGACGTCCTGATCGATGTCGACCTCGACATCGCCCCGGGCGAGGTCGTCGCCCTGGTCGGCGCCAGCGGCTCCGGCAAGACGACGTTCTGCAACCTGGCGGCGCGGTTCTTCGATCCCGAGCGCGGCGTCATTCGCCTCGATGGGCGCGACATCCGCGACATCTCCGTGGATTCCTATCGCGCGCTCCTCGGCATTGTCGAGCAGGACGTCTTCCTCTTCGACGGCACGATCGAGGAGAACATCCGGTACGCGCGCCCCGGCGCCGGAAGAACGGAGGTCGAGGCCGCGGCCCGGGCCGCGAACGCCGACGCCTTCATCCGCGAGCTCGACCACGGCTACGAGACGGTCGTCGGCGAGCGCGGCGTGCGCCTTTCCGGCGGCCAGAAGCAGCGCATCGCGATTGCCCGCGCGCTCCTCGCGGATCCGCGCATCCTCGTCCTCGACGAGGCGACCAGCAACCTCGACAGCGAGAGCGAAGGACTCATCCGCCGCGCTTTGCGCGGCCTCATGAAGGGGCGCACCTGCTTCGTCATCGCCCACCGCCTGAGCACCATCCGCCACGCGGACCGCATCGTCGTGCTCGAGCAAGGGCGCATCGTCGAGTCCGGCCGCCACGACGAACTACTCGCGCGCGACGGTCGGTACGCCTACTTGCTGCGACTCCAGACCGAGGGCGATCCCGAGGCCGACTGGTCGCAGGAGTCGGGGCTCGCCAGCGCATGAAATAGCCCCCGGCGTCGAGAGAGCGCCGGGGGCGAGCGTGATGGTCGAGTGTCGTGCGAGGCGGTGCCTTACGAGCAGGTCGCGTTGAAGAACGAGAGGACGTTGTTGAGGTCGGCGAAGTCCGTGACGCCGTCGCCGTTGGTGTCGCCGAGGGTGCAGGCGCCCGCCTGATTGAAGGACGAGAGCACCAGGTTGAGGTCGGCGAAGTTCACGACGCCGTCCTGGTTCACGTCGCCGAGGCACGTGGGGTTGGCGCGGATGGCGTGATTCTCGTCGTCGAGATTGATCCATCCGATGTTCTCGCCCCAGGCGAAGCCGCTGAACCGCCGCGTGGCGGTGTTGAACTTGGCCTGCATGCCGAAGCCGGCGAGCGTCGAGCTGGTCGAGAAGTTGATCCATCCGATGTTCTCGCCCCAGGCGAGGCCGGCGAGGTCGCCGTTCTGGAGGACGTTGACGCCGAAGTCGGCGCCGCTGGCGTTCGAGTACTGCTGGCAATTCGCAGGCGAGCCGTCGCCGACGCTGATCCAGCCGACGTTCTCCGCCCAGATCCAGCCGGAGAGAAACCCGGGGTGGATCTTCACGCCGGCGGTCTCGCCGTTGGCGTCCCGCCAGTTGGTCCAGCCGGCGTTCTCCGTCCAGCCGAACTTGTGCCCGGGCTGGATCGAGGACTGGGCGTGAGCCGCCCCGGCCGTCGATGCCGCCAGCAGGATGATGAGTGCGCGAGTCATGTTTGATCCTTCCGCTGAGGTGCGTGGTGCGACGGCCGGCTCAGTAGGCGAAGTTGGCCCATGCGTTGCTGGACGTGAACGCGTCGCCGGGGTTGGTGATGACCGCGGCGGCTTCGTTGCCGGCGATGATGGAGAAGTTGGTGGTGTTGCCGCGGGCGGTGTTGCGAACGATGAAGTTGTCGGCGGTGTCGATATCGATCCCGACGGCGTTGAAGCCGACGTGGTTGCTGTCGATGCGCGAGGCCGCGCCGCCGCTGACGATGATGCCGGCCAGGGAGTTGTTCGAGCACTCGTTCTCGAGGACGAGCGCTGCGCCGCCCTCGTAGACGCGGATGCCGTGCTGATTGAAGGAGACGGTGCAGTTCTTCACCACGCCGCCGTAGGACATCTCGATGCCGTCGAGGAAGTTGCCGCTGGACGCGCAGTTGATGACGGTCGATCGCTGCGCGGTCGAGATGCCGTCGGCGCCGTTGTCGGTGGCGGTGCAGCTCGTGACGGTGGCGAAGGACCCTGCGGAAATGCCGTCTCCGCCGTTGTCGACGCCGGAGCACTCGACGAACGTGCAGCCGAATCCGCCGAGGATGCCGGCGACGTTGTTGCTCTCGGCGCGCACGCCGCGGACCATCGCGTTGTTGCCGACGCGGATGCCGTAGTTGCCGATCGAGTCGAAGATGGCGAGGTTTTCGAACTGGCCGCCGGTCACGGACGCGGCGTCGACGCACTCGGAGCCGAAGTATCGGATCGTGCCGTTCTTGACGGTCAGGTAGCGCCGCGAGCTCGGCACATTGATGCCCTGCGACGCGGTGAGGCCCGTCGTCGTCCCGGAGATCGTGAAGCCGTTGAGATCGATCGTCACGTTGTCGGCGGAGACCTGGATGCCGACGCCATTGCTCGGCACGACGATGTTGCCGGTCAGGTAGTACGAGCCGGACTGGAAGATGGCGTACATCGCGGAGCCCGAGCCCGAGAGCGACTGGATCGGCGTGCGCGGCTCGACCTCCTGGAGCGTCTTCATGGTCGAGGTCGGTGCGCCCGCGGGCGGCGTGAGGTTGCCGGCGACGGCGCTGCCGGCGAGGAGGACGAGGGTCGAAATCGCGAGGATCTTCATGGGAGTTCCCTTCTCAGTGAGTGTCGGTGCTGTTCGCAGGCCGCGGGGCGGCACAAGGCCCCGCGGCGTTCATCACGCACCCTCGTGCCCCGGGGCGGCTCACGAATTCCGACCGATCCCGAAACAGAACGAGGCGGAGCCCGTCGCCGAGCCCCGCCCCGCTGAGAAAGACCGCGGCATGGACGCCGCGTCCATTCGGTGTGCCTCAATACGCGAAGTTGCTCCAGGGATTCGAGTTTGAGAAGTTGACGCCGGGGTCGGTCACGATCTGGCCGTACTCCGCGCCGCTCGGGAACGAGTAGTTGGACTGGTTGCCGCGGGCCGTGTTTCGAACGACCACGTTGTCGGCCACCTCGCAACGCACGCCGAAGTCGTTCGCCGTCACGTTGTTCGAGTCGATCCGGTTGCTCGAGCCTGTCGCACGGATCCCGGCGCCAACGCCGAAGGCGCTGTTGCCCTGCGCTTGGTTGTTCTGGATGACGCACGCAGACGCTCCCACGATCCCGTCGGTGTCGCTATTCGACACCGTGCATTCCGAGACGATCGACCCTGCGCCCACCGAGATGCCGACAGTGTTCGCATCGGCGGCGCAGCCGCGGATCGTCGAGCTGCCCTCGGTGACGCGCAGGCCGAATCCGTTGAGATTGGAAGCGCACCGATCAATGGTGCTTCCTGCCGTCGCCTCGATCCCCGCACCCGTGTTGTTGATCGCAATCAGATTGATCGCGGCCGACGTCCGTCCGAGCGAGAATCCCGTTGCCCCGTTGTTTGTGGAGACGCAGTCACGGATCGTGCCAATCCCCGCAATTGCCACGCCCGACTGCCCATTGTCAGTGGCGGAGCAGCCCTCGATCGTGAAGTAGTAGCCGCCCGAAACGCCGCTCTGCGCGTTCGAATCGGTCTGACAGCGGAGGAGGATCGTCTTCTGACCCCCCGCGATGCCCGAGCCGCCGTTCCCCTCGCAGACCACGTTTTCGACGCGGTTCACACTCGACTGCGCCAGGTTCAGGCCGTGGCCGCCCCAGCCTTGGAGAGTTCCGTTGCGGACAGCCACACCGCGCGGCGACGCCGCGGTCACGCGCATTCCATCGAGCGAGCCGGCGACGCCGCGCACCCGGAATCCGCCCATATCGACCGTCACGTCCTGAGCCGCGATCTCGATGCCGACCTTGCCCGCCATGCCGACGACGTCCGCCGTCAAGTAGTACGACCCCGGCGCGTGAATTCGAAAGACCGAATCGGCGTCGCCGGGCGTCGTGGCGGCGCCGATGGGCGTGCGAGGCTCGATCTCGTGCAGGGTCCTCATCGTCGGCGCTGGTGCGCCAGTGGGGGGAGTCAGGTCGCCGGCGAACGCGGCCGCGGTCAGGACCGCGGTCACACCCGCGAGTACTCGTGTGTGAATCGACATGGTTTGAAGTCCTCGAATCGGTTTGGGATCAGTGGGCAGCCCGTCTCAGTCGGAAAGCCCTGTCCAACGCGACGCACCACCGGGGTCCGGAAGGGCTCACGCGATTCCTGCTGCGCCGCCTGCGAGGCCGGATCAATGAGAAAAATTCGCCCAGGGGCTCGTGGTCGAGATCTGGCCCGTCGAGGTGATCAGCGGACCGAACGTGTTCGTGCCCAGGGTGAGGAGCGGCGTCCCCACCGAACGAAACGTGTTGCCGGCGATGAAGCACCCGCCCGCCGAGCTCGTCGCCACGCCGACGTCGACACGGTGCACCGAGTTGCCCTCGATGTGGGCGGCGCCCTCGAACGCAAGAATGCCCGTCTGCGTCCCCGGCACGCTCGCATTGGAACCGTACACATGGTTGCCCACGATGCGCGAGTCCGCGCCGGCGCGGATGCCGTCGACGTCGAAATCCTGGACTCGGCAATTCTCCACCACGGACGAACTGCCTACGTCCACCGCGTCGGCGCCCGCGCTGAGCACCTGGCACCCGCGAACGACGCCCGACGCCGTCACGCGGATGCCGTCCCCCGAGACGATCCGCACGAACACGCCCTCAACGAGGCCCTGCGTCACCAGGACACCATCCGCCGCGCCGTCGACCTGGCAGTCGCGAACGACGGCCGGGCCGGTGAGCGCCATGATGCCCGTGCCGGTGGAATCCGAGACGAAGCAGCGCTCGATCTGTGTCTCGCCGTAGGTGATGACCCCGCCCGGACAGAGGGCGGTCACGCAGTCCGTGATGAGGTACTGCGATCCGCCGCCGACGCCGACGCCGCAGTTGTACGCGCGGATGTTCTCGATCCGTCCGAGGCGCGGGCGCTCGAAGTCGTCGTTGTCGTGCAGTTCGACGCCCGCCTTCAGGAAGTCACGCACCGCGCCGTTGCGGACGTGGATGTTGCGGAGCTGAATGATGCCCGCCGTGATCCCCGAGCGATTGTGGAGGTTCGTCCCGATGATCGTGAACCCGTTCAGGTCGATCGTGACGTTGTGCGAGGCGATCTCGATCCCGCTCCGGTCGCCCGTGACGATCAGGTCCCCGGTCAGGTAATACGAACCGGGCTGCGTGATGCGCAGCATGGAATCGGCGTCGCCGGGCGTGGTCGCCTGGCTGAGCGGGATGCGCGGCTCGACCTGCGCGAGCGTCTTCATGGTGGGGGATGGCGCGCCGGAGGGCGGGTTCAAATCTCCGGCGATCGCTACGGCGGCCGCGGCCAACAACAGCGCCCCGCACGGCAGGGCATGAACGGTCTTCATCTCAGGTCTCCGGAACGGGAGTTTCGGGCGAGGCGCCGACGATCAGCGCGCCGCGTCGACCCTCACGCACCCTTCGCCGCCGGATCGGCTCATCGCGTCAGCGAGATTCCGCCGGTCGGGACGGCCTCCACCCCCGCGCCGCCCCGTCGAAGCACCGCCAGCCCGTCCCCACCGATGGTCAGCATCATGGCGCCCGTGGGGTCGAACGCGATGCCGTGCACCGCGAACTTGTGCGATCGGAGCACGACCACCTCGGCCCCCGTGGCCGTCTCCCAGACGCGCGTCGTGTTGTCGAAGCCGCCGGTCACCACGCGCCGGCCGTCGGGATGGAAGCACGACGCGTACACCGCGCCCTGGTGACCCACCAGCGGCCGTCCCTCGAGCGTCGCCGTGTCGATAAGCCAGGCCACCTGCTCGTCGCCCCCGATCAGCATGCTCCGCCCGTCAGGACTCACCGACATGGCCCAGATGCCGTGCGTCGAGACCGCTCGCTCGTTCAACATGGTCAGCGCCCGGGCGTCCGGATCCCAATTCCACGAGCGCACCATGCCATGGATGCCGGCGGTGTAGACGGTCCGATTGTCCGGGCCCCACTGGACGAAGTGGCCGCCCTCCGGATGCACGTTGTGACTCGCGAGTACTGTCCCCGCCAACGCCGACAGGATGAAGAGTGATCCCTCGCCGACGGTCACCGCCGCGAACGCTCCGTCCGGCGAGACCGAGACCGACGCGATCTTCCCCGCCCCAGAGAGCGCGCGCCACCGCTCGTCGCCGAAGGGCAGCCCGTACCCGGCGACTTCCGTCTGCCCGATGCTCGCAACGAAGCCGCTGGGCATGGCGCTGAGCGCAAATCCGGTGTCGCCCGTGCCCTCGCGAATAAGCCGCACGCCGCCGTCCTCGCGCACGAAGGAGATCGCGCCCGACCAGTCCATGATCAGGAACCCTTCCCCGACCGGGGTGGACCGAAGAAGGTTTCCGCCGGCGAAGGAGACCACGCGCTCGGCGGCGCGAACGCTCTCGGGCGTCCACCAGCGCACCTCGCCGTCGATGCCGGTGCTGACGAGTTCACCCGATGCCAGCCCGCAGAGTTGGAGCACGGTGGACGTGTGTCCCAGGCCGCGCCACACGGAAGCGCCCGTCGCCGCGTCGAGCGCCTCGATGCTGGCTTCCGTTCCAGCCGCGTAGATCTGTGAGCCATCCCGAGACCAGGCGACCGCCGCCGCCTTGTTCTTGAACACCCGCGTGACCCATCGCAGCGTCCGGGCCTCCAGATCCCACACGCGGACGGCGCCGTCGTTGCCGGTGCTCGCGCCGTAGCGGCCGGTGGGATCGATAGCGACCTCTCGCACCGCTTCATCGTGCGCCCCGAGCCGAACGATCTCGTCCCCGTCGATCAGGATGACGCCGCCGGAAAACGCGCCCGCCAGCATGCGGCCGTCGTTCCCGATGTCCACGCACCAGAGCTCCTGGCCCTCGATGCTCCGCCGCTCGTCGCCCGAATCGACGTCGAACACCCGCAGCACATTGGCGTGATCGATGATCGCGAGCGCTTCGCCCGCCGGATCGAACGCCGCCCAGAGCGGCTGGCGCTCCATCTTCTTCCAGGTCCGCGGCGTGCTCCGATCGGGCGCGGTCAGGTCCTGCAGGTAGATGTCGCCGTTCGAACCGAAGAGCGTGAGCAACCGCCCATCGTCGCTCAGGCGAGCGTTCATCACGCCGCCGGCCGGCGCGATGCGGAATCGCTCCTCCCCGGTGCGGACATCGCGCACCGCTGCCTCTTCGCCGATGCGGAAGATCGCGAACACCGGCGCCGCGGACGCGAACGCGCCCCCGCCCCAGCCGGTGAGCCGGGCCGTGATGCGTCGATCGCTCTGCTCGCTGGCGCGTGCGAGGAATCCCCATTCCCAGCCGCGCAGGTCCTCCGGGCATTCCGCCAGCAACCGGCGAACCCGCGCGACGTCGCCCTGCGCCAGCGCCGCCTCGGCATAGCCGATGCGGCCGAAGTACAACTCCCTCCGCAGCCGCTCCGACTCTGCATCAGCGCGCCGGCTCTCCGCCTCGGCGATCTCGCGCGCCGCGATGGCCTCTCGCTTCGCGTCTGATTCCCGCGCCGCCAGCCGCCGGTTGACGCCCGACTGCCACGTCGCATAGGTCGCGAACATCACGAGGGCGAGGAGCGCGATCGCGCCGATCACCGCCGCGCCGCGATACCGGCGCAGCTGCTTCTTCAGGATGTACATCGCGGAGTCGCGCCGCGCCTCGACGGGCTCTCCGGCCAGGTACCTGCGAATGTCCGCCGCGAACTCGGCCGCGCTCTGATACCGCTCCGCCTTGTTCTTCTCGATCGCCTTCTGCACGATCGTCTCGACGTCGCCGCGGAGCGCGCGGTCGATTGCGCTCAGGCGCGCCGGCTCTTCGTCCCGGATGATCCGCGCCGCCTCCGGCGCCGACCGGCTCTTGAGATCGTGCGGCAGGCGCCCGGTGAGCATCTCGTAGAGCGTCACGCCGAGGGCGTAGATGTCCGAGCGGGTGTCCACCTCCGCCGGGTCGCCCACGACCTGTTCGGGGCTCATGTACGGGAGCGTGCCGATCAACTGGCCGACGCCCGTCTGCGCCGCGGACTGCGCCATGTCCGAGTCCGTCGCGCGCGCCACGCCGAAGTCCAGCACCTTGGGCTGCCCGCTCTCGTCCACCAGAATGTTCGAGGGCTTGAGGTCCCGGTGGATGATTCCCTTCTGATGCGCGTACTGGATCGTGTCCGCGATCTTCGCCGTCAGCTCGAGCTTCTCGCGCGTCGTGAGGGCCTTGGCCTTCGCGTGCTCGGTCAGCGGCCGCCCGCGCACGTACTCCATCGCGAAGAACCCGCGCACACCCGTGGACTCGTCCGACGCGCCCGCCTCGTAAATCTGCGCAATCCCGGGATGCTGGAGCCGCCCGAGGATGTGCGCCTCGTGCTCGAACCGGCGCATCGCGCTCGGCGTCGCCAGCCCGGCGCGGATCACCTTCAGCGCCACCGTCCGCCGCGGCTTGAGCTGCTCGGCGAGGTACACCACGCCCATCCCGCCCTCGCCGATCTGCTTGATGACGCGATACCCCGCCACGCGCCGGCCCACCAGGCCCTCGCCGAACGCGCCGCCGTCGCTCTCCCCCGGCGTCGCCAGGAGCGGCGAGATCACGTCCTGCGCATTCTCGAGGAATCCCTCCGCCCGCGGCTGCATCTCGAGCAGCGAGCGAAGCTGCGCCGCGAGGTCCGAGTCGTCCGCGCACTCCACGCCGATCAGCGTCTCGCGCTCGTCGTCCGGCGCCGCGAGCGCGCGCTCGAACAGCTCGGAGAGCCGCTTCCAGCGTTCGGGCGTCATCGCCGACGACATGCGCTAGTCCCCGCTGCTCTCCGAATCCCCGCCATCGCCCTTCTGGATCTCGCGCAGGAGCCACGCCCGCGCCAGAGTCCAGTCCCGCTTCACCGTCGCGGGCGCCACGCCCAGCACCTCGGCCGTCTCCTCGACGCTCATGCCGCCGAAGAAGCGAAGCTCCACCACCCGGGCCGAACGCTCGTCCATCGAGGCAAGCTTCTTCATGGCCTCGTCGAGCGCGATGATGTCCAGATCCGGCTCCGCGCTCACCGCCGCGGCCTCGGTCAGCTCCATCTTCGCGCCCTTCCCGCCGCGCTTGATGCGCCCCTTCGACTTGGCGTGATTCACCAGGATCCGGCGCATCGCCAACGCCGCGACGCCGAAGAAGTGCGCCCGGTTCTGCCACTGCACCTCGCGCTGGTCGATCAGCTTCATGTACGCCTCGTGCACCAGCGCCGTTGCCTGGAGCGTGTGGTCCGACCGCTCCGCGGCCAGGCGTCGCTGGGCCAGCGCCCGAAGCTCGTGATAAACCACCGGCAACAGTTGATCGACCGCCGAGCGATTCCCCTCCGACACCGCCTCGAGGAGGCGCGTCAGCTCGAGCGATGGGGGGGTGGCCGGCGCAGGTGTAGGCATCGACGACACGCGACACGCTCCCGCGGGAACGCACGCCGCGCTCGACGCCCGCCGGGCCACGCCCGGCAACCACCTCGACGTCGCACGCGGCCGCCCGCCAAGCCGGAAGTGTACCCCCGCTTCGGGCGTCCCCAAAGGGATCCGGGGCGCCGGAACGACCATCCCTTTGCCAAAACCCCACACCCCGCCTACACTCCCGCCCCCCACGCGGCCCGCCGCGAGGACAAACGACTGCGGGGTAGAGCAGCCTGGTAGCTCGTAGGTTCAAATCCTGCCCCCGCTATTCAGACCGGATCTGTACGGCCAATCGGCTCCCGAGAGGGGGCCGATTGTCGTTTGGGCTTCGAGCGAATCCGGGCCGTCAGTTCGGCGCCAGCTCCGGCGCCGGCCGGTCGTGCGTGACGCTTGGTCCGTGCCGCTGCAGGTACTTGCGGACGGCGACGTTCAGGCCGCGGGGGCCGGTGAGCGTCACGCCGTGGGCCTGCTCGTACTCCATGTGCCCGGACGCGACGACGAAGACCTCGCGATCCGAACCCGTCGCGCGAAACTCATTCACGCAGCGGTCCACGTCCATGTGCTCGTCGATCACCCAGATCGCCGGGATCGTCGGATTCAGCGGCGCGGCCTCCACAATCTGGAAGCCCACGGTGGACAGAATCTCGCTCGCCACCGCGCGCGTCCGCGCATCGATCACGTTGATCACCGCCGGGATCGGCGTGTCCTGCCTGAGCGTCGCGGCGGAAAGCGTGAAGCTGAAGGTCGTTCCCCGCCCCGCCTCCGACTCGACCTCCAGCTCGGCGCCCACGGACTTGACGATTCCATGCACGAGCGAAAGACCGAGCCCCGTCGAGATGCCCCGCGTCTTGGTCGTGAAGAACGGATTGAGACACTGCGCGCGCACCTGCGCCGACATGCCCGGTCCGTTGTCGGTGATGCTGAACCGCACGCCCGCGCCGTCCGCCGTCGACTCGGCGCGGACGAGCACGACGCCACCGTCGTGCCCGCGCAGCGCTTCGCCCGCGTTCTGGACGAGGTTGAACACCGCCTGGGCGAGCAAATGCGGTGCTATCCGCACTGCGGGGAGCGGCCCCAGGATCTCCGTCTGCAGCACGATGCCGCGCGGAAGGGCGTTGCGCAGGATGGGTGCCACCTCTTCCGTCCAGCGGTCGATCATCGTCTGTGAGTCCTGCACCGGCAGCGTCGGGTCGAGCGACACCAGGCGCAGCCCGCTCGCGAGCTTTCGCAGGTACTGGATGCAGGTGCGCAGCGTCGCCACGCCCTCCTGCGTATCCTCCGGAAGCTCGCTCGACGACATCGTGTCAAGCCAGACGCTCAGCGGCAGAAGCAGATTGCCCATGTCGTGACCGAGGCCGGCGCAGAGCGTTCCGATCGACGCCATGCGCTCGGAGAGACGCAGCTCCCGCTGGCTCCGTTCGAGCTCAAGCGTTCGCTCCCGCAAGCGCTCGGCCTGGACGCGGGCCTCCTCGGTCCGCCGGTGCAATTCGACAAAGACCGCCACCTTCGCGCGCAGGACCTCGGGGATCACCGGCGCGCAAATGTAGTCCACCGCGCCGAGCGAGTACCCGCGGTAGATGTCCGCCTCGTCCATGCTGATCGCCGAGATGAAGATGATCGGCGTGGTGGACGAGCGCGGGCGGGATCGGATCATGCGCGCCGTTTCGAAGCCGTCGAGGTCCGGCATGTTGACGTCGAGCACCACGGTCGCGAAATCACGCTCGAGCATGTGCCGCAGCGCCTCCGCGCCGCATGTCGCGCGCACGATGTTCTCGCCGAGTGGCGCGAGCGCGGATTCGAGGGCGAGGAGCTTCGCCGGGTTGTCGTCCACCACCAGCACATCGACGGCCTGGCGCACCACCGGCGGTGCGGGCTCGGGCGCACTTGTCCGAGCGCGGGCCGCGTGTTCGGAATCGACGGTCACGCCGGTGCGCATTCCGACTCCTCGGCCTTGCCGCTCGGACTCGCCCAGGTGCAGAGCACCGAGAGGAGCTGATCGGGCGCGACGGGCTTGGGCACATAGTCCGATGCGCCCGCCTCGATGCACTTCTCCCGATCGCCCTTCATCGCTCGCGCCGTGAGCGCGATGATCGGCAGCTCACGGAACGTCTCGAGACTGCGGATCTCGCGCATCGCCTGGAAGCCGTCCATCCCCGGCATCATGATGTCCATGAGCACGATGTCGATGCCCGGCGTCGACTGCAGCATGGAGATCGCCGACCGCCCGTTGTCCGCGAACAGTACGTCGATCTTGTACCGCTCCAGAAGGCTCGTCAGCGCGAAGATGTTGCGGACGTCGTCGTCCACGACCAGCACCCGCTTGCCCGCGAGACG
Organism: Phycisphaerales bacterium; assembly: GCA_041940385.1. GTDB lineage: Bacteria > Planctomycetota > Phycisphaerae > Phycisphaerales > UBA1924 > JACVCK01. The sequence continues at coordinate 3,058 of JBGTSD010000027.1, read as the reverse complement.
CTCGAGATCCTCGGGCTGCGCCGTGCGCGTCACCCGCGCAAGCCGGCTGGTGACGACCCGCGGTTCGATCAACTGGGCGCGGACCGCGTCCGCCAGGCTCCCGCCGCCGACCACGATGTGCAGCCTCGCCTCGCCCGCGGCCGCCTCAAGCTTCTGACGCCGACGGGCGCTGATCGCCCGTTCCGAATGCACGAAGATCGTCGGCGGCGACGAACCACCGTTCTTGCCGATCGCGTCCAGCAACGACTCCACCGGCATGTCGGAGAGCGTCAGCGGCGCGACCACCGCGTCCGCCGGCTCCTTGCGGTGCAGTTCGAGGAGCTTCGCCCCGGTGTCGGCGAGCTCCGCCTCGACACCCTCGCCAAAGTTCGGCGCCTCGAGCGCTGCGCCATTCTGGCCTCGGCCGTGCGCCACGAGCACCCGGCGCGAGCGCGCCGACGCCCCGACGTGCGCGAGAAGCTCCTGCAGCGCCGGCGCGTCGATCGGCTTGAGCCAGTACGACGCGGCGCCAAGCTCCAGAATCCGGTCGTGTCCCTCGGTGACTCCGGAGATCACGTGCACCGGGATGTCGCACGTCTCCGCGTTGTCCTTCAGGGCCTGCAGCACCTGAGACCCGCTCATGTCCGGCAGACGCAGATCGAGCGTGATCGCCGCGGGACGGAATCGGCGCGCCAGCGCCAGCGCCGTGTCTCCCCTCGACGCCACCAGCGCCTTGAGCCCTGCGTCGTGCGCCAGATCGAGAAGAATGCGGGCGAAGCCCGTCTCGTTCTCGACGATGAGCAGGACGCGATCGCTCGAATCAATCGAGTTGACATCGTCCGCGAGCTCGAACGCGACCCGCGGCGACGTTCCCGGCACGCCGTTCAACCGCTCGGACTCCGGCAGCAAACGGGCGGGCAGGCCGCGGTTCTTCGCCGACAGCGACGGATGCTCGTCGGGAATGTAGAGCGTGAATGTCGAGCCCTCGCCCGGCTGGCTCGCGAGCGTGAGCTCGCCGCCGAGCAGCCGCGCGATCTCGCGGCTGATCGACAGACCCAGGCCCGTTCCGCCGTACTTGCGCGCCGTCGAGCCGTCCGCCTGCTGGAACGCCTCGAAGATCAGCCGCTGCTTGTCGGCCGGGATGCCGATGCCGGTGTCCTGCACCGAGATGGCGATCACGGCCGCCGCGGCGTTCAGCGTCGAGTGATCCTGGCTCCAGCCGGACTGGACGCGCTGGATGCGCAGCGAGACGCGTCCCGATTCGGTGAACTTGAACGCGTTCGACAGCAGGTTCTTGATGACCTGCCGCAGCCGCTTGGAGTCCGTCGCCAGCAGGAACGGCAGGTCCTCCGCGATCTCGATCTCGAAGTGCAGGTCCTTCTCGTCGGCCACGTGCCGGAACGTGCGGTCGACGAACTCGCGCAGGTCCGCGAAGAGCACCTCGTCGATCTCGATCGTCACCGTGCCGGACTCGATCTTGGAGAGATCGAGGATGTCGTTGATCAGGCCCATCAGGTCCGTGCCCGCGGCGTGGATCGTCCGCGCGAATTTGACCTGCTTCTCGGTCAGGTTGCCCTCGGGATTGTCCGAGAGCTGGTGCGCGAGGATCAGCAGCGAGTTCAGCGGCGTGCGCAGCTCGTGCGACATGTTCGCGAGGAACTCGGACTTGTACTTGGAGGTCAGCGCAAGCTGGGTGGCCTTCTCCTCCAAGGCCACCTTCGCCTGCTCGACCTCCGTGTTCTTCCGCTCCACTTCCTGATTCTGAACCGCGAGCAGCCGCGCCTTTTCCTCGAGCTGCGCGTTGGTCTGCTGCAGCTCCTCCTGGCCCCTCTGCAGCTCGCCGGCGAGAGACTGCGACTGCTTCAGCAGCTCCTCCGTGCGCATGTTCGCTTCGATCGTGTGCAGCACGATGCCGATCGACTCGGTCAACTGATCGAGGAAGGTCAGGTGTGTTGAGTTAAACGCCTGGAACGACGCAAGCTCGATGACCGCCTTGACCTTTCCCTCGAACAGCACCGGCAGAATAATGATCGACGCCGGCGCGCCGTCGCCGAGGCCCGAGCTGATGCGCAAATAGTTGTCCGGCACGCGCTCGAGGAGAATGCGCTCGCTCTCCGCCGCGCACTGGCCGATGAGGCCCTCGCCCAGCGCGAACGCGTCCTTGAGCCCGTCGTCGTCGCTGTAGGCGTACCCGGCGAGCAGCCGCAGATACGGCTCGTCGCCCGTCGAATCGACCAGATAGAACGCGCCGTGGTGCGACGACACCAGGGGCGCCAGCTCCGACAGGATCATGCGCGAGACGGTGATCAGGTCGCGCTGGCCCTGGAGCAGACGCGTGAACCGCGCCAGGTTCGTCTTCAGCCAGTCCTGATCCGAGTTCTTCTGCGTCGTCTCACGCAGATTGTTGATCATCTCGTTGATGTTGTCCTTCAGCGCCGCGACCTCGCCCTGCGCATCGACGCGGATCGAGCGCGTCAGGTCGCCCTTCGTCACCGCGGTGGCCACCTCCGCGATCGCACGCACCTGCGTCGTCAGGTTCTCGGCGAGCTGGTTGACGTTGTCCGTCAAGCCCTTCCAGATGCCCGCGGCGCCGGGCACGCTCGCCTGGCCGCCGAGCTTTCCTTCGACGCCCACCTCGCGGGCCACGCTCGTCACCTGGTCGGCGAACGTCGCCAGCGTGTCGATCATGCCGTTGATCGTGTCCGCCAGCGCCGCGATCTCGCCCTTGGCCTCGAGCTGCAGCTTCTGGCGAAGATCGCCGTTGGCCACGCCCGTCACGACGCGCGCGATGCCGCGCACCTGCGCCGTGAGGTTCGACGCCATCAGGTTGACGTTGTCCGTCAGGTCCTTCCACGTGCCCGCCGCGCCCGGCACGTGCGCCTGGCCGCCGAGGCGGCCGTCCACGCCCACCTCGCGCGCCACGTTGGTGACCTGCTCGGCGAAGGTCGCCAGCGTCTGCGTCATGCTGTTGATCGTCTCGGCCAGCGCCGCGACCTCGCCCTTCGCCTCGACCGTCAGCTTCTGCCGCAGGTTGCCGTTCGCCACCGCGGTCACGACCTTCACGATGCCGCGCACCTGG
>JBGTSD010000026.1:0-33549 GCA_041940385.1 Phycisphaerales bacterium | reverse complement strand
CGTCAGTTCGACGACGCCGAGGTTCGGCGCGAGGTGGCCTCCCGAGCGGGAGACCTGCTCCACGATGGCCTTGCGCACGTCCGCCGCGACCTTGGGGAGGTCTTCGACAGGGAGGCGCTTGAGGTCGGCGGGACTCTGGATCGTTTCGAGTATGCCCATGCTGCTCCGGGCGGGATCTGTGTGGGGTGCTGGTGAGCCGGGATTGTAGTAGATCGGGCTCCCCCGCTCCGGCGAGGGCAAATCTCTACCGGTCGCGGACGGCCATGAGTTCGCACAGATCGTGCAGTCCGGCGGCGGCGTCGCCGAGCGGGCGGATGGCGTCGAGCGCCGCGGCTCGGAGCCGGCAGACGGTCTCGCGCGAGGCCTCGAGGCCGAGCACGCCCGGGAATGTCGCCTTCCCGGCCTCGGCGTCCTTATTGGCGCGCTTGCCGAGGCGGTCGGCCGTCTGCTCGACGTCGAGGATGTCGTCCACCACCTGGAACATCAGGCCCACGGCGTCGCCGTAGCGGGTGACCGCGTCGAGCTTGGAGTCGTCAACCCGGGGCCACATGCCCGAGAGGGCGCCCATGCGGCAGGCGGCGCGGATGAGTGCGCCGGTCTTGTGGCGGTGAATGAGTTCGAGGCGCTCAAGGTCCGTCACACCGTCCGGAAACCCGCCGAGCGTGTCGTAGACCTGGCCGGCGATCATGCCGGTCGTGCCCGAGGCCATCTCGGAGGTCAGCAGCCCGGAGAGCGCGGGGTCCACGTCGTGCCCGGCGTCGGGCGCGAGCAGCGCGAAGGCAAGACTCACCATCGCGTCGCCGGCGAGGATGGCCATGGTCTCGCCGAAGACGATGTGGTTGGTCGGGCGGCCGCGACGGAGGTCGTCGTTGTCCATCGCCGGCAGGTCGTCGTGGACGAGGGAGAAGGCGTGGATGAGCTCGACGGCGGCGCCGGAGTCGTACGCCTTCTCGGGCGAGCCGCCGACGGCGCGGCAGGCGTGGATGGCGAGCATCGGGCGGAGCCGCTTGCCCGGTCCGAGCGCGCTGTACTCGATGGATTCGCGCAGGCGCGCGGGCATCGGCGTGCGCCGGATGTGCTCGGCCATGCGCGCCTCGACGCCGGAGACGTGCGCCGAGAGGCGCCGGAGCGCGGCGTCCACGGACGAGGCGTCGGATTGGGCCGCGGTGGCGGGCGCTGTCATGACAGGTGGAGTATACGGGTCGCGTCGCCGGGCGATCAGCCGCCCCGCTCGGCCTCTTCGAGCAGCTTGAAGACCTGCTCGGAGGAACCCGCGGCGTACATGCGCTCGCGGAACGCCTCGGAGTGCATCATCTTGCTGATGCGCGCGAGCGCCTGGATGTGATCCGACGTGCGATCGATCGGGCTGGCGAGCAGGATGATGAGCTGCACCGGCTTGCCGTCGATCGCGGCGAAGTCCATCGGCTTCGCGGGTTTGCCGATCGCCATGGCGAGGCGCGGCACGCCGACGCACTTGCCGTGGGGGATCGCGAGGCCGTGCCCGATGCCGGTGGTGCGCGTCTGTTCGCGCGACCAGACGGCGTCGCGGAGCGCCTCGACGTCATCGACCTTGTCCGCCTTCGCGAGCAGATCGACCAGCTCGAAGATGGCGCCCTTCTTGTCCGGCGCATCGAGCGGGACCTTGACGGTTTCGGGGGTGATGATGTCGAGGATGTTCATGGGTCGGGGCGCGTTCGCCGGGCGAGTCGGGTCGGCAATCGTAGCGAGGCCCGCGGACGCCGCAACCACCAGTGTTTCACCCGGATTCTTCAGCCGAGGAGCACGGAGAACGAGCCGTCGGTCCATCGCTCCGGCGGTTCGCCCGGTCCGCCCTGGGGGCGTTGCCGGCGGGTTCGGCTGGGCGTGAGCGCGTGCCATCGGTCGGTCCACTGGGCCTGTTCCTCGTTCTCTCGTGCGTCGAGCGAGCAGGTGGCGTACAGGATGCGTCCGCGTTCGCCGCCCTTGCGCACGGGCGCGAGGAGGCGCACGGAGTCGGCGATGATCTGGCGCTGACGCGAGACGAGCTCGCCGAGGCGCTGATCGTCGAATCGATAGCGCGCTTCGACGCGCCGAGCGAGCACGCCGGTGTTGGTGCAGGGCACATCGAGCACGACGAGCTCGGCGCGACCGAACCACGGTTCGAGGTCCTCGAGCGTGACGACCTTCACCCGAGGATGGTCGCCGAACGTGCGCTGCAGCGCCGCGACGCGATCCGGCGCGACGTCGGTGGCGACGATCTCGGCGTTCGGGAAGGTGTACGCGAGCTGACGCGTCTTGGTGCCCTGACCGGCGCAGACGTCCACGATCAGCTTGGGCTCGAGGCCAGCGATCGAATCAACGGCTGCGGACGATGCGGGGTCCTGCGCCCAGATGTCGCGCCGGCTCTGCAGCAGGTCCGCGAGCGCCTCGTGCGGGCCGGTCCAGACCACGTGCCCCGGCGCGGTGTGCGGGCGCATGAAATGATCGGGCAGCGGCGGCCCATCCGCCTTGGCGTGCGCGATGTTGAGAATGATGGGGGCGTGCGCCACGCCGTGGAGCGCGAGCTCCTTGACCTCGCGGATCGGCATGTCCTTCGACCACGTGCGCAGCAGGTGGATCGGGTGGCTCGTCGCGACCGCGAGACGCGAGAGCGCGTCTTCCGGAAGCACCGGCGCCGCGAGCGCCATCGCGCGCCCATCCGACAGCGGGATCTCGTCGCGCTGGTCCGACCAGGTCTCGCGCCGGACGCGCTCGCCGTCCTCGCCGGTGCTGACCAATTCGATCGTTCGGCGCAGCACCGCATTGACCATTGCGCCCGCGCCGGTGCGCACGCGGCGCTTGGCCCATTCGACGGACGCGTTCACCGCGGCGTGGGGCGGCACGCGGTCCAGCAACAAGAGCTGAGCTGCGCCCGCGAGCATTGGGCCCTTCACCTTGGGCTCGATCGAGTCCCACGGCTGCGTCAGGCCCGTCTCGAGGACGTACGCGAGCGTCAGCCAGCGACGGATCGCGGCGTCGTAGATCGCGTGGGCGAACGCGGCGTCGCGATGATCCAGACCGGCGGTGTCCAGCGGCGCCAGGTCGAGGTCCGGGTATCGGCGGGCCTGCATCCCCAGCCGCTGGATGACGCGATCGCGCGCGGGATCGGCGATGACCTCGATGGGTCGTCGCGGCGGGGCGGATGGTCGTCGGCGTGGGCGGGGCGGCATGGGGAGGGGGCGAGTCTACGCCGCGCCGCCGGGGCTAGCCGGAGTGATCAGTGATCCGTTCCCTCGCCGAGGGGATCGGGGGTGGGCGCCGTCCAGTTTCGCTGGTCGTGAGGAATGGCGGCGGGGTCGGGGATGGGCGGCAGGCGGCGCGCGGCGCGCAGCCGGTTCTGCATCGCGAGCATCGCGGAGAAGTTGGTCTGATCGAACGTGGACGGCGAGCCGAGCCCGTCGAGCACCGCGACATAGGCCTTCGTGTCCGTGAAGCCGCCCTCCGGGATGACGATGCACGACCAGAGGCCGGTGATCGCCGTGGCCTCGGGAGGCGGCGCGATGAAGACGAAGTCGCCGAGCCGATAGGCGACGGCGTCCGCCGGGATCGCGCCCTCGAACGCCGCGAGCGCCCTGGCCTGTCGGTCCGCGTCGGTGGATTCCAGCGACGAGATCGTGTACCCGTCCACGAGCGGCTTGAGGGCCAGCTCCATGCCGCTGAACGGCACAAGTTCCTCCGAGGCGAGCGTCCCGTTGAGGACGTAGGTCCCGGCATGCGTCGGCGCGAAGTAGGTCTTCGCGCCGGAGACGGCCATGACCGTCTGCATGGTCTGGGCGGCGCTCAAGCTGGCCCAGCCCGACATCGCGCCCGCCTGGTTCGCGCTCCAGATCACCAGCCAGGTGAAGAGACCGCCGATCAGGAGCGCCACGGACGCGGGGGGCGCGATCGCGGCGGTGAACGCGCGCCACGCTGGGACGCGGTGGGCTTCGCGCAACATGAACCCGGCGCTGATCGCGGGCCAGATCCAACTGATCGCGATGAAGTAGAAGCCCACGCAGGGAATGCCCGTGAGGATGTTGGCGCCGGCGGCGTAGCAGATGAAGCTGCCGGTCCGCGAGATGTCGCCGGCGATCGGGCCGGTCATGCGCAGGATCACGTGCGTCGCGAGCGTCCAGAGGCCGAGTCCGACGACGAACGACACGATGAACGACACCAGCGAGATCGCGAGCCCTGACACGATGCCGCCCGCGACGCCGCCCGCTCCGCCGCGCGCCCCCGCGGTGAAGCCGAATAGAACGGGGAAGAACAGCAGCGGCGTCAGACCGACGAGGGTGTAGGTGATGTTGCTGCGGAGCGCGAACCAGAGCGCCGCGCCGCCGCGGTCGGGCGGTGTGACGCGCGCGAGCAGCCCGGGCCGACCGAGCGTCATGCCGACGGTGTGGATCCAGCGCTTGAATCTGCCCTTGCTCTTGTCGAGCCAGGGGTTGCAGGCGCTGCGGATCTCGTCGGAGAAGCCCTGGGCGGGCTCGAGGATCATGTCGTCCATCGAGACCCATTGCTTGCAGCGGACGCACTCGAAGCTGCGTGGCACGAGCAGGCCGTGCTCGTCGACGCCGTAGTACTCCTGCTCGCACTGCACGCAGCGGAAGCGGACGGAGTTCGGCGCGAACTCGAAGTCGGAGGGCTTGAACCCGGCGCCGCACTCCGGGCAGGTGCGAGTCTTCAGGCGCCAGAGCGGGTAGTCGCATTGCTTGCAGCGCACGGCTTACTCTCCCACGGAAGCGGACGCGTTGGTCCAGCGGGCCGTTTCGCGCCGAACCGAGGGGCGGCGCATCCAGATCAGCACGAAGATCGGCAGCGCGCTGTACCACAGCGCGTACATGATGAACGTCACGATCGCCATCGCGAGCAGGAACGTGTCGTTGAACGGCGTGCCGCCAGCGCCGCCGGCCGCGGCGATTCCCGAACTCATCGTGTCCGCCTGCATCGCGCTGGCGACTCCCGAGGCGACGATGCCGTAGAGGACTTTGAGGAGCGACCACACCACGACGACGCGCGGCGACCAGGGGCGTCGCCTCGCGAGGCCGATGCCCGCCACGATCGCCAGAACCGCGATCACCATCCCGATCGCGCCGAGCACGTACTGCGAGACGGCGAACTTCTCGATGGGCACGCTCGCGGCGTTGACCTCCGCCATGGCGGGCAGGACGCGCGACATGATCAGCCAGCCGACGATCATCCACGCGCTGGCGAGCACGGCGCCGCCGCCGAAGACGGCGATCACGATGCCGATGGGAACGGGCCAGACATGCCGGCGCTCGCGCATCGGTGTGCCGGGCGACGTCGGCGGCGCGTGGTGCGCTGGTGAGGCCGGTGGCTGCTGCGGCGCTTCGGACATGCGATCCCCCACGGGTAGGAATGGTCCCGGGCGATGCAGTCCAGAATAGCGAAGGGCGAGCGTCAGTCGTGACGCAGGGCGACGATCGGATCCTGCCGGGCGGCGACGGTCGCGGGGTAGATGCCGAAGATCAGCCCGGTCGCCGCGGCGACGCCGAAGGACAGGAACATTGACCACGGCGAGAGCTGCGTCGGCAGCGAGACGCCCTCGGGGAACATGCTGCCGATCGCGGGCAGCTTGGGCAGGTAGGGGATGGCGACGCCGATGGTCACCGAGGCCCCGATGCCCAGCGCCACGCCGATCAGCCCGCCGATAGCGCTCAGGACGCTGGTCTCGACGAGGAACTGCCAGATGATGTGCTTGCGCGTGGCGCCCAAGGCGCGGCGGATGCCGATCTCACGTGTTCGCTCGGTCACGGACGCGAGCATGATGTTCATGATGCCGATGCCGCCGACCAGGAGCGCGATGCCGGCGATGAAGCCCAGGACGAGGGTCCAGGTCAGCGCCGTCTTGCGGGCGGACTCGAGCAGTTCGTAGGGGACGATCAGGGCGATGTCGGTCAGGCCGGGGTGACGGGTCTCGATCAGGCGACGGAGGCGGGCCGCGTCGGTCAGGACGGTGTCGCGGTCGCGCGAGGAGATGTAGATTTCCTCGACCTGCACCTCGTTGGCCTGGAAGGAGCCGGATGTGCGGCGCATGACCAGGTCGCCGAAGGACATCTCCGCGGTGGTCAGGGGGATGTGGACGTCGAGGTTGAGGTCTCGCCCGACGAGCGCGGCGCCGGCTCCGCCCGACAGCCCGACGGGCGCGAGCACGCCGACGATGGTGACGACCTTCTCGTCGATGCGCAGCGTCGAGCCGAGCGGGTCGTCGAAGGGAAAGATCTTCTCGGCGACTTCCTTGCCGATCACGGCCACCATGGCGCGCTCGGCGAGGTCCTCGGTGGTCAGATAGCGACCCCGGGCGAGGCGGAGATTGGCGAGCGTCTGCAGCTCGGGCGTGGTTCCGTAGGCCTGGCTCTGGATGCGCCGGTCGTCGCGGAGAATCTGGCTGCCGATCGCCTTGAGCGGGACGATGGACTCGGCGTCCTCGAAGTTGTCACGCACGGCGCGCAGGTCGTCGCGGGTCAGGCCGTAGCGGGAACTCCAGGATCGTTGCTGACCGCCGGCCTGCTGGCTCTCCGGGGGCTTCTGCGAGCGGACGATGATGTTGCGGGCGCCGAGGGCCTCGATCTGGTCGAGCGCCTGCTGCTTGGACCCCTCACCGATCGAGACCATCGTGATGACGGCGGAGACGCCGAGGATGATGCCCAGCGCGGTGAGGAACGAGCGCAGCAGGTGCAGGCGCAGGTTCTTGAGTCCGAGCCGGGCTGTCTCGAGGAAGAATCGCATGCGGGTCGTCGTGGGGTCGCGTCGGGGCTGTCGACGCCGGGACGAGGTACCGTGGGGCGCCGATGTTCGATCGTACACCGTCTCCGGACGAAGCTCTTACCGGCGGAGGCCGTGCGGGGATGCCGCAGATCCGCGTGGAGAGCGAACGAGAATCGGGGGCCGGCTGGGAGTTCGACGTGGTGATCGAACCGGATGACCGGCGACGGGTGACGCTGTCGTGGGCTGATTACGAGCTGTGGTCCGGGGGCGCGAAGCCGCCGTCGCAGGTGGCGGAGCGTGTGGTCAGGTTCGCGGCGTCGCGCCGGCTGCTGGCGCGGCTGCGCTCACGGTTCGACGCATCGACCGTTCGGCGCATGGCGCCGGACATGGATGCGCTCCTTGGCTTCGACGCTCAGGACTGAGCGGGCTCGGCGTCTTCGCCTTCGGTCGCGCTCTCGTCGGCGCCTTCGTCGGTGGCTTCGTCTTCCTGCGCAGCGCCGGGGCCCAGATCCACGAACCGGTACCGCTCGAGCAGATGCTCCAGCGAGTACGGCCAGTCGGTGATGCTCAGGATGGCCTCCTGCGCCGCCCGCTGCGCGAGGAACTCGGCGCTGGCGCGGAACTGCTCGCTCGTCACCGGTCGGCGGCCCAGGATCTCCGCGACGCCGACGGTCAGCGTCTCGGGGACCGGCTGCACGACGATGCGCCGCTCGACGGGGATCTCGGAGATCTTCGTCGTCGGGTCGAGCGTGCGGGCGGTCTCCATCACGGCCTCGCGGAACGAGTCCTGATCGAGCGTCGGCGAGAGACTCGCGAGGCGGCGCTCGGTGACGATGCCGTGGGCGAACTCCGACTGCATCGTGTTGGCGATGCGCTCGACGCTCTCGTTGATCGCGCGCTGGCGGAGCACATCGACCTGCGCGCTGAGCTGCTCGAACGCGCGGAGTCGCTTGACGTTTCGCACCACGTCCTCGCGCACCGCGTCGAGAGACTCGGGCGGACCTTCCGGCCGCGCCGCGGTGATGCGGTAGTAGTACATGTTGCCGAGCTGGTCGGTCGCGGGGCGGCGCGACAGCACACCGACCTGCGGCCCTCGCGCGTCGTTGCCGCCGATCTCGCGGGTCTCCTCGATGATCAGCGGGAACGGCGTCAGGCGGGTTCCGATCGCGACCTGGGCGCGTCCGATGCCCGGCGCGCGTGAGAGTTCGGCGACGTCCATCCAGCGCGTGCGGTTGAGCACGGGCGGGGGCAGGAGCGTGCCGGTGCGCTTCTGGATGGCCTCGCCGACCTGGACGGAGATGACCTCGAGGCGCCGGACCTTGGACGACCAGTCCTCCGGCAGCACGAGCCAGCGCCCGCGCTCCTGGAACTGCTTGGCGTCGTTGAGGGCGGCGCTCTGGATGATCTGGTCGGCCTCGCGCTTGAGGATTTCGACCTGCTCGTTGCGCAGGTCGCGCTCGACGGCGCCGCGCTCCTGATCGAACTCGCCGGGATACTGGCTGCGATTGGCCTGCCAGCGCTTGCGGACCTCGATCGGATCGAGGGTGACGGCGCCGCTGAGCGGGACGGTCTCGAGCGCGATCCAACTGAGCTGGATCGCGGCGGGCTGGCGGTAGCCGAAGCCGTGCTCGCCCTGACCGGGCGCCATGTCGCGGTAGGTGTCGAAGTGCGCCTGGAGTTCTTCTTCGGTGGGCTCGGGGATCTCGGCCAGAATGTCCTCGGCCTTGATCGCGGCGGCGCGCACCTGCGCTTCGTCGAAGAGTTCCTGGGCGAGAATGCGCGCCTCGACCTCGGAGAGCCGGCCCGCGCCGGTGTAGGTGGTGATCATGCGATACACGCCGCGCCATTCGGCGAGCGCGTCGATGACGGCCTCCTCGCCGTACGTGCGGACGACGGCGGCGCGGACGTCCTCGGGCAGGTAGAGCGAGAGCGCCTCGGCGCCGTCGCTGGGCCCGCCCATGAAGCCGCCCTCGCGCGCGGCGTGGACGAGGAGCAGCCAGTGATCCACCGGACGCTCATTCGCGTCGATCAGCCCGCGCACCATCTGCAGGTTCTGGAAGAGCTGCACGCGCGCGGCCGTCGCCTGGTACTGGCGCAGGCGGATGGTCTCGCCGTCGATGCGGAGCACCTTGGGGTCGCCACCGCCGCCGCCCTGGGTGAGGGCGGTGGGCAGGAGGAAGGCCACCATCAGCAAGCTGCCGCCGATGACGAGGATGAGCTTGTTGTACTTGCGGAGGAACTTGAGCATGGCCGCTCCGCGCGAACCGCGCGTGGACAGCGGGGTCGCCGCCGTCCATGCGCGGATCGATGGCGTGGATTACGGATAGAACTCGACGATCAGGTTGGTGTTCACGTCGAACGGGATCTGATCGGACGTGGGCAGAGCGACCACCGCCGCGGTGAGCTCGGAGGGGTTGACCTCCACCCACTGCGGAACGATGTGGCCCACCAGCGACTCCATCGAGTCGCGGGCGAGGCCCTGCACCTTCGGCTTGAGCGTGATCTTGTCGCCGACGCTCACCTGGAACGACGGGCGGTCGACCTTGCGGCCGTTGACCAGCACGTGCCCGTGGGCGACGAGCTGACGCGCCGCCCAGATCGAGCGGGCGAAGCCGGTTCGGCGGATGACGTTGTCGAGACGGCGCTCGAGGAGCTGCAGGAGCAGCTCGCCGGTGTTGCCCTGCTTGCGCGAGGCCTCGGCGATGTAGCGCCGGAACTGACGCTCGAGCACGTTGTAGTGGTAACGCAGCTTCTGCTTCTCGTTGAGACGCAGGCCGTAGTCGCGCAGACGGCGACCGCGGTACCCGTGGATGCCCGGCGGGTTGAGCTGGCGCTTGGCGGTGTGCTTGGGAAGGTCGGCGATGGGGACGCCAACCTTGCGGGACAGTTTGACCTTCGGTCCGAGGTAACGAGCCATGCTTGTTCTCCGTCTGCCCGAGGACGCGCCTCGGGAGTGTCCGCCTCAGGCGGACGATCCGGCGGGGTCCCGCGACTGCGGCCCGCCATGGGTGATCCGGTCTACGACAACCCCGAGCCGGTCCGACTCGGGGGAGGCGTAGTAAAGCGAGCGCGCCCTCACGGGTCAACCCGCCTCATTTCGCGCGCGGCGAGGGCGCCGCCCCTCTATCATCGCGCCCAGCCCGCTCGCCCACACGATGCCCCATCCTCACCCTCAGGCCGATCGTCGCGTCTCGCTGCCCGTCTTCGGCGACGGCGCCGCCCGCTTCGATGGTGAGGCCAAGGAAAAATGCGGCGTCTTCGGCGTCTGGGGCGCCAAGGACTCGGCCCACCGCTCCTACCTCGCCCTCTACGCCCAGCAGCACCGCGGGCAGGAATCGGCCGGCATCGCCGTCACCGATGGACGCTCGCTCGCAGCCCACACGGGCATGGGCCTGGTGCCGGAGGTCTTCTCCGGCCGGACGCTCCGCGAACTCGAGGGCGAACGCTGCCGCGGCGCCATCGCCCACAATCGCTATTCGACCGCGGGGGGCTCGCTCGCCTGCAACGCGCAGCCGATCCTCGAGCAGTACGTCGATGGCCAGGTCGCGGTGGCCCACAACGGAAACCTCGTGAACGCCGAACCGCTGCGCCGGCTCTACGAAGAGAACGGGCACATCTTCCACACCTCGAGCGACACCGAGGTGGTGGTGCACCTGCTCGCGTCGCCCCGCCAGCAGCGCAGCCCGGACCCGCTCGCGGCGACGCTCCGCCGTCTGCAGGGCGCATTCAGCATGCTCTTCCTCTTCCCGGACCGCATCGAGGCGGCGCGGGATCCGTGGGGCTGGCGTCCGCTGGTGCTGGGCACGACGCACGACGGTCATCCCTGCGTCGCCAGCGAGACCGTTGCGCTCGACGCGATCGGCGCCACGTTCGTGCGCGAGGTCGAGCCGGGCGAGATCGTGACGCTCTCCGATGAAGGCGTGCGCACGCGTCGATTCAGCGATCCCGCCGAGCGCCCGGCGCTCTGCGTCTTCGAGCACGTGTACTTCGCCGGCCCCGCGAGCGTGATCTTCGGCCAGACGGTCCAGGTTGTGCGCGAGCGGCTCGGCGAGCAGCTCGCGAAGGAAGCGCCGCCGCCGAAGGGCGCGGACTTCGTCATGCCGATGCCCGACTCAGGACGATCCGCCGCCAACGGCTACGCGCGGGCGTGCGGCCTGCACTATCGCGAGGGCATCGTCCCCAACCGCTACGTCGGGCGGACGTTCATCAAGCCCACGCAGGACCAGCGCAACGCGGCGGTTCGCCTGAAGCTCAACGTGGTGAAGGAAATCGTCGCCGGCAAGAGCATCATCGTGGTGGACGATTCGATCGTCCGGGGCACCACGACCCGCGCCAAGATGGAGCAGCTCCGGGCCGCGGGCGCGAAGGAGATCCACCTTCGCATCTCCTGCCCGCCGATCCGGCACCCGTGCTATTTCGGCGTGGACTTCGCCGAGCGGAGCCAGCTCATCGCCCACAACCGGACAGTGGAGCAGGTTCGGGAGTTCGTCGGCGTGGACAGTCTGGCCTATCTGTCGCTCGAAGGGCTCCTCGAGTGCGCCGCGACCAAGGCGCACCCGCCGGCGCACTACTGCACGGCCTGCTATTCGGGGGACTACCGCATCGACGTGGACCATCCGACCGCCCACGAGGCGCTCGAGCCGCGCCAGATGGCGTGGTTCTGAGAGCCCCGGCGCCCCGACCGGCTCCCCGGAGCCGGGCAGGTTTTGCGCAGATCGGGCCCGAACCGTTCGAGTTTGCCGCCGGGATTGCCCGATAAGAGCCAGCGGCCGGTCATGGACGACCGACCCTGGAGGACCTGCGCGTGGCGGAGCCCGGCGCGAAGAAGCCATCCAAACCCGCGGCGGCCCCCGCCGAATCTGCGCCCGAGCCGGCCTCCGGTCCGCCTCGGCTGCGTGATCTCTGGCAGGCCCCCGCGCTGATCCTCGGCGCTGGACTCCTCGTCGCCGGACTCGCGGCGGCGCTGTCGTCCCGTGAGGAGTTCGATCTTGCCGCGGCCCTCGACGGCGCCGAGCGCCTCGTCCACGCGGGCGAGGCCGAGGCCGCGCTGTCGCGGCTCAACACCGAGATCCTCCCCCACATCGACGCGCCCACGACGAGTCTCGAGCAGCGCCGACACTTCCATCTGCTGCTCGCGGACTCGCTCGACGCGGCCCAGCGCCACCACGGCGCCGCGCACCCGGAGAACAGCAAGCGCATCGTCGAGGAGTACGAGCGCGTCGAGAGCATGGGCCAGCCCCTCGACCCCGAGCGCATCGAGCGCACGGCTCGGGCGCTCATCGAACTCGGGCGGATCGACGAGGCCCTTCGGCGGATTGGCTCGCTCGGCGACGAAGAGGGCGCCCGTCGCATCGGGCTGCGCAAGCGTGCGGTGAACCAGATGCTGGCGGCGGTCGAGCCGCGCCTGCACCACGGTCTGACCCACAGCGACGTTCAGGAAGTCATCGACGTGCTCGGCGCGTTGACCGCGGACAACGCGGCGACGGAGCACGACCGCGTGTGGGCGGTCGCTCGCCAGGGAGAGCTGCGGATCAAGGCCGGGTATCCCGAGGCCGCGATCGATCACCTGCTCCCCGCGCTGCACCGGCTGACGCACCTCGAGGGCCATCACGCCGGCGAGCTTTTCGGCCTGCTCGGCCGGGCGTACTTCGATCTCGGGCAGGTCTCCGAGGCGGAGACCCACCTGACGCGCGCCGAGGGAATGCTCGACGACGGCAGCGACGAGAAGGGCGAGGTTCAGCTCATGCTGGCCCGCTGCTCGTCGATGCGCGGCGATCGCGACGAGGCCCGCGAGCGGTTCGCCGCGGCGGCGTCGTCGTACGCCGCGAGCCACCTCGCGCCGGAGGCGCTGCTCGGCCTCGCCGAATCGGAGGCGGCGCTGGGCTCCCACACACGTGCGATGGAGGCCTACACGCGCCTGCTCGACGTGATGGCCGATCGCGGCCACTCGACGCCGGAGTTCATCGACCTCGTGAACGCGAGCCTGCGCGATCGCACGGACGATCGGCTGAGCGCGAACGATCCGGAGCTGGCGCTGCGCTTCGCGGCGCTGGGCGAGCGTCTGCACTCGGGGCACAAGCTCCCCGCGTGGGTGCTGCTCGCGATGGCCGAAGGAAACCGAACGATCGGCGAGCGGCTCTACGCCAAGCTCGTCGGGCCCGCGGGGACGGTCGAGTGGGAGTACGTCGATCCCGTCACGCGCGCCGAGATCCGGCGCACGTTCTCCATCGCGGCGTCGCGCTTCCGCGAGCACGCGAAGGCGATGATCGAGGACGATGTCGTCTACGGGCGCTCGCTCTGGGCGTCGGGCGAGTGCTTCGATCGCGCCGGCGACGTGGACATGGCCATCGTGTCGTTCGGCGAGTACGCATCGGGCCGCCCGTCGGACCCGATGCGCTTCGGCGCCCGGTTCCGGCTCGCGCAGGCGCACCAGGCGCGCGGCGACTTCACCATGGCGGCGGACCTGTATCGCAGCCTGATCAACGACGATCCCTCGTCCGGCGAGCGGTTCCGCTCGATCGTGCCGCTGGTGCAGTGCCTCCTCGCGGACACCGATCCGGCCAACGACGCCGAGGGCGAGCAGATGCTCCAGCAGATGCTGGCCGGCGGCATGTCGCCGGAGGCGCCGGAGTTCCGCCTTGCGCTCAACGAGCTCGGCGCGCTCTACTACCGCTCGGCCCGCTACCCGCAGGCGATCGAGCGGCTCACCGAATCCCTCGAACGCTTCCCCGGCGCGCACGACGCGTCGATGATCCGGTACATGCTCGCCGACGCGCTGCGACTCTCTTCGGCGCAGATCGGCGCCTCGCTCGCGCTGGCCATGCCCCAGGCGCAGCGCCAGGAGCTGTCCGCGCTGCGCGATCAGCGGCTGGCGCAGGCCTTGACGCTGTACCAGGAGATCTGCGACTCGTCCGTTGATCGCGACCTGCGCCGGATGAGCGAGCTGGACCTGATCGCCCTGCGCAACGCCTTCTTCTATCGCGCGGACTGCGCGTTCGACCTCGGACGCTACGAGCAGGCGATCGACTACTACGACGCCGCGGCCAATCGATACGCCAACGACGCCGCGTCGCTGGTCGCGATGATTCAGATCGTCAACGCGTACACGAAGATGGGCCAGCTCGCCGAAGCGCAGACGGCCAACGAACGCGCCCGGCAGCGGTTCCGCGAGCTTCCCGACGAGGCGTTCCAGCGGGCCGATCTGCCGCTGGAGCGTCGGCACTGGGAGCGGTGGCTCGAATCCACGACCGAGCTGGCGCAGCAGACGGAGTCGAACGCAAGCCACGAATGACCGGGCGGAGCCCCGGCGGAAACGAGGAAAGGTCACGGATGACCGAGCATCGCAGCCCACCGCGCCAGAGCGGCGCCCCGCACGAGGATCCCCGGCAGTGGGGCGCGCGCCTCGCGCGACTGGTCGAGCGCCAGCACGAGCTCTTCACGACGCTCGATCAGCTCAGCGCCCGGCAGACCGCGTGCATCGACGGCGGCGACTCCGATGAATTGCTGCGCGTGCTCGGCGAGCGCCAGACGATCGTCGATCAGATCGTGCAGATCGGCGAGGAGATGGCGCCTCTGCAGGCGCGATGGGAAGAGCTGATCCGCGAGGTGGACGCCGGCGTTCGCGCTTCGCTCTCGCGCCGCGTGGCGGACTTGCAGCAGATGTCCCAGCGCATCGCCGAGCAGGACGAGCGCGATCGGCTGGCGCTCGAGACGCGCCGCGCCGCGCTGGTGGACGACATGGCGGGCCTGGTGAAGTCGCGCCACGCGGTCGCCGCGTACGGCGGCGCCGCCAAGTCCTCGCCCCGCTTCCAGGATCGGGAGGGCTGAACCAAGCCATGACGGCCGGACTCGCCACGCCCACGACGCTCGAACCCGCCGCGGCGGCGCGCCTCTCGCCCGCCGACCTGGGCGAGCTGCTGCGCGCGTTCAACGACGTCACGAGCCGGCTCCAGCAGACGCACGAGACGCTGCGTTCCGAGGTCGTGCGCCTTGAGGGCGAGCTGCGCGACGCGAACGAGCAGCTCCGCCGCTCGGAGCGACTGGCGGCGCTCGGCGAGATGGCCGCGGGCATCGCCCACGAGGTGCGCAACCCGCTGGGCTCGATCCGCCTCTACGCGGAGATGCTCCAGCAGGACCTGGGCGATCGGCCCGGTCAGCGCGATGTGGCGATCAAGATCGAGCGTGCGGTGCGCGGGCTGGACGCGGTGGTGGGGGACGTGCTGACGTTCGCGAGGCCGATGCAGCCGCGCGCCGAGGAGGTCTCCGCGGAGGATCTCTTCGCCGGCGTGGTGGATTGCTGCCGCGCGACGATCGACCGAGCCGGCGCGACGTGCTCGGTGGATTGCGGTCCTCGCGGAGGCGTCGAGCTCAATTGCGACCCGACGCTGATGCGTCAGGCGCTGATCAATCTGGTGCGGAACGCGGTGGAGGCGGGCGAGGAACGTCCGGACGCGCGGCGATCGGAGCCGCCGCGCGTCTGGCTGTCCGCCGCCCGCCGTCGCGTGCGCGCCAAGGACGGTCGCGCGGCGCCGATGATTGCGCTGTCGGTGCGCGACAACGGGCCGGGGATTCCCGAAGAGTTGATCGTGCGGATGTTCAATCCGTTCTTTACGACCCGCGCCGCCGGAACGGGGCTCGGGCTCGCCATCGTCAATCGCATCGCGGACGCCCACGGGGGGCGCGTCGGCGTCACCAATCACCCCGACGGCGGCGCCGTGGTCGAGCTGCTGCTTCCCGTCGAACCTCCCGAGGAATCGAATCCATGAGCACTGTGCTGGTCGTCGATGACAAGGAAATGCTGCGCGACAGCGTCGGCGCCACGCTCCAGCGGACGGGATTCACCATCCTCGCCGCGAGCGACGGCAAGGCGGCGCTCGAGACCGTCGCGAAGCGCCGGCCGGACGTCGTCGTCACCGATCTGCGCATGCCGGGCATGACCGGCGTCGAGCTGCTCGAGAACATCCGCGAGTTCGACGACGACCTGCCGGTCATCGTGATGACCGCCTTCGGCGCCGTGGACACCGCCGTCCGCGCCATGAAGCTCGGCGCATTCGACTACCTGACCAAGCCGTTCGAGGGCGACGAGCTGATCATCTCCGTCCGTCGCGCCATCGAGCATGCGCGCATCCGGCGCGAGAACGCCGTCCTGCGCCTGACCGGCACGGCCGACGAGACGCTCGCGCCGGCGGGCGATCCGACCGGCGTGCGCGGCCTCGATCGCATCGTCGGCGCCTCGAGCGCGATCAAGCGCGTGAAGGACCAGGTCAAGACGGTCGCCGCGTCGCACGGCACGATCCTCATCTCCGGCGAGTCCGGCGTGGGCAAGGAGGTCGTCGCCCGCGCGATCCATGAGCTCAGCCCGCGCCAGACCGAGTCGTTCCTCGCGCTCAACTGCCCGGCGCTCGCCGAGTCGCTCCTCGAGTCCGAGCTCTTCGGCCACGAGAAGGGCGCGTTCACCGGCGCCGATCGACTGCGCAAGGGCCGCTTCGAGCTGGCCGACCGCGGCACGCTGCTGCTCGATGAGATCAGCGAGGTCAGCCCGCGCATCCAGGCCAAGCTGCTGCGCGTGCTCCAGGAGCGCGCCTTCGAGCGCGTCGGCTCCAGCACGACCATCGAGGTGGACGTGCGCGTCGTCGCGACAACCAACCGCGACCTGCACCGCGCCGTCGGCGCCGGCGATTTCCGCCAGGACCTCTACTTCCGCCTGAATGTCCTTCCGATCCAGATCCCCGCGCTGCGCGAGCGGGCGGAGGATGTCCCCGTCCTCGCCGCTCACTTTGTCGATCGCGTCGCGCGACGCGAGGGCATCACGGCGCCGACGTTCACCGACGCCGCGATGGAACGGATGCTGGAATACCACTGGCCCGGAAACGTCCGTGAGCTGCAGAACCTCTGCGAGCGAGCGGTCGTGCTGTCGCGCGACGTCGGCGCCATCGAGGCGGACCTGGTCGCCCCGTGGCTGAGCGGCCCGGTCTCCGGCCCGGCGACTGGCGGCGCACCCGTGGCGACCGCGTCGCACAGCGGCCCAGCGTCGATAATCGAGCCCTCGCCGATCCTGAACGCCGCGGGAGGCGGCTCGCCCTGCACGCTGGAGGAGATCGAACGCCGCGCGATCGTCGAGACGCTGGTGCGGTTCAACGGCCACCGCCAGCGCACCGCCGAGGCGCTCGGCATCGGCGTGCGGACGCTGGGCCTGAAGCTCAAGAAGTGGAAGGAACTGCGCCTCGTCGCCGAGACGCTCTGAGATTCAATCTCACTCGGGCTGCGGGCCGGCGGGCTCCGTCGTCGGGGCCGGCTTGGCCTGCGCATCGATCAGTTCGAGATCGAAGATCAGCCACGAGTTCGGCCCGATGCCGGCCTGCGGCTGACCGCGCGCGCCGTAGCCAAGCTCCGAGGGGATGATCAGGCGGCGCACCGAGCCCACCTTCATGCCCGGAAGGCCCTGGTTCCAGCCCGCGATCAGGTTCTGCGCGGGGATATCCATCGACAGAGGGGTGCGCCCTTCCTGCTTGGACGTGTCGAAGAGCAGACCGTTGGGCAGCCAACCCGTGTAGTTCACAGTGAACTTGTCGCCGGGCTCGCTGACGCGCGCCTCGGGCATCGTCGAAGGGATGAGGTCCACGACGATCAGGCCGTTGTTGCGGACCTCGACGGTCGGCGGCGCGACGCGCTGGTACTGGCCGACGCCGCCCTCCGGGAAGCGGAAGGCCTCGGCGCCGGTCGGGTCGTAACCGACCTCGTGGATGACCACGCCGTTGCTGCTGGCGCTGATCGTCGTCTCCATCTCGACCGCGCGGTCGAGGTAGACCGGGACGCGCTGCATCGTGGACGCCTCGAACGAGGTCGGCTCGCTCTCGGAGTCCATCGTCACCTTCAGATCGGCGAGGATGTCGAGGCCGGAGGCCTGGATGACCGGCACGGCCGCGGGAGCGGCCCAGAGTCCGGGCGCCGTGCGCGAGCCGGCGGGGAAGCGCGACGTGCGCAGGTAGACGCCGTCGGCGCGACGGATGAACTGGAAGACCACCTGCCCCTCGGGCTGGCTGGGATTCTCGAGCGTGAAGAACTCGCCGACGAGCATCCGGCCCGCGTCCTGCGACTGGATCTCGTAGAACGCGATGGCGCGCTCGTCATTGGCGAAGTGGCCCTTGACGAGATCGAGCAGCTTCTCGAGCGTGGCGTCGCGCTCGACCGTGGCGATCGTGGGCTCGTCGGGATTCGCGAACGCCTGGCGCGCCGCCGGCGCGGCGAGCGCGAGCGAGGCGAGCAGGGTGGCGGACAGCAGATTGGAGGTCTTCATGGGGCGGGAGTCTATCCCGGCCCATGCCGACCTTCCGGATCATCCCTTCAGGACGCTTCGGCGCGGGGGTGGGCCTGGTCGTACGCGTCGCGCAGGCGCTTGGTGGACAGGTGCGTATAGACCTGCGTCGTGCTCAGCGACTGGTGTCCCAGCAGCTCCTGCACCGAACGAAGATCCGCGCCGTTGTCCAGCAGGTGCGTCGCGAACGAGTGACGCAGCGTGTGGGGGCTGATGTCCGGGTCGAGGCCGACCTGGCGGAGGTACTTGTCGAGCTTGCGGCGGACGCTGCGCGAGGACAGGCGGCCGCCATGCTTGTTGACGAAGAGGGGTCGGTCGCCGCCGCCGGGCGTCATGAGGTGGGCGCCGAGGCGCGCATCGGCCCGGAGGAGGCGCATGTACTGGCGGATCGAGCCGAGGGCGTGCGAGCCCAGCGGGACGAGGCGCTCCTTCTTGCCCTTGCCGCGGATGCGCAGCGCTTCGCCGGCGTCGTCGAGGTCCATGACATCGAGGCCGACGAGCTCGCTGATGCGGATGCCGGTCGAGTAGAGGGTCTCGAGGATCGCGCGATCGCGCGCGCCGAGCACCTCGTTGTCGTCCGGGGCGGAGAGGAGTAGTTCGATCTGCTCGACCGTGATCGCCTTGGGCAGCCGCTTGGACTGGCGCGGCGTGCGGATGAGCGTCATCGGGTTGGTCGGCATGTAGCCGCGGCGCTGCGCCCACTTGTAGAAGGAGCGGAGCGTCGCGATCTTGCGCGCCATGGTGGCGGGGGAATAGCGCTGATCGGCGAGGTAGGCGAGATAGGAGCGGATGGCCTCGGGGTCGGCCTGGGCGACGATGTCGGTGACGCTGCCGGCGCCGATGCGCCCGGCGACGTCGGCGCCCGCGGGGGCGCCGTTCTGATGCGCGTTGCGTCGCGCCTCGAGGCGCTGCTGCGCCTGCTGTTCGGCCTTGTCGGTCATCTCGATGGCGGCCTGCTTCGCCACGTACTCCGTGTATTGACGGAGATCGGCGCCGTAGCAACGGGCCGTGTACGGGCTGAAGTGCCGCTCGTCGGTGAGGTAGCCGAGGAACGCCTGGACGATGGGGAGGTGACTCATGGGCGGACCGGTCCGTTGGGGCGATCGGGAACACACAGGGCCCGGTGATCGGCACGCATGGGATGCAGCTTGGCGTCGTGCACGGCGACCGGTCCTCGACTCTTCCGCGTCGCCGTCGGCTGGCGCCTCGGGCTAGCGGGGTGGCTCTGTCCTGCTCCAGCCCTCGATCCTCCGGCGCTCGGCGTCCAGGAGACGATCGGTCAGGCGGAAGCATGCAAACTCCGCGTACAGCGGCATGCTCGCTAGATATCGGCGCCATCCGAGGGCCGATACAGTCGGGCTTCGTCCTTCTGCAAACTCCTTCACGGCCATCTGCACGGCGTGGTTCGAGGCGTCCAGTTCCTCAGAGACCACCGTGGCGGGGCGGGCGTCCCACTGGTCGCCGGCCATGGGCCGTTCGACGGGCGACGCCTGCAGAAGGACAGGGTCCGGCGGGCCGGCGTCCACCACGGGCGCCGGGGACGGCGAGGCCATGGGTGAGCCGGGCATGATGAAGAGCGCCAGCGCCAGTCCGATGCGCGGCGGGTCGTAGGGGTCCCAGGACGAGATCGAGCCGGCAACGACGGCGTCCACGCCGAGCGTGCGACCCAGCGCGATCGCCTCGTCCGGGGTCGAGATGGCGCTCAGGCCCAGGGAACGCATCGCGGCGATGCTGCGATTCAGCGGCACGGCGGCGAGGCCGTCCACCTGTTCGATCTGGCCGACGAGCGCATCGGAGACCCGTTCGGCCGGCGCCGCGGCGACACCAGATTCATTCAGAAGCGGCGCCACGGCCCAGACCAGCTCGGGCCCGGGATCGATGGAGTAGGGGGGAGCGACGAGCGCACGCGGCGCGTTGAACTCCGGCGGCGTCGATTCGCAGCCCGTGAGGACGAGCAGCAGGATCGAACATGCGCCGAGGGCTCGCGTGAATCGCCGCGTGGCGGCGAGCATGTGCTGTGCGGTTGTCATGGCGTCCTTGCCGGTCGTGGGCGCGCTCCGCGCGCCGGTGCTTGATCGTGAGCGCCCTCGTCGGGCGCGGAAATTCAATGATGCGGATCGGGCTCGTGCCCGTGCGGATCGTGCGTCGGCGCGTCGGCGACGGGGGGAAGCACGGTCGGCGTGTGATCGTCGTGGTGGGGGTCGGCCTCGGGCGACGGCGCCGCGGCGTGTGATTCGGCCGGCATCGGCGCCGGGTGCGCGTTCGACGCAGGCGCCGGCGCATGCGCGTGGGCATGGGGGTCGGCGGGCGCGGCGTGCGGTTGCGGGGCGTGCGCGTGCGCATCGGATGCGGGCATCGCCTCGAAGGACGCCGTCTGGATCGAGCGCTCGGGCAGGAGCGACCAGATGTTCTCCATGCCGGCGCGGTTGGACACGAAGTAAACGCGCCCGTCCGGGCCCCAGTTGGGCATGAGGTCGGCGTACTCGCCGCCGGTCAGGCGGATGCGGTTGGAGCCGTCCATGCGCACCATCCACAGATCAGCGCTGGAGGGCACGGGGCCGACGCCGCCCGCGATGTCCGCAACGGGATTGCGCACCGCTGAGAAGACCATGTTCTCGCCGTCCGGCGACCAGGAGGGATTGATGAACGCCCACTCCGGGTTGCTGGCGATCTCGGTGGGATTGCGCGGCTCGCCGTTGATGTAGTCGATCGTCCAGATGCTGTAGAGCCGATCGCCTCGCTCGCGCGAACGCTGGAAGGCGAGCTTGTCGTGCTTAGGGTTCCACTCGGGCAGCAGGCCGTAGCCGAGGAAGCGGCTGACGGCGGTGTTCATGACGTCGATCTCCCACAGCTCCCAGCGGCCCGAGGTCGGGCTCAGTCGGCAGAACGCGATGCGATCGCCGGTGGGGGACCAGGTGGGATGCAACTCGTGGCTCGACTCGGTCGTGAGCTGGACCGGCTGACCGCCGTCCACGCCGACGACGAAGATGTCCCACGAGCCGTTGCGATTGGAACTGAACGCGATGCGCTTGCCGTCCGGGCTGAACGAGGGCATCAGGTCGTGCGAGGGATCGTTCGTGAGCTGCGTCACGGCGTGACCGCCGACGGGCTTCACGTAGAGGTCCGACGTCAGGCGATGCTGCGTGGACGCGAAGACGATCATGCGGCCATCGGGGGAGAGGTCCGGATCAAAGTCCGATCCGTCCTGGCCCCAGGAGATCTGCATGAGGTTGTCGACGGTCTCGGTCGCGGACCAGCCCTCGTTGATCTCGCCCCAGGCCATGTCCGAGGAGGACACTCGGGCCACAGGATGGGCGGGCGCGATTGGGCGCTGCGGCACGGGCTCGGCGGCGACCGGGGCGGGCTGCTGCTGCGTTGCGCAGCCGGCCGCGGAGACGGCGGCAGCGAGGAACGAGACCAGCGAGATCCGGGATCGCAAAGCGTTCATGGCGGCTCCTTCAACCAGCCGGCCGCGGATCGTGTCGGGCGAAGGAGCAGGGCCGACCATGGCCTTGTCTTCGACCGTTTCGGATGCGCGAAGAGCGCCCCGCCGCCTTATCGGACCGGGCGGCGTGGGCCCTTGAGGGACCAGACAACCGGATCTCATCGACCGTTGATGGAGCCCTCCGAAGGCGCACCGCCCGAAAATGCAAAGAACCCCGGACGGCGACACGAGCGTCTCCTCCGAAGCGCTCCTGGCGACCGACCGGGGTCTGATGGGCAGGTCCATCGAGACCAGGGTCTCGCGGACATTGCCGGGGGCAGACTACCGAGCGATGTCGCCGCCGGACAGAGCCGGAACCCTTGGATCACGCGCAAAAACGGCCGCCGAGCGACGAAGATTCGTCGAACGTCAGAGGCGATGTGAAGATGGGTAATTCCTGGCCGAGGGACTCAGGCCTGGCGGCGCCCGATCTGGTCGAGCGCGGCGGCGTCGCCGTCAATGACACGCATGGCGATCTCGATCAGGGGGACCCGCTGGTCGCGCGCCACCTTCTGCATGCGGGAGTGGGCGTCGGGCTCGGTGATGCCGAGGGACTCCACGAGCCGCCACTTGGCGCGTTCGACGGTCTGCCGATTCTTCAGCGTCTGCTCGAGCTGGTCGACGCGGCCGGCGGTCTCCCGTTCTCGGACCGCGCGGGCCCAGGCGACCGAGATTGCCGCGCGAAGGCCATCCGGCGTGACGGGCTTGAGCAGGTAGCCGAACACGCCGCGCTCGCCGGTTTCCGCGAGGTACACCTCGTCGCTGTACGCGGAAACGATGATGGTCGGGATGCTGAACTCGCGCCAGAGCTGGCCGGCGGCTTCGAGCCCGTCCATCACGGGCATGCGGATGTCGAGGATGGCCATGTCGACGGCGTGCTCGCGAGCGAGCTCGACGGCGGCCTGACCGTTCGGCGCGGCGCCGACGACATCGTGTCCGAGCGACTGCAGCGTGCCGGTGAGGCCGGTCGCGATGATGTGATCATCGTCGGCGATCAGGAGGCGGCGCGGCTTCGGCGCGCCCGCTGAAGAAGCGGATGACGAATCCTGAGATCGCAGACCGTGTGACCCCGTCATTGCTGGCGCAACCTCCGAGTGAGTCTCCGACTCAATCCAACCAACCCCCTCGTTGCGACACGCGTCCGATGTGCGCGGGGCGTCCGGAGGGAACAAGTATATAAGCGTACCCCGGATTCGGCGACAAGTGGAGACCCCGAAGCAGGGCGCCTCGATCAGGGCCGTGGATCGGTCAGTCGAGCCAGTCCTTGGCCTTCAAGCGGGCCGGGACGTATTCCTCGGTGACGTAGGAAATGTCCTTCGTGATCAGGGATTCAACTTCCATCTTGAAGCCGTTCTTCAGCAGCGCCGCGATTTCCTTCTGCCAACCCTTGTTGTTCTCGAACCAGGGATAGGCCGCAATTTGCCGGGCCCGGGCGATGTCCTTGTCGTTCAGATCGATGCGGACTTCCTGCGGCAGCTCGCAGCGCCGGTAGTCCTCGGCGCGGATGCCGATGAACTTGGCGTCGGGGATCGCCATGCGCTGGCTCTCGTAGGCAAGATTGATCGATCCCTGCTTGATGACGCTGTAGATGTAGTGCCCCCAGGGGTCGCAATCGAGCAGGCAGTACACCGGCAAGTTGAGTTCACGATTCAGGCGCTGCAGGAGCCGGCGCACGCCGCGCGGCGGCTGGCCGGAGCCCTCGGTCAGGATGCAGTTGTGCTTCTGCCAGAACTTGTCCTCGTTGAAGCGCGACCAGACGGTGTCCTTCTCGACGTGCAGGACAAACTTGGCGTCGCACTTGCCGAACTGGATGACATCGGGCTCGCAGATGCTGGGGATCGCGTAGCCGCCGGAGCCCATGCGCCGGCAGTCGATCTGGTCGCCGGAGTCGGTGATGGTGATGGCGCCGACCATCGTGCCGCGCTTCTTGGCGAAGACGTGCAGCTCTTCGCGCATGGACCCGAGCAGCACCTCGAGGTCTTCGAGGATGGCGTCGGACTCGCTCTGGTCGTCGAAGGTCTTTTCCTTCGTGCCGGGGATGGTGTGGAGCGAGCGGTAGAACATGCCGCGGAGACTGAGGGTCTTGCTCTGCTCGATGAGGTCCTTGCTCGCGGCGGCCTGGAGCAGCATCTGCATGAACTTGCGGGCCTGACCGACGTTGAAGAGGTTGCGCGTCTGCGTGGCGTCGCCCATCTCGAGCGTGCGCTTCTTGGTGTTGAATTTCGTGTTGGAGAGCGTGCGCGAGGGGATCTCGACCTTGGGGTCGCCCTCGCGCGTCGCCATCGCGGCCTGGCGCACATACGAGCCGAGCTCGACGATGCGCTCGGTCGTCGCGGTCGTGGATGCGGCGCGGGACCTGCCCTTGGTCGCGGCCTTCTTGTGAACCTTCTTCTTCGCCATGGCGGATCACTCCTCCCCGTTCGTGAAGAGCCCGGCCTCGTCGCCCTTCGCGCGCCTCCCGGCGGGCTTCTTCGCGCTGCCGGTCGGCTTCGCGCCGGCGCTCTTTTTCGAGCGGCGCTTGCCCTTCGGCGCCGGCGCCGGCGCCGGCTCGGCGAGGGCTTCGTCCTCGTCCGGAACGTCCACGCCCTCGCGGATGAAGACACCCTCGTCGCCGGCGAGCGGGTCGCGCTTGCCCACGACGCGGCCTTCCTCGTCGAGGAGCGCGTCCGCTTCGGCCGTCTTCTTCTGCGCGGTTTTCAGGAGCGCCTCGTAGAGCGGGCCCGCCGGGTCGCCGGTAATCGATTCGCACGCCTTCGCGATCTCGCCGATGTAGCGTTCGAAGATGTGCCGGCGCTCGCCCTGGCGGCGCATGCGGTCGCGCCGGTTGAGGTATGTGCCCAGTTTGCGGCCGCAGTCCTGGAGCGCGAGGCGCATCTCCTTGCGGATCTCGTCGTAGTCGGCGATGGCTTCCTTGCTCTCGCTGGTGAAGGGCACCCAGACGCTGGCCATGTGGAGCATGACGACGAGGGGACCGATGGGTAGCGAGCCGCGAGGCTGCTGGAGGTTGTAGCGCTTCCAGTCGGTCTCCACGACGGCCTTGAAGGAGGCGCACGCGGACTGCTGGTATTGCAGGGGCACGCGGTTGGCGAAGCGGTAGACGCGCGAGAGTTCGTCGCCCGGGAGGTTGCCGCCGAAGGCGACGCCGGCCTCGATGAGGAACGGGCGCCCGCGGTAGACGGCGGGCGGGCGCGAGGAGACGGCGATGAAGTCCGGCGTCAGGCCCTTCTCGAGGCCTTTCAAGAGGACGCGCGCGCCGATGGGGCTCAGGCAGTCCGTCGGCGGCGCCATGATCTTGGCGTTTTGGATCGCCTTGTAGAGCTTCTCCGCGTCGGCGTGACCGACCTGCTTCACCCACGTGCGGTTGGTGAGCCCGGCCTTGGAGCAGATGTCCTTGGCCGTGCCGGGCCCGACGCGGCAGAAATCGTTCTGAAAGAACGCGCCGAGCTGCGTGGATTCGGTGCGCTCGAGCATCTGGATCAGCGTGCCCAGCTCGATGCCGTGGGGGTGGGGCTGGATCTCCTTGGTTTCCGCGGGGAGTTCATCGACGGCGCGGGGGTGCTCGATCGTCACCGGCCCGGCGTCGCCGGCCTGCGGCGGGGCGATGAACGTGATCCGCGCGTGCGGGTTCGCGATGGCAGTGAGTTCGAGGTACTCATCGACGCTGGCGCGACCCTTGAGGTATTTGCCCTCCAGTTCGATGACGACGCGCGTGCCGTGCCCGTCGGCGAACCACTTGTCGTCCTCGGGGTGCTCGGTCTCGCTGACGACCTCGGCGCGGTTCTTCGAGGTGTCCATCTTGAGGACGACCTCGTGCGCCGGCTTCTTCTTCGCCGTCTTGCTGATGATCATCACCGGCTTGCCGGTGGTCATCAGCCCGTACATGCCCGCCGCGGAGATGCCGATGCCCTGCTGGCCGCGCGACATCTTGAGGCGGTGAAACTTCGAGCCGTAGAGCAGGCGCCCGAAAATGTGCTCGATCTGCTTGCGGACAATGCCGGGGCCGTTGTCCTGGATGGTGACGCGATAGCGGGAGTCGGCGACGTCCTTCAAGTGCTCGATCTGCACCAGGATGTCGGGGAGGATCTCCGCCTCTTCGCACGCATCCAGCGCGTTGTCCACGGCCTCCTTGATAGTGGTCAGGAGGGCCTTGCGCGGGTTGTCGAAGCCGAGGAGGTGGCGGTTCTTGGCGAAGAACTCGGAGACGGAGATCTCGCGCTGGCGGGCCGCCATGGTCTCGGCGGTCTCGCGTGGCTTGCGCGGCTTCTTCGTCAATGGCTCCGTCCCGGCTTCTGCGGCGATGGCGGACATAAGGCGCTTGCCCTCCGTGGCGAAACGCGTGTGAATCGGGCTTCGCGGCCCGCGGGTCTCTCGGGACGAGCGTAGCACGGGCTGCCTCGATTAGCATCCCTGCGGAGGTCGGCCATGGCTCATCGCGAACCGGAATCCGCGGCGTTCACCGGCGTCGAGATCAGCGCGGCGCACGCGAAGGCGGGGCGCGCCTACCACGAGTTCCTGCGCGTGCCCGCCCTGAGCGCGGGGCTGTACGTGCTGCCGGCGGGGGGTGTGGACGGGCAGTCGCCGCACACGGAGGACGAGGTGTACGTGGTGATGGAGGGCCGCGCGAGGTTCCGCGCGGGGGAGGACGATCGCGCCGTCGGGCCGGGGGACGTGCTGTACGTGCGCCGGGGCGTGGAGCACCGCTTCCACTCGATCACGGACGAGCTGCGGGTGCTGGTGCTGTTTGCGCCGGCGGAGGGGACGGCGGAGGCGTAGCTCCGTGTCGCGTCGGCTACCCTGCGTGGATGCTCGGCTTCGCGCGGACGCTCGCAGGGTGCCTGCTTATCGCGACGCTGTTCTGCGGCTGCGCCACGCCGGTCAACCCATCGTTCGCGGTGACCGTGGACGAGGCCCGCGCCGACCTCGAGCGGATGCGCCGCGAACCGCTGCCGGCGGTGCGCCCGATCGTGGTGCTGGGCGGCTACGCCGATCCGGGGATCGCGACGTCGCACATCCGCAACCGGTTCCGCTCGCGGCTGAAGGACGCGACGTTCGTGACGGTTTCCTTTGGCGATGTGCGCTCAATGGAGAGCGCACGCCTGCGACTGATCGAGGCGGTCGAATCGGCGCTGCCGTCGGAGGACCCGGCGTGGACGGTCGAGGTGGATGTCGTGGCGAGCTCGATGGGAGGCCTGGTGGCGTGCGACGCGGCGAGGGTGCGGGATGGGGAGCGGGCACTCCGCGCGGCGCGGATCTTCACGATCGCGACGCCGCACTTGGGGGCGACGATGGCGCAGTCGCTCGGCTGGACACCGCTGATGCGCGAGATGCGGCCGCGGTCAGAATTCCTGACGGCGCTGCACTCGGCGGACTCGGCGCGGACGTACGAACTGATCCCCTATGCGCGCACCAAAGATGCGCTGGTGGGCGAAGCGAACACGGCTCCTCCGGGTGAGACGCCGTGGTGGACGCCCGCGGCGCCGTTCATGAGCGGGCACTTCGGCGCATTTGATGATCCGCGGATCAACGCGGACATCCTGAGGAGGATCCGGGGCGAGACGTCGCACACGACCGAGCCGCGCACGCCGCTGCCGGGACGCGAGGGTCGCGGCGGTTGACCTCGCTCAGGGCGCGGGGCAGGCCATGTTGAAGTTGGACACCGTGAGGTTGAGGTCGGCGAAGTTGGCGATGCCGTCGCCGTTGGAGTCGCCGGGGCAGAGGACGGTGAGGACCGCGGTGTACTCGTAATCGTCGCACTGGCCGAGCACGCGCACGGTGTAGACGCCGGTGTCGGCGGTGGTGAGGTTGGTGAGCATGAGCTGCGCACCCGTGGCGCCGGAGACATCGGGACCGTCCGCGAGGGCGACGCCGTTGCGGCTCCATTGGAACGCGATCGGCGGATTGGTCGGCGCGAACTGAACTTCGAGCGATGCCGAATCACCCGCCTGTTTCACCTGCGAGAGCGGCGTCGTCGTGGCGTCGAGTGGAAGCAGGTCGATGAGATAAGTGCGCTGAGCGAGCGCATCGTTCCGGCCGCAGAGCACGAGCTTGCCTCGGGACGTGTCGTACGCCATGGGAAGATTCTGCCCGATGCGGGGACCGCCCGACAGCGTGACCTCTGACCATGTTCCGTTCTCGAATCTCCACACGTCATTGAGCGACGGGACTTGCCCTCCAAACAGCAGCGTGGCTCTTTGCTGGGGGAGGTAGGTCATCACGCCGCCAATTCGTCCCGGCGGCTGCGCCGGGGCGGCGTACTGAGACCAGTTCACGCCGTTCCAGAGCCAGCAATCTCCCAAGACGCCGGGCGCCGAGCCGCCGAACACGATGGCGACGCCAAGGTTCTCATCGAAGGTCATGGCATGGCCGAATCTCGCCGGCGGGCTGGTTGCGGGAAATCGCTGTGTCCAGGCCGCGCCATCCCAAGTCCACGTCTCGTTGTTGGCGCCGTTCGCGGTCGATCCTCCGAAGAGCACGATCTCTCCGCGCACACTGTCGAACGCCATGCCGTGGCGGTTCCGTGGACTGGGTCCGGCAATCACGCGTTCCGTCCACGAGACGCCGTTCCAAATCCATGTGTCGCCCAGGCTGGAAGATCCCGACGTGCCGCCGAACAGCACGCACTCCTCACGGACGGAGTCATACACCATCTGAGAAGAGAATCGAACAGAGGGGCCGGCGATTGCGAGCTCCATCCACGCGGCGCCGTCGAAGATCCAGGTGTTGTTGTTCGCCGCGCTGAGTCCGTTGATCAGGACCACGCGCTCCGACGGTTCGTGATAGGCGATGGTCTGCCGCTCGATGGCGGCGGGCTGTGGATTCAGCGCAAGCTCCTGCCAGTCGCAGAGTCCGCCGCCGAGGGTTGGCAGAGCGACCACGCCAACGACGATCGCCGAGGTGGCCAATCGAAACAACATGAGTGTCCCCTTTCCGGAGCGGCCGCAGCGACTGGCGCCATGGTCGCTCGCTCCAATCGAGCCGCCGAACAGAACGGACACGAGCCCAATGGTTCGGCGGAGACAATTTAACTGCGGCGGATTGGGGATCAAAGAAGAATTGCGGCGACCAAGCAGTCAAATTTCGGTCCGTGGAATCCCGACCGACGCGTCCGATGGCGCACCACCACGCGGTGTTCTCGTGCGCTCGACGCCTGTGACGGCGCGGGGTAAGACCTGCGTTGGGTCCCGCGGCAGGGAGGGTCGCGGCCCTTCCCAGATTCTCATCGCACGGTGGAGGCGGGCGGCAGGGGGCGGCCCGCGTGCCGCGAAGCCGGCCGGGTCCGACGCTATCCTCTCCGCCCCGGCCCCCGGAAAACCAGACCCGAAAGGACCTTCCCGATGGAGACGACGCTGATCATTCTGAAGCCCGACGCGGTGCAGCGCGGGCTCATGGGGCGCATCATCGCCCGCTTCGAGGACAAAGGGCTCCAGATCGTCGGCTGCAAGCTGATGAAGATCCCCGTGTCCACCGCCGAGACTCACTACAAGGACCACAAGGGCAAGCCCTTCTACGACGGCCTCGTGAAGTTCATGACCAGCTCGCCCGTGCTGGTCATGGCCGTACGGGGCCTGGGCGCGATCACGATCTGCCGCAAGATGATGGGCGCGACGTTCGGCAGCAAGGCCGAGTCGGGCACGATCCGCGGCGATTTCGGCGTGTCGAACTCCTTCAACCTGATCCACGGCTCGGACTCGCCGGAAGCGGCGCAGCGTGAGCTGGAGATCTTCTTCGCCAGGGGCGAAGTGGTGGACTTCCCGCGCGCCATCGAGCCGTGGGTGTACGACATGGCGAAGGGCTCGCCCGAGTAAGCCGGCGTCGATGATCGGAACGAAATAGAGCGGGCGGCTCCATCGCTGGAGCCGCCCGCTTTCCTTTCGTTCAATCGGATGGTCGGAACGCGATCAGCGCCGGCGGCGCGTGAAGGCGCCGAGTGCGAGCGCGCCGAGGGCCGCGGCGCCGGGCGCGGGGACGGTGTCGATCTCCCAGCGCGTATTCGGCCCGAAGGTGCCGACGAGAAGCGGGGGATCGCCCGTGCCGAGCATGCTGGTCGTCCAGACGCCGGGCTGAAGGACGCCGTTGAGGTTGCTGAAGGTCAGCACCGTGCTGAACGAACCCTGGCCCGACCAGCCGAGGTCGTCGCCGGTGTTGAGGAAGATGAAGCCGTCGGCGCCGGGGGCGGGGTCAACCGGCGCGGTGATGAGCAGGTTGAGGTCGCCCGCGTCGTAGCCGGCGGCCGGCGAGAAATCGAGGATCAGGCGAGTCTCAACGACCGTGCGCCCCGTCAGGTGGGGACGGATGAAGACCAGCTCGATACCGATGGGGTTCTCGCCATCGGCGAAGAAGTCCACGATCTCGGTCTGCACGCCGGCGGCGGCGGGCAGGGCCGTCGCGGCGGCGATGGCGAGGGCGGGCAGGGAAGAACGAATGTGCGTCATGGCGTGTCCCTTCTCTCCCGGTGGGAGGGGTTATGAGACCGGCGCAAACAGGGCGCCGGCGGGCCTGATACGGACTTCGCGCGCAGGTGTTGCACGGGCGGGATTGGATGCCGTCCGGATCGCGCGGTTCCGCGCTCAGCTTCGGAGGATCAGGCGAAACACAAGCTTGACCGTCTCGACCGGCTGGCCCTGGGTCGGCGGGGCGAGTGCTTCGAGGTCCTTGCCGGTCGCGGTCCAGTTGTAGATGGCGTCCTTCAAGGGACGGTCCACGTCGTCCCGGCCCGTGCTGCGCAAGAACTCGACCTCTTCGACTTTTCCGTGCCGATTGAACGACACCCGCACGACGGCGTCGCGCGGATTGGCGGTCAGCAGCGTGAAGTGCGACCAGCGCGGGCGGACGGTCTTGACCTCGAGGCCCTTTCCGGCCGCGGGTCTTCCGGGGACGACGTCGATGGCTTCGCGGATCGCCGCGGCCTCGGACTCCCGGTCGCTGATTTCTCCGGGAAACAGTTCGTCGACGACGCCGCCGGAGACGGTGGGCGGAGGCGCCGCGGGCTGCGCGGGAGGCGGGGGCAATCCTTGAGGCGAGTCCTCGGGTCGGCTGACTTCGAAGGCGAGTGGATCTTCGGTCTGCGCCGGCTTCGGCGCGCCGGGCGCCGCGATGGGATCGACGACCATCGGCGTGAAGGGCTCGGCTTCCGATTCGTCCATCGCTTCGTCGCGTTGGGGGATTTCCAGCGCTTCGAGCGCATCGGCGTTCTGCTCGTCGCGTGGCGATGACTCCGCCACCTGCGGCTCGGGGAGCGCCGGCGCACCGATCGGCGCATCGGGCGGGCGCGCTTCGAGCGCGCTCTCCGACATCGGCGCTGGAGTCGCGTCGGTGAGCGAGGGGGGCAGCTCGGTCTGCGGCGTGGAAATGAGCGGCAGGTCCGGAACGCCCGCGGGCAGCGCGAAGGCCGCCTGATCAACCTGCGATCGCGGGCCGACCGCGGCGCCCGCTTCCTCGGGACGGACGCCGACCCACGTCTCCGTGTCGGCGTCGGAGTCGGCGATGCCGAGGCGAACCGCTTCTTCTTCGGGCGGTTTTGGCTCGGGCGGTGGCGGCTCCGGATCCTCCGCCGGGGCGGGAATCGGCTCGAACGCCAGCCGGGCGGCGGTCTGCGACGCGGGCGGGGGGAGCGGCGCGTCGAGCCAGCCCTGCGCCGACGCCTGAATAGACGTCCACGCCATGCCGCCGTGGAGCACGGCGCTGGCGAGCACCCCGAGAACCAGCGGCCAGTCAGAATCCCGGCGTTGCATCGGCAGGAGAAGGGTACGCGGGGTCGAACCCGGCGGCCGCGCAGCCGTCCAAACCCCGGGCCCGTACCATGTCGGGCAAGATCGGGCGCCGGTTGTTCCGGAGCAGGCCCGTTCTCGATTGAACTCCGCGAAGGGAACCCGAGCATGTGGAATCGTCTGAGCGTCTGGGCAGCCGCGAGCGCCATTTCCTGCGCTGTCGGTGCTCCGCTCCTGGCCAGCGACCTTTCGATCGGCGATCCGGCGCCGAAGTTGGCGCCGGTGAACTGGCTCCAGGGCGAGCCGATCAACGAGTGGCAGCCCGGTCAGGTCTACGTGCTCGACTTCTGGGCGACCTGGTGCGGCCCGTGCATCGCGACGATCCCGCACGTCAACGAACTGCACAACACGATGAAGGACAAGGGTGTCAACGTCGTCGGCGTGGCCATCTGGCCGAGCGAGGACATGACGCCCACCGCCGAGTTCGTGCTCGAGCAGGGCGATGAGATGGCGTACCGCATCGCCGAGGACGTGGACGGCGCGATCGCCGCGGCGTTCATGGAGGCGGCGGGTCAGAACGGCATCCCGACGGTGATGGTCATCAACGGCGAGGGCAAGCTCGCGTGGATGGGCCACCCGATGGACGGGCTCGACGGCGTGGTGCAGAAGGTGGTCGCGGGCGAGTGGGACATCGAGAAGGCCGCGGCCGAGATCAAGGCGCAGCGCGACGCCGAAGAGGCGCAGATGAGCGCGATGTCGGCGGCGCGGGAGAAGCTCACGCCCTACATCAACCGCATGAACGAGGCGGCGATGGTCGGCGAGTGGGACACGGTGATCGTCGCGATCGACGAGATCCTTGGCCTCGAGCCGGAGATGCTCGAGAGCGCGGGCATCCCGGCGTTCCAGGTCATGATGACCCGGGCGCGGGTGATGATCGACGGCGACAAGCTGAACAACCCCGAGAAGGGTTACGCGTACCTGGCCGGCATGGTGGACGGCGTCGCCAAGGACGAGCCGTTCATGCTGAATGAGCTGGCGTGGTGGATCGTGGACGATCCGGCGCTAACGGAGCGCGACCTTGCGCTCGCGCAGCGCGCCGCGGAGCGGGCCAATGAGCTGCTCAAGGGCGAGGATCCCTCGGTTTTGGACACGCTCGCGAGGGCACACTTCCTGCAGGGTCACGTCGATCAGGCGATCGAGATCCAGACCAAGGCGGTTGAGCTCGTCACGGACGATCCGGAGTTCAAGGCGATGCTGCAGGAAACGCTCAACGGGTACAAGGAAGAAGCCGGGCAGCGCTGATCGCTCGCACGCCGCGCGCCCGAGTCTCGGGCGGAGCACCACATCATGATGACTCCTGTCCTGTTCATCCTGGCAGGGCTGGTTGTTCTGGTCCTAGGGGCCGAATCACTCGTGCGCGGCGCCGCGTCGCTGGCGCTGCGCATGGGCGTATCCGCGCTGGTCGTCGGCCTGACGATCGTGGCGTGCGGAACGAGCACGCCGGAGCTGGCGGTGTCGGCGATCGCCGCGTCGAACGGCTCGCCGGACATCGCGATCGGCAACGTCGTCGGCTCCAACATCTTCAACATCGCGGTCATCCTGGGGATCGCGGCGCTGATCTGTCCGATCGCGTGCAACGCGTCGTTCATCAGGCGGGAGACGCCGCTGATGATCGGCGTGTCGCTGCTGCTGCCGGCGCTGGCATGGATCGGCGGGCGGTTCGGCGGCGGCCTGGCGGAGGGCCAAGTCGGCGTGATCGGGCGCCCCGCGGGTGTGGTGTTGCTGACGCTCGGCGTCGGGTACACGGCGCTGCTCTACTGGCTTTCGAAGCGCGAGAGCGCGCAGGTGGCGGAGGAGTTCGAGGCCGGCGCGACGCCCGGTGAGACGGCGGCGCACGCGCGCCGGCGGCCGCTGTGGGCGGATCTGCTGTACATCGCGGTCGGCCTTGGCCTCCTGGTGCTGGGGTCGAGATTCCTCGTCGACGGGGCGACGTCGATCGCCCGGACGCTCGGGGTCTCGGAACTGGCGATCGGATTGACGATCGTCGCGGGCGGGACGAGTCTTCCCGAACTCGCGACGTCGGTGGTCGCGGCTATCCGCAAACAGCCGGACATCGCCGTGGGCAATGTCGTCGGCTCCAACATCTTCAACATCCTCTTCATCCTCGGCGCGACGTCGATGATCGCCCCGGTCGGTGTATCGCACGAGGTCATGGTGAGGGACATCCCCGTGATGCTCGTGATCGCGGCGCTCTGCCTGCCCATCATGGCGACGGGGCGGCGCCTCAACCGGCTCGTGGGCGCCATCCTGCTGGCGCT